>JBDHFN010000098.1:0-19077 GCA_039590375.1 Gemmatimonadota bacterium
CAGGTTCTTCGAGAACGGGGCCTTCATCCACCGCTTCGACAACCTGGAACAACACAGCATAAGCCTCGATCGCTTCGGCAAGATGAAGATGGAGATGAGGACCCGCTACACCGGTGACGTGCGGGGCTGCGCCACGAGCATCGACGCACCGCGGCTGGACGGCGCCGCCCCGCTACGCACCGAACCGACGTCCGACCGGGTCGTCCGCTCCACGTACATCCGACACGCCGACCGCGCCGGAAACGAGACTGTGGAGCAGGGACTCCAGGCCTGGTACTGGCCCAACAAGCCCGCCTACTTCATGTGCGACGGCGAGAGCATGCGAATGGGGAGCCGATTGGAGAGCCGGGAATACCGACGGGTGTCGCGATAGATGGCTAGCGGCTGGAGCTCGAGAATGAACGCGACGCCATGGCTGTCCAGCAGCCTCCTCCTCCTCCTCGCCCTTCCGCTCTCGGCGCAGGAGCTGGCCTACCCGGGTCCGTTTCTCGGCGGCTACCCGGCGGTAGAGCAGATCAGAGGGTCGGGGGAGATGTACATGGAGGGCTATTACCCACCTCCCGTCACGGCCTCACCGACCTATCCGGCCTGGTCGCCGGACGGAGCCTCGATCGCTTTCGCGTACCAGGGCCGTATCTGGTCGGTCGATGCAGAGGGCGGCGTCGCCAGACAGCTCACGACTGGAGACGGCTACCATTCCCAACCCAGTTGGTCGCCGGACGGCCGCCATCTCGCGTACGCAGCAGACGTGGATCTGAACTTCGACATCTATGTCGTCGAGCTCGAGAGCGGCGACACGCGAAGGCTGACGGACAACCCGCATCTGGACCTGCGCCCGCGGTTCTCTCCCGACGGCCAGCGTATCCTGTTCACGACGTCCCGCGACGGGACCTTCGATCTCTGGTCGTACGACTTTGGCCCGGGAGTGGCCGAACCGGTCATCGCAGACCCCAGTGCCCACGACATGGATGGCGATTGGATCGGTGAATCAGGCGACATCGTGTTCGTCTCGAAGCGTGGCGAGGCGGCCCTGGGATCTGGCTCGCTTTGGCGCTGGAAGGCCGCCACCGACCGGGCCGAGCTCCTTATTCGAATCGAGACCAACTACCAGGCAGCTCCTGCGGTCGCACCCCACGGCGGTGCGGTCGCGTACGTCACCGACGGTTCCGGCAACAACGACCTCTACCTGGTCCCCACGTCACGGGCCACCGCAGCTCAGGATCGCTCGTCTCCGGGGATTCAGCAGGTCCGGATCACCCATACGCGAACCGACGAGTACTTCCCGGCCTGGTCTCCGGACGGTGAGCGTCTTGTCTACGCGCGCAACGGAGGCACTCCGCGTCAGGAACGAACCGCCGACCACGGGATGGGCTTCGGGCTCTACGTGGTGGGGCGGGGCGGAGGCGAGCCGGAACAGGTTCGCATCGGTGCCTACGCCTGGGCCGAGCCCACGGGCTACGTGCGCGTCCACGTGAGCGAGGCCGGAGGGGGGGCGCCGTCCTCCGGAGCGGGCCCGCTGCCCTCTCGCGTCTATCTCCGCGGCTCTGACGGTCGAAGCTACTTCCCCGACGGCAGCTTCCCGCGCGTAGTCAGCGTGACGGAGGACTACTACTTCCACACCGACGGGAGCTTCTGGGTGGAGCTCCCGGTTGGACCCGCCGAGCTCGAGGTGTGGCGTGGCTTCGAGTACGAGCCCGAGATGCGGACGGTCGAGGTTCGGGCAGGCGAATGGACGTCGGTCAACGTGGAGCTCGAGCGCTGGACACATATGGCGGAGGCCGGCTGGTATTCAGGCGACAACCATATCCACCCGAATTACGGCGGGCACTACTTCATCACGCCGTTGGACCTGACGAACAAGGCGCAAGCCGAAGACCTGAACGTCGCAAACGGCATGATCGCGAACTACTGGGCCAACAGCCGCGTCGAAGACCTGGAGCACTTCCTCGGTCACCCGCACCCCCAGGGAGGTCCACGGACGATCGTTTACTACAACGAGGAGTACCGGCCGAACTTTTTCGCCCACATGTCGTTGCTCAACCTCGTCGAGCTGATCACTCCGTTCTACATCGGCTACGAGGGTACGGCGCACCGCGAGCTGTATCCCGACAACGCCGCCGTCCTCAGGCGCGTCCACGAACAGGGTGGGATCGGAGGCTACGTCCATCCCTTCGGCCTCAGCCACCGAGGTCCGGACCCCGCCCGGCCCAGCGGTGCCCGCGAATTGCCGGTGGACGCGATTCTCGGCCTAGCGGACTTCGTCGACGTCGCTTGCATCTGGAGCGACGAGCTCGGGACCGCGGCCGTTTGGTATCGTCTCCTGAACACGGGATCGAGGATTCCGGCCACCGCCGGAACGGATGCCATGACCGACATCTGGCGTCATCCCGCCGTGGGGACGACGCGGTCGTACGTGTACACGGGGCAGGAGGATCTGGACTATGACGAATGGGCGGACGCCATGGCGGCAGGCCGCGCGTTCGTCACCAGCGGACCCATTCTGACCCTCGATGTGGAAGGGCGGGGGATGGGCGAGGAGCTCGCCGTCTCCGGAGGCGACGAAGTGACCGTCTCCGTCAGCGCCCGGTCGCTGTTCCCGATGCAGCGACTCGAGATCATTCAGGACGGCCTAATCACTCACACGGTCGATGCTGGTGGCGACGGAAAGACGATCGAGGCGGAGATCGAAGCGCGCTTCGATTCAAGTGGCTGGGTCGCTGCCCGAGTGCTGGGCCCCCCGCAGCACGGGGCCATGGACAGCTACCTGTTCGCCCACACGAATCCAGTGTTCGTGATCGCCGAGGGTGAGCCGATTCGCTCGACCAAGGATGCCGCCTTCTTCGTGAATTGGATCGAGCAGACGATCGAACAGCTTCGGAGCATGGACCGGTGGGATGACTCGGCGCACAGGGAAGCCGTGTTTGCGACGTTCGAGGAGGGGTTACGACTGTACCGGGACCAGGCCCAGGCGCCCGGACGCTGAGCGTTCGACCGCTGCTCGCCTCCCGGCATTTGAAAGAGGCCATCATTTGCCGCTCGGTGTCAGCCGATCGGACAGTAGAACTAACCGAGCATCTGAGGCCTGGCTGAACACGCGGTCTCATAAGCTATGGCCGCCGTCGCAACGTGCCGTTGGGTCGCGCGCTTCGCGCGGGATCGGCAGATTGGTCGCGAGGCAGAGTCGCGGGAGGTTCGCCCGACCCGAGCATGGGCACCAGAATGAACAATCGCCGAACCCTGCTGCGTGTCGCCGTCGCACTGCTTGCTGTTCTCGGGTGCTGGGCGTTCTGGCTCGAACCCGCGAGTCTCCGCCTTCAGACCCACTCGGTATCACTCGAGCGGTTGCCCGAATCTTGTGACGGACTCCGAGTGGCGCTCCTGGCCGACCTCCACGTGGGATCTCCGTTCAATGGACCCACGAGGCTCGAGAAGGTCGTTCAACTGACCCGGGAGGCCGATCCAGACCTCGTTCTTCTCCTCGGGGACTTCGTCATCAGGGGGGTCCTGGGGGGCCGTTTCGTTCCCCCCGAAACGACAGCGCAGATCCTGTCTCGTCTCGCCGCGCCCCAGGGCGTGTTCGCCGTGTTGGGAAATCACGACTGGTGGTTCGATGCTCCGCGAGTCCAGGCCTCCCTTCAGTCGCACGGCATTCCTGTCCTCGAGGACCTCGCGGCGCAACTCACCGGGAGTCCGTGCGACATGTGGATCGCTGGCATCGGCGACTACTGGGAGGGAGCGCACGACGTTGACCGGGCCCTCGCGGGGGTCGCCGACGGAGCGCCCGTGATCGCCGTTACGCACAACCCCGACCTCTTCCCGGGCATCCCGGAACGCGTCGTACTCACCGTCGCCGCTCATACTCACGGGGGGCAGGTGCGCCTTCCTCTGCTCGGGCGGCCCATCGTTCCATCAGAGTTCGGGCAACGGTACGCGGCAGGGCATGTCCGAGAGGGGAAGCGGGACCTCTTCGTGAGCACCGGCATCGGTACGAGCATCCTACCGGTCAGATTCCTGGTTCCGCCCGTCGTGACCCTACTGGTTCTCGAGTCCAAGCGGGTCCCGCGGACCGCAGGCACGTCGCCGCCCGGTACGACCAGGGGCACCGGGGTTCAGACGCCTCCCCGGTAGCCACCTCTCCCCACCTGTCGCTAGCATATCGGAGGAGGGAGGGATGATGTCGACCAACGTGGGGCCGATCTACCGCGAGGCCGAGGCCCGCTACCGGGCGGCTGTCACCAGGGAGGAATAGCGTAACCCGGCACCTGCTGCGCGTGAATCCACGGTTCGACTCGCTACGGGGCCATCCGCGGCTCGAGCAGCTCGTGGGCGAGGAGTCCCAGTAAGGCTCGCGCCGGACCCTCCGGACCCACCGCCCTACGGGACATACCAGATTGGCGACGACCAAGCCATTTCTTGGATTACCTTCGGCGCCTCATTCTCACAATCCGCAGGTCGCTCCCCCCTCGGCCTGTTGACGCATTGCGCCCAGCTCCAACGCAGGCTGGGATTCTCGACAACTCGCAGGTAGTAATATGCTGACTGCGCAGGCTCGAAGTCAGTATCCACCCATATAGTGCACAGGTGACTATATCCACCCATAGAGACGCGACCCGTCTCCAGATCAACCTCCACGTTGGGTTCGGGGTCGCCCGCCACATCAACGACCCTGTAGTGCGGCGTGGTACTCTCGTCAATCCATCCCTTCACGATCTGCAGTTTCTGTAACCTGCCGGCATCCGGGGCGGGGTCCCTATTAGCAGCCACTATGAATGTGGGACCGATGTCCACACCCCGCTGCCTGTGTAAATCGCCACCCATGGGGACGCCCAAATCATAGCCCTGCTCAATCATGTCCCCTCTGGAACACGCGTCCGCTGGATACCCCCAGCCGCCGAAAAATCTCGGCGCTATTCTGGGACCCGAAGTCCCAAAAGTCTCCCGCCGATACATTGCGTCGAACAAGGCGTCGCGGGAGTTTTCGACGGCCCATGCACCAACGAGGCCTCCCGGTGATCCACGCAGATTGGATGGCAAAAGAGCGTCTGCGTTCAGCCGCTCCTCCAGCGTAGCTTCATACACACCGTGTCCTTCCCAATCGTCCTCCGACACTGCTCCTGGTGTGGCCACGTGGGTGTCGGTGCTCGCAATGACACCGAGCTTGAAGGGGTTGATGCCCAATCGCCTTTCGTCATTCAAGCCCTGAAGCAAGGCGGTACGCAGGAAGTCAGTTTCGGATATGCAACCACCGGCGAATAGCCCGAACTCACCAGTGGCATCTCCGCAGTCCTCGCTCGTGATTGTCTGCCCTCGCCTATATGCTCGTCCCGCCTCACCGACCGCCTCTGTCATATCTGCCACCTGGCCCCGCAGTTCATACGTGGCCCCGAAACGACGCACCTGTTCGATATCGCAGAGTTCATCCGGCATTCCATCGACTCCCGCAAAGCCGTTGAGGCATTCAGACGATCCCTTGTGCTGAAACACCTCCATTAGGCGATCGGATTCGTGCGCCAGTCGTGCCAGTTCCAACTCACCAATGATGTGCTTCGGTTGTGCCATGCGACCGACTGGCCGCAAAAGTCGGCCGTTAGACAGGTTGGAATTGTGTGGAATTGTGATGAAGTCGCAACCGTCAATGTTCTCACTGCACTGTGCCTGCAAGGCCAACCACAAGTCAGGAGCTGTCGGCGCCTCCACATAGGAAATGGGCACCGCCGGCACTCTATCGTTCCTGAAGATGATGTTCCTATGGAGATTAGCGCCAAGAGGAAGGCCAGTGTATTCGTAGGCAATGAAGGTCGTGAAGTCACAGGAGGAAGTCAGGTCATAAGCGTCTTCGGCCGCTTGAATCACGCGGGTCCATACGCCTGTGGTCGCCGACTGGCAGTCACTTGAGCCACAAACTGCCTCGACCCGACGAGGGGTGGGACTGAAGTTCATACCGAACAGGGACGCCAGCGCGTCCGAGCTGTTGGCGAAATAGGTGTGGCAAAAATCAGCATCGCCAGTATCCTGACCGCATAAACGCATCTCACCGAACCACTCTACGTGATCGGTTACGGCGACAAAGTCCAACGGGCGGTCGATCTTGTGAAAAGTCCTGGGGCGCCCGCTGGCATCGAATGGTGGCATCGCTATCGGCTGTCCCTTTGCGAAACGATACGCATCGCTTGGTTCAGCCCTCGTGCCTGCCGAGAAGGAGTCGAGCGAGAGACTCGTGTGCACATGTAGGTCCCCGTAGTAGACATTCCTCAACGGGTTCTGGTTAACGCATGGTCGTCGGTCTTCAGAGTATGAAACGAGACTCTCGACGCTTTGCTCTACGGCTTGGTATCTTCCCGTGACGGCCGGTGGTTGTGATTCTTCTCCTGCAGTCTGCCCATCAACGGTGAGTGCCATCGCTTCGTCCTCATTGCACGCCGACAGAACCAAGGTGGACAGCAGAAGAGCCACGCGACATACGAGCATGCTAACGCCTCCCCTTCTCACGGGCTGCTGAAATCTCGGTGGGTATTGCGGAGCCGTGGCACCGTCGAGCTTGGTCCGCGCGAGCGACGCTCCGCTCACCGAGCCCCCCGCGTGTGATCGAGTGGCGGAGAGGGGCGCGGCCGATGTTGAAGGGGTGGGGGCGAGGGCGTCCCCCAGGCTGAGTCCGCTCATGTAGCGGAGCCTCCACGATTGTCCAGGCGTGGCGCCCGTCGTCGAGCCCGCTGCAGGGCCAGATACAGGAGAAAGGATGTCGCAAGGGAGTCGAAGGCTGGTATGGCTGTGAGAGTGAACCACCGATTGGCGGTGCCGTATCCGACCGCGAATCCAGCCAGCCAGGCCAGGATCGCCGACATCGACACCGGAGGTCGCTCGGGTAGGTCCTCGAGGTTGTAGGACTGTCTTTGCACCAGAAAGAAGTCCGCCACGAAGATGCCTCCGATCGGAGGCAAGGCAATTCCCAGCGTCAGCAAGAACGGCACGAAGTGGTCCATGATGCCCGTCAAGGCCAAGATCGTTCCCATCGTGCCGGCGCCGAGAACCAGCTTCCATTCCGCGGCGCGCCGAAAGATGGTGACGAGGACCAGCGCGTTTGAATACAGATTACTCGAATTCGTGGTCCAGGTGGCAAAAACCAGAAATCCCGTGGCCAGAATCCCCATGCTCAGAGTGAGGACGATCCTCATGAAGTCTCCTTCGCCTGTGGCCAAGGTGGGAATGGCGGACGCCAACAGAACTGCGGGGAATCCGACCCCAAAGCTCAATACGGAGGCCCCTACGGCATGGCGAGGCGAGTGAACGTAGCGGCAGAAATCTGGCATGACCGTCGCTCCGACCATGAAGGCTCCTACCACTGCGGAGATCCCCAGGCCGAGGGACATGTCGTTTCCTGAAGTGGCCAACAAGTCGGAAACGGACGCGTCCGACACGGAGGAGAGGATCGTGAAGATCAGGAACACGAACAGGGCGGGGGTTGCCACCAGGGAGAGCTTATCCAGTGCCTTGAACCCGAATATCGTCGTGCTGATCATCAAGAAACTGCCAAGCAGCATGTAGGCTGAGGTGCCCCAATCGGTCCACCCGAGTTCCAGCACGGTGCTCTGGACGGCCTCTCCAAAAAGAAACACGTTGATGCCGAACCATCCGAAAAGCGAAATGGCCATGACGGAATTGACCACCTTCGCTCCCGCCGTTCCGAAGCAAAACTGGATGATGATCGGCGTCGAGAGGCGCGTCTTGGCCCCTACCGATCCCGTCAAGCCGCCCACGACCGCCAGCAAGAGACCACCGACGACGAATGCCAGAGCGGCGCGGCTCAATCCAAGACTCTGACCGATCTCGGAACCGGTCAGAAACGCCGGCAGCGTAATGGCCACCCCGATCTGAATGAGAGCGACCCGAAAGCCGTTGACGGTCTTGTCTTCGGGAACCCTGGTTCGAGCATAATCCTCGACCAGCTCTTCAAAGCTTTGTTTGCTCAAGCGGGGCGTCTTCCTTGCAGTTGTGGTGGCCAGGTCAGCGGGGCGATCGTCCTCCGGACGTCGAATCTACCAGGCCACATCCCCCTGAGACCACAAGTGTTGAGACATAGCATGATTCTGCGGCGAGGATCGTACTCACCCCTGTGTCTCCGGTCAGGTGCGAGCGAAGAAGCCAGGGCATCATTCGATTGCGGGCTGACTCGAAGAAGCTGGACCGGGAGGTGGTCGGCTCCAGCTCGCTGGCCGACCCGACGCTCGAGCGCTCGGCCCTGAGCGGCAGGTCTCGCGCTTCGCCTCGAGGAGCTCCTCGGTTCGCTCATCATCCTTGCTCGGCACGACCGCCTCGTGCCAGTTCCGAAGCGTGGCATGAGAGCCGGGGTCGCTCTTCGGTCCCCCGCGACTGCGCGCCCCTTCGACCATGCCGCCGTAGCACGCTTGCATGGACCGACCGCGTCCATCCACCTTGCCTGAGGCCGGTACCGCAATCAACCCGCTGGGAGCGTCCTGGCGCCTGTCTCCGGCTCTGCCCGCGGCTCGATCTGTGGCGGGCCCTCCGGCCAAGGCTCGTCAGCCCGGAGTCGAACCGCCGCCGCCCAAGTAGTCTGATCATTACCAAGAGCGCGTCATGACGACTTCGGACCGAACGCACATCGACCCGATCACAGCTCAGGTCATCCAGAGTGGGCTGGTGGCGGCCGCGGAGGAGATGCGCATCGCCCTCGTGAAGACGGCCTATAACCCCATCATTTACGAGGTGCAGGACTTCTGCGTGGCCCTTCTGAGCCACAAGGGGGAGATGCTGGCGCAGGGATCGTCATTGCCGCTCTTCCTTCCGTGCCTCTCCGTGACGATCCAAAACGGTGTGAAGAAGTTCGGCCCCGACGGATTCTCGCCAGGCGACTTGCTCATCGCCAACGATCCGTACAGCACCGGCACGCACATCTCCGATACCTCCATCTACACGCCCATCTTCTTCGACGGCGAGCTGCAGGCTTTCTCTGCGAATACTGCCCATTGGGCCGACGTCGGCGGGAAATCACCGGGTGGGTGGTGCCCTGATTCCAGCGATCTGTTCCAGGAGGGGATGATCTTTCCCCATCTGAAGCTCTACGACGCGGGGCAGATGAACGAGACCATGATGGACTACATCATGGCGAACACGCGCTTTCCCGATCTGGTGAGGGGCGACCTGGGTGCGCAGATCGCGGCATGCCGGACCGGTGTCAACCGATACGTGGCGCTCTGCCAGAAGTACGGAGCGACGACCGTGCGAGGAGCCATGGAGCTGGTCTTCGACCAGTCCGAGGCGCTCATGAGAAGGCTGATTCGTGACATACCCGACGGGGAGTGGAGCGCCGAGACCTGCATGGACCACGACGGCATCGTCACGGACGAGCCCCGGAAGCTCAAGGTGACGGTCCGCATAGATGGAGACGACGTCACGATCGACTTCACCGGCACGGACGAGACGGCCACGGGACCCATCAACATTCCCCTCGCGGGTGCTCGAGCCGCCGCCGAGATCGCGATCAAGTCGGCCACCGTGCCGCACGAGCCCGCGAACGAGGGGCACAGCCGTCCTCTTGCGGTGGTTTCTCCCGAGCACACCATCACGAACCCCTCGTGGCCCGCCCCCTGCGACTCGTACGGTTACGCCGCCTTGATTCTTACGGACCTGGTCTCCGAGGCGCTTTCCCACGCCCTACCGGAGCGCTGTCCATCCGGAGAATACATGCTCCTTGGGACCCGCCTTTTCCGAATCGACCCGCGCCGGGGAAAGCCGTTTATCGTGCTCAGTCCTCAACCTGGGGGCGGTGGCGCTTTACCGTTCGATGATGGAGCGGATGGACTGATCTTTCACGGCGATGGCGACGCGCCCAACACACCGGCAGAGATAGCCGAGACCCGTTGGCCTCTCCGGGTCGAACGCTACGAGCTGCATCGCCAGGAATATGGCATCGGCGAGTTTCGTGGCGGTCTGGGAACCATCCGCGACTACCATATCCTGACCGACAATGTCCTGCTCCAGATGAACTCCGAGCGGACCGTCTGCCGGCCCCGGGGTCTTTTTGGAGGTAGCGAGGGTGGCATCAACCGCGTCCGGGTCAATCCTGGAACTGAGGATGAGGTGATCTACGAGCAGCGTGTCTCCCGGGTCGGACCCTTTGATCGCGGCACCATCGTGAGCGCTCGGACTGCGGGGGGTGCCGGTTGGGGAGATCCCCTGCAGCGTGACCCGGAACGGGTCCGCCTGGAAGTCCTCAATGAGATTCTCAGTCCAGAAGAGGCCGAAGGCGCCTACGGCGTCGTTATCGAAAGAGACGGAGCCGAGCTCACCGTCAATCAGGCCGTAACCGAGAGAATCCGTCGGGAGCGACGCGAGCGACAGTCCCCTCCCGGGGAAGCCGTAGATGGCTGAGACACCCGACTCGACAACCCCGAGGAGCCATGACCACCCCCGAAGTCCTTCAGGTAGAAAAGCACGGATTGGACGCCGTTCCAGTCGAGGAGCGCACCAAGAGCTGGGTGGACCTGTCCGTTATCCAGGCTGGGACTCATATGTCCTTGCCTGTCTTCCTGTTGGGAGCACTACTGGTTCCCAGCTTCTCTTGGACCGAAATCTTGTTCGTCCTCGTCACTGGGAGCCTGATTCTCGTTCTGCTCCTGGGGGTCGTGGGCAGGTTCGGAGTCGATTACGGAATCCCGGCCAGCGTGGCGAGCCGCTTTTCATTCGGTTTTCCTTACGGTGTCTGGTTGCCATCGCTCAGTCTCGTGCTTTCCCTACTCGGGTGGTTCGCGATCACCACGGAGATCGCCGGTCTGGCCGTAAACCAGATCGTGGGGGAGCTCGCCGGGTTCGAGGCTGCCACGCTCTCGATCGGTCTCGTGGGATTGTCCAGTGCGTTGCCTGCTGTGTTGGGATTCGAGAACATCAAGTGGGTGAGTCGGCTCTCGGTTCCCCTCCTGTTGGGCCTGTGCTGCTGGATGCTCCTCGAGGTCCTTTCTGAGAATCCTCTCTCCGGCCTGTTCTCGTATACACCCACCGGCGAGACCACCGTGGGTACCGGCGTGGACTGGGTGATCGGCGCGCTGATCGTCGGAGTCTTCGTCACGCCCGACGTGTCGCGATACCTGAGGAGCCGGAGGGATATCTGGATCGGATACTCGCTGGGTATGTTGCCGCTCGCGTTTCTCGCCTGGATCGGTGCGATCTCCATGCTGACCACGGGCGATTGGAACCCCGTCCATGCCGTCCAACAGCTCGGAGGAGGTATCCCTGCTCTAGTCGTGATCCTCTTCGCCACCTGGACGACGATGGACGTTGCACTCTACTCAGCCGGGCTGGCCCTGACCAACGTATTCACACCCCTCAAGCGCTGGCAGAACACGATCCTCCTCAGCCTGATTGGAACAGCTCTGGCCGTATTCAGAGTGACCGAATACTTTCGCGGCTTCCTCACCCTACTCTCCAACGTCTTCTCTCCGATGGTGGGAGTCCTGATCTGCGATTACCTACTCGTCCGCAGAGGGAGCCTCGCAATGGAGGAAGTCTACAGACGTCATGGGACTCTTCGTTATCGTCGCGGCATGAACTGGGTGGCAGTCGGATCAACCGCTGTCGGCATCGTCGTGGCCCGCTACACGCCGGAAGTCCTTGTCTCCTCTTTGACCGCCATGGGTTCGAGCATGCTGGTCTATTACCTGGGGATGCGGTTCTTCTGTCCAGATCACCTGCGTCGCGCTAGTGTCACGCCGGTCACGTAGCGCGATGCTAACCTGACGGCCGTTCCAGCAAGGAGGATGAATGGCGACCCGGATCGGAGTCGACGTCGGTGGGACATTCACGGACCTCATCTATTACGACGATCAGTCCGGTGAACTGAGCGTCGGGAAGGTCCCAACAACTCCGGCATCGCCCGAGCAGGGCGTGATCGACGCGGTGAGCTCGACGATCGAGAAGGGTGATCTCAGCCGAGCGGCGTACTTCCTTCACGGCACCACGGTCGGGCTCAACTCGCTGCTCACACGAACCGGGGCGACCGTCGGTTTGCTCAGTACCGTGGGCTTCCGGGACATCCTCGAGACGCGAAGAGGGGATCGCGATGAGCCGTACAACCTCTTCTGGCGGCCTCCAGAACCGCTCGTGCCACGCCATCTTCGAATCCCCGTCACCGAGCGGCTCCGCGCTGACGGTCAGGTCCACATCGCGCTCGAGCTCGATGACGTCACTGAAGCCGCGAAGGTCTTCTCGGAGGAGGGCGTCACCGCGGTGGCGATCGCTTTCATGAACTCCTATGCGGAGCCGTCCCACGAGCTTGCCGCTGCCGAGGCGTTGCGCGCTGCGGGCTTCGACGGCGAGATCTCGCTTTCACACCTGGTCTCGGGCGAGTTCAGGGAGTACGAGCGAACGTCGACTACCGTTATCGACGCCTACGTGCGAGGCCGGATGGCCAGCTACCTTCAACGCCTGGAGCAGGGACTCACTGGAGTCGGCTTCGCAGGGTCCTTCCTCGTCACGCGCTCCGGAGGCGGCGCGATCACGTTCGGTGAGGCCGAGGATCGTCCGTTCGAGACGATCATGTCCGGTCCCGTGGCGGGCGCCCAGGGCGGAGCCGAGCTCGCTGCGCTGCTGGGCTTGTCCGACGTCGTGACCGCCGACGTCGGCGGAACGAGCTTCGACACGTGCCTGATCCTCGACGGTCGGCTCCCGGTCCTCTACGAGGGCTCGATCGTCGGCTGGCCGCTCCAGACTTCCTGGGTCGACGTTCGATCGATTGGCGCCGGCGGTGGCTCGGTAGCACATATCGACGTCGGGGGTGCGCTGCGCGTCGGGCCTCGGAGCGCTGGCGCCGATCCCGGGCCTGCCGCGTACCGGCGAGGCGGCACTGAGCCGACCGTCACAGATGCGGCTGCGCTACTCGGCATGCTCGGCGGCGTGACGCTCGACATCGACGCGTCTCGGACGGCTATCGAGTCACTGGCCGAGCCGCTGGATCTCCAGCTGGAAGAGGTCGCTCGCGGCGTGGTTACGATCGTGACCGCAAACATGGCCAACGCGATCCGCGAAATCACCGTCGAGCAGGGGCAGGACCCACGTGACTGCACGCTGATGCCGTTCGGTGGTGCGGGTCCACTCTTCGGAACACTCCTGGCCCAGGAGCTCGACATGACCGAGGTCGTCATCCCACCGGTCGCCGGCAACTTCTCGGCGTGGGGGCTACTCGGCGCGGATCTGGTTCGCACGGCATCGCGCACGCGTATCGTGCGACTGGAAGACGGGGTCATGGACGAAGTGAACGAGTTGGCGAGTAGGCTCTTCGCTCGGCTCGACGAGCGCGTGGTGGAATCAGAGGTAGGGGAGCGCGAGATCGGACTCGACATGCGCTATGCGGGGCAGGAGCACTATTTGACCGTTGCGGCCCCAACGACCGAGGGCCGCGTGACCAGCTCGGCTACCATGCTGCGAGAGCTCTTCACGCGTGACTACGACCGCACGTTTGCCCACACCATGGACGGCGCAATCGAGATCGTTGCGGTGCGAGCGACGGTGCGGATGAAGTTGCCTCGCCGGCAGTCGGGGAGGGGCGCGGGCGCCGCGCCGGTGGAGCAGCAACGCACGTTGGATGCGTGGTCCTTCGCACGAGGCGGGCGAACCTCGTTCCGTGTAATCGAGCGGTCGACGATCGGTCCCGACGCCACGGTCGTTGGACCCGCGATCATCCTCGAGCCCACGGCGACGACATACCTCGACGAGGGTTGGAGCGCCCGCGTTCGGGAAGCTGGATCGCTCTTTCTCAGCCGGGAGGGATAGCTATGCACGCAGAAGCGGTCGTCTATCGAGCTGGTCAGGGCGCCTCGGGTGGGGCGGCGGATGCGGATCCGATCAGGACAGAGGTGATTCGCCACGGCCTGAACTCCGCCGCCAACCAGATCAAACGGGCCCTTATCCGCACGTCGTTCACCCCCATCATCTACGAGGTGCTGGACTTCGCGGCGGTCGTCTACGACGACCAGTTCAGGATGCTCGCGCAGGCGCCGAGCATCCCCCTTTTCATGGGTACGATGAGCTTCTGCATCGAGTCTGCGGTCGAGGCGGTCGGCGGAGAGAGCCAACTCCACCCCGGTGACATCATCCTCATGAACGACCCGTACAAGACCGGATCCCATCCACAGGACGCGGCTGTCGTGATGCCGGTGTTCCTCGATGACGGCACGTTGATCGGCTATACCGCGATCAAGGCGCACTGGATGGACATCGGCGCGAAGGAGCTGTACTGCACTGACACCATCGATGTCTTTCAGGAGGGCACGATCTTCCCGGGCGTCAAGCTTTACTCGAAAGGCGAGCTCGTCGACGACATTTGGCGGATAGCCCAGGCTAACTCGCGACTCCCGATCCACGTCCAGGGTGACATCAACGCCGAGGTGGTCGGCGTCAGGACCGGCGCTGCGGCACTAGTCCGCCTCGTCGAGCGCTACGGCCTCGACGCCTTCCATGAGTCGGTGGAGCGCATGTACGACCACGGTGAGGCCGTCGTGCGCAGCTACTTCGAGCAGATCCCAGACGGCACATATGTGGGACGGGGCGAGATGGACTCAGACGGGATCACCGACGATCCCATCCCCTTCGAGGTCACCCTCGAGGTCAAGGGCTCGACGTGCCTGCTCGACTTCTCCGGCACACCCGATGCGCGGCCCGGGCCCGTGAACTGCCCACTCGCCTCAACCGTGTCGGCTGCCCGCGTGGTGATGACGATGCTCGCCGGTGGCGGCGAGGCTCCCAACGAAGGCCATTTCCGTCCGGTCGAAGTCGCGACTCGTCCGGGATCGATGTTTCACCCGATTTCGCCATCACCATGCTTCCTCTATGGCTGGCCCGCGATGCAGGCAACCGAAGCCGTCCTCAACGCGGTTGCCGAGGCCGTTCCCGAGCGTGTCACGGCGTGTTCAGGGGGCGACCTCGCCGCCGTTGTCTGGTGGGGCTTCCGTGAGGGATCGGGCGAGTTCTGGGGAGACGGGGCGCCTCATCCGGTCGGTCAGGGCGCCAGCACGCACGGAGACGGCGGCTCGAGCCTGCTCCATCTCATCGAGGCAGCCACCCGATTCTCACCCATGGAGGTCTGGGAGGCCAGGAATCCGTGGCTCATGGAGAAGTTCGAGCTCGCTGCCGACTCGGGCGGACCAGGGAAATACCGCGGCGGACTCGGGGCCGACATGCACTTTCATTTCCTCGAAGAGGCGTTTTGCACGTCCACGATCGAGCGTACGAAGAACGCGCCCTGGGGGCTCGTAGGTGGCCTGCCAGGCCGACCCAACGCGGGCTTGCTCCGTCACCCCGACGGCACGTCCGTGCCCGTCGCGAAAGCAACCGGTCTTCGGATACCCAAGGGGGCGACATTCGAGATACGGCTCGGCGGTGGTGGTGGCTACGGTCCCCCCAGTGAGCGAGACCCGGAGCTCGTTCGCCGGGACTGTCGTGAGGGCTATACGACGCTGGAGCACGCGCGGAAGCACTATCCGCACGCGTTCGACGACTGACGCGCGAGGAGCGCTTCGACAACCTGGAACAACACAGCCTGAGCCTCGATCGCTTCGGCAAGATGAAGATGGAGATCAGGACGGCGAGAGCATGCGACTAGACAGTCTGGTATACCGACGGGTGTCGCGATAGCGCGACTCCTCGGGCTCGTCGGACAGGAAGCGGGCAGCTTCGCGCCATCTTCCGAGATCAGCGCGTCCGCGGACGACACCGGGCACCCGCGGCTCAGCGGCGCCCCGGTAGCCACCTCACCCCACCTGTCGCTAGCATATCGGAGGAGGGAGGGGTGATGTCGACCAACGTGGGGCCGATCTACCGCGAGGCCGAGGCCCGCTACCGGGCGGCTGTCACCAGGGAGGAGAAGCTGGCCGCCCTGCAGGAGATGCTCCGGGTCGCGCCCAAGCACAAGGGCACGGAGAAGCTGTGCGCCGATCTCCGCACGCGCATCTCCAAGCTCAAGAAGGAGCCCAAGAAGAAGACGGGCTCGCGGGAGCCCAGCCACCGGATCCCTCACGAGGGAGCCGGTCAGATCGCCGCACAAGGCCACCCCGGGCATGATGCCGTTCGAGGACGTCGCCTTCCAGTTGGTGGATCTGCCTCCGCTCTGCCAAGAGCACGTCGAGCCGTGGGTCTACGACCTGATCCGCGGATGCGACCTGGTATGGCTGGTTCTCTCGGTGGAGCATCCGCTGGTCGGCTTGGAGCACATCGAGCCGCTCCTGGCCAGCAAGGCGATCGGATTGCTCCCGTGGGGATGCGCCGCGTCGGAGAAGCGGCGATCCGGCTGGACCTATAAGAACGCCCTGATGGTGGTGACCGGCATGGACTTGCCTGGCGCCCAGGGCGACCTGGAGGCCTTCGTCGAGTTGGCCGAGTCCTCTTGGACCCGGATCGGCGTGTCCGGCATGACTCTCGCCGGCATCGAGGAGCTCGGCCGTACCACCTTCGAAGCCTTGGACATCATGCGGGTCTACAGCAAGGAGCCCGGCAAGGAGCCGGACCTCGACAAGCCCTTCACGCTACGGCGGGGCTCGACGGTGGGCGATCTTGCGGTGAAGATCCACAAGGAGATAGCCGAAGAGCTGAAGTACGCTCGCCTCTGGGGGCCAAGCGCGCATGACGGGCAGTCGGTCCGCGGCGGGCACGTCCTCGAGGAGGGAGACGTGGTGGAAATCCACCGCTGATCGGCCGAGCCATCGGTCCACGCGCGGCGTATGGGGGTGTGACCGGTCGTACGCCGGGGGCGGACGCAGGATCTCGGTCTCGGCGGTGCCGAGGATGATGCGACTCTGCCGCTCCCGCTCAGCCTGAGCTTGCCGGGACATGGCGTCTTCCAGCCCCTTCGGGATGATGATGTCTCGGATCTCCACGGCTTCCGTGGTGATCCCCCACGGGTTGGTCTTCTCGTCGAGTACCGTTTGGATCTCCTCGCCCAGACGGTGAGGCAGGCGGCTCCGATTCAGCCGATCGGACAATAGAGCGCGGTGCCGACGCCACCCGCTCCGAGGCGTTCGACGGATGCCAATGCAGCCTCGCGATCCGGGTAGAGCGCGATGACGGACCCTTCCCCTCCGGCGCCCGAGAACTTGGCCCCCAGAGCCCCCGCCTTCAGGAGTTGAGCACACGTCTCCTCGAGGACGGGAGCTCGCATCTCGGGTAGCTGGGCGTCCAGCTCTCTCTGGTAGACCTGTTGAGCGGTGTTCATCGCATGACCCAGCGCCGCCTCGTCCCCCTGCACCAGCGCGGCAGCCCCGACAGCGGCCGCGTCGGCAAACGCCGAAAGCGCCGTGCGGACCGCTGCCGACTTGGCCTGCGCCCCGGGTCCCGACCGACCGAAGAAGCACCGGTTCAGCGCAGCGAGGATCCCCTTCGTGTCCCTCGCCGTGGGGAGGGCGATCGCCACCAGGTGGAACGTCGCGCCCGGACGAATCGGACGGACCTCGTGCTGCCCGCCCTGCCACCGAATGAACAGCGGCACGCCCTCCGCGCAGGCCAACTGGTCCAACAGACCGCAGTCCACTCCCAAGAGGTCGTGCTCTACCTCGAAGGCGAGTTGGGCCAGTCTCCGAGGCTCCAGGGTGTGCCCGGCACGCCGGGCCACTGCGTCGAGGACGGACAGGGTGAACGCGGCCGATGACGAGAAGCCGCGACCGGGAGGCAGGTCGCTCTCCACGTGAAGCGCGGTGTCCCGGAGCTCGAGGCCAAGCCCGTCAAGGAGGTGCAGGGCTGCCGGCACGAAGCGAAGCGGCCCGCCCTCGGGGTCGACGGCTCCGGAGAGTGCCCAGCGCCCGCGCAGCGGTCTGCCGTGCAGAACCGAGTCGAGGGACACCCCCGTGCCCGTCGGCGCCGGACGGGCCTCCACGCGGACTCCGATGGGCAGCGGGACGGCGAGGCTGGCGCCTCCTGCCCAGTCGCAGTGCTCGCCCAGGAGGCAGGCGCGCCCGGGATGATACGCGACGACAGGTTCACCGATATTCAATCGCTGCCAGACTCATATCGACGTATTCATGGTATTCGGCATCAGTCAGTTCGTGCCGTTCACGCCCGCTTGATTGAACGGCAATGTCTATCGCGAATATGTCAGACAAATGTCCGAGCGGCGCTGCCCGGTCGGTCCAAGCGATATCGTCGTAATTGGCCTCTTGGAACACGAGGGGAACCAAGGATAGTGCGCGACGCTGATTGCGCTCCGTGGGAAAGCCCGTTCTCTGCAGGACATCGCGTAGGTGAAGCAATGCACGACGACGCGCCATGGCCACGGGACCGCCGGCAGCCCAACGCGATATGTCTCTGTCGATCAGGGGAATCAGATCGTCAACTGAGAGCGGCATGTGTTACGTCTCGGTCATGGAGTCAGTGAGCCGGAGGAACCGGGGATCCTCCAGGAGAGAAGCGAACATCGGATCGAGAGAGCTTCCACTCCTTGATCCGCCAAGAGATGGGTTGGGTCGCCGCCACCGCCGCCTCCGATAGGACACAGCGACCGATCTGCTCGTCATCGAGGCCAACAATGGAGCCCGACTCGCCTCGCGGGCAAGCCGGGCATTGCCTTTCGGACCGGCACGTGAGCACTTTGTCAGCGGCGCCCGCACCGACCAGCGACCCCAGCCCCCACCGCATGAAGAACCTCACGCGACGCCGTGGACCCCTCCACGCCGCCGGCACCCGGTCCCCAACTCTTCACCTGGCGCAACGCGCGCGCGGTGGAGCGGGCCCTCGAGTTGAGTCCCGGCAACGCGCGCGCCCTGTCCCTTTACAGTTCCGTTCTTCTCGGCGAGGCCGATATGGAGGGGTCGGTGGCAACGGCCCGACGGGCCGTGGAGATCGATCCGCTCGCCGTGGAGATCCGCAGGTCCCTCGTCGCGCGTCTGACCTGGGCGGGGTTGCACGAGGAGGCCATCCTGGAGGCGGAACGACTTCTGGAACTCGATCCAAAAGAGGCCGACGGCCACTACTACGTCGGCATCGCGCTGGACGGTCAGGGCCGCTATGAGGACGCGATCGACGCGTACGAACGAGCGATCGAGATCAACCCGGAGGATCCATACTATCCGGCTGCCGTCGCGTATT
>JBDHFN010000099.1:0-9996 GCA_039590375.1 Gemmatimonadota bacterium
TGCCAGCGCCTTCTTCGACCTGCATTGGGAGGACGACGGAGTCGTATCCGAGGCCGTCAACCGCGGCAAGGCATACGCCGCGGCCAACGTTGTACGGGGCGCATCGGTGGACACCACCACGCCCGAGTTCTACACCATGAACGCGGAGGACGGCCTGGTCTCTTTCGTCCAGAGTGGGCCGGAAATGACGATCCAGGTCACCCCCGAGACACAGAGGGTGCGCGTCTGGGTCGAGCGGGCGAACCTGCCCACCTGGTTCGCGAAGCTTCTGGGCATAGCCTCCCTGAAGGTGAGCACGGCTTCCGCGGCCGAGGTGAGCGCAGGCACCACCATCGAGGCGTGCGTGTTGCCCTTCGCCGTCGTCGATCTCTGGGACGACCTCGACGACGACATCTCGCCGGCGAACCGGCTTCCCGACGACGGCGAAGAGTGGCTCTTCGAGGACGGCGAGGAGCTGGACGACGGGCAGCAGCAAGACCCCTATCACACGTACGATCAGTACGGCGTGGAGGGGACCTCGTACGGCTCCGGCTTCGACGGGACCGGTTACGGCAGCAGCTTCCGCAACGGTCAGACCGAGGGGTCCGGACAGACCAGGAGCCGGGACATGGGTCGCCGGATCGTGCTCAAGACCACGCCGGGCGAGGGAGGGGAATCGACCGGAGGCAGCCCAGGCGGCGGCTGGGACCCGAACGGCTCGGGAACCATGGCGCCCGGCAACTTCCATCTCTGGAGCCCGCCGGATCCTGAAGAGAGCTGCCAAGACTTCGGTCAGGGAGCCGACTTCGTGCGTAGCAACATCATCGGATGCAACCTCTGTTCGATCTCAATCGGGACGCCGTACCCGCCGCAGGAAGGCAACATCGCGTCCGTCCAGTCTGCCCTGCGTCGGCTCTACGACCAGGACCCGGGCGCCCAGTGGGTGGACGATCCCGGCCATCCGAACGGGGGGTACATCACCGGCTCGCAATACCCCAACCCGGAGTTCAACAGCCCCCTCGTGCGGGTCGTCCCCGTGATGCCGCCCACCCTCAACCTGTACGGCGGGGCGGAGAACATGGAGTTCGTCCAGTTCGCCAAGATCTTCCTGGAGCCGGATGCACCCAACGGTGCGATCTACGGACGGTTCCTGGGCGGCGTGAGCGGATACGGCGGAGGGGGGACCGGCGGCTCGCTGGTCAAGTATCTGCGGCTGGTGGAGTAGCACAGACGCCAGTCAACCCGGATGGCGACCGCTTCCTGCCCGTGCCTCTCGCACCTGGCAGGCAGCGGGCAAGGCCCGGATCCCGTCCCGCGGATCCGGGCCTTCTCGCATGCGTTCAGCACCACACCGGATCGTGAGCATCCGGCATCCGACACCACGAACCCCGGGAGCGCGGAACACGCCGGGAATCGCGTCCTGCCTCTGGACTCGCTGCGGCCCGTGGGCGACCCTGTGAGTCGAGCGCACTTCGCCCCCGTAGCTCAGGTGGATAGAGCGACTGCCTCCTAATGGGGCACCACAGGCCCCGGATTTCACGGAAACCGTGGATTCGGGGCTTGTTTCCTGGGCTTTTCTGTGGACGGCTCTTCGTTGACCTCCTCCCGGTCTCGACCAGCCCAAATCCTAACACTGGACCTGGTCTCGTTTCAGGTGGCTAGGTCAGGCTGCTCCAGCAGGATCCATCCACGCGACCGGATCACCGTACGGCGCTGACACCGAACGGGACCAGACGACAAGCCTGCGAAGTCCCAGCGGTCCCTGCGTCTCGGCGGCTCCCGCCGCTCGTATGCGGTCCAAAGGCACCGGAGAGTCCACTGACCGGCGTGTTCGTCCTCGAACAGGTGAGGAGCGCATAACTAGACGGCCGAGGCGAGTTGTGTCATGAGAGCCGGGCCGTGGGTGGGATTGGACCCTCGCGAAGTGGTTGAGACCCGGCCAAGTCCGGCCCCGTGACGTAGACGAAGTCCTCCCGGTCTTTCTGGAATCCCGTCTTCTGTGCGACCCGCTGGCTGACTTTATGATCGACCGATGTGGACCAGCTCGGAACGCGTCCGCGGCGCAGCACGTCCTCGATGACCTTCGTTACACAGGCAGACGAGAGACCCATCCCGCGAAACGAAGGGTCGGTGAACGTACCCAAGTCCTCGTACATTTCGCCTCGTGTATACGGCAGCGCGATCGAGACGCACCTCTCGTCCGCGATCGCCGCCCAGGCTAGCCCGCTCGCCGCCAACTCCTCCGGGCCTCTGTGGTGTTTCCACAGCCACTTACCCTCGCGATGAAGTGCGCGGGCGAGCTGGCCGTCGTTCACTTCCAGCCGCCGCACGGTGATCCTGGCGGGCAGCGGTGGAGTTGGCCTGTCCTGCAGCGTGTAGACGACGCGTGGCCAGAGTCTCAGGTCGGGATACGCCCTCTGGAGAAGCGAGCTGAAGGTGGGCGGCGCCTCGATCATGCCTCGATGTGCGAGTGCCCTCAGATCGGCCGGTCGCAGTACATCGGGGTCTCCGGCGAGGACCAGATCGCCGGGCGCGACGACGACCACCGCCCGGGGCTCAGGCCACCGGTCCACCAGGCACATGTCCCGCGGTTCGCCCAGCGCTTGCAGCGCCGTCTGTGGACCCGGGCGTTCCGGCAGGAAGAAGCAGCGGAGCGCGTCTCTTTCGGCCAACTCCACAGGTATGAAAGCAGAGAGGAGCACGCGCCTGCGCCGTCTGCGAGCGATGCGGCGTGCCAAAGCGCGGATCACTCGGTCCGGACGGAGTGTAACCAACGATCTTCTCCTCCTACGACAACGACCGCGATCAATCCAGTATCCAACTCGCCGCAGGCATTTGAGCCTTGGCGAGACTACGAGTCGTTCTCGTGCTGGGGAGGCTAATATGGCCCCTGTCTTTCAGACAAGAAACCCGCGTCCAAACAGTACGCTCTGACCCAGAGTTGAACGCGCCTTCGTCACCGACCCCGTGCCCGTCCGCTCCATCCTCATCCATCTCGGCCTCCCGCCTCGGCCCCCGGCCCGCGCTCCGCCTCAAGCCGAGCTCGGCTCCGATCAGTCGTCCCGGTTCGATCCCGCCGATTTCGAGTCGATCCCGGAGTTTCAGTCCGACCAGTCCCTGCGTGAGTGAGGTAGGGCTCCCGGGCCCTTCGCCCCCGGATTCTCCTTCTGGGCGCTCATCCAACCATCCGCTCGGCCCCTTCTTGCATCGTAGCAGCCTGCCCACCCGTCCCGGTCCCGCAGCCCGGGCCCCGAACCGACCCCCACGGTCGCTCACGGCGTGTCCGAGTCCCCTACCGTCAAGCTCCAAGGGCTTTTGTTCTTGGCTCTTCGTCGACCCGCCTGAGGGCAAATCGAGGCGCTCGCGCCACAGGTCCGCATTTGTTGTTGCATCGGCCACACAGCGCCGGATTCCCAGTTGTACGTGCACCACAGCCAGAGGATTCGCCTCCGCGAGGCGGAAGGGAATCTGTTGCTTTCAACTACGCGCGGTCGCCGGGTACGGCGCAGAACTTGCGGCTCCCCGCCACAATCGCGGAGATTACCGTTCTCCGCTCGCTTTGAAATGAACCCTCCGCAAGAATAGTGGCTGGTGACATTCTTCCATCGCAGGACCAACTGGCTGGTCGCATTGACGTGTATCGTCCTCTCCTCCGGTTGTGACCTGTTCACGAATCCTCCCGATCCCATGGCCGTGACTTTCTCCTTCGATCTGGGGTCGGCCTCCGCCGCGACCTCGAAGATCGAGTCCGCGGAGATCCGCGTCACCCACGCCTCGGGCGCCATCGCACTGGAGACGACTGTCGCCGTGGCCAGTGGCTCGGTCAGCAGCGGTGCGCTGGAGATCCCGTTGGAGGTGGCAGACGAGACGCTCACCGCCGAGGTCGCCCTGTTGGGTGGGGGCCTGATCCTCTTCCAGGGCTCGGAGACGCTGCAGGCCACACCCGGGAGCATGCTCTCGTTTTCGGTCCCCGTGGAACCCGTCGTCTCGCGGGTCGCCGTGGAGGGCCCACTCCCCGTATTCGAAGCCATCGGCGATGAGCTGCCCCTGGTCGGATACGCGATCTGGTCCGACGGAGACACGATTCCCGGCGCCCAGCTCGAATGGTCCAGTGAGAACCCTACCGTGGCCGAGATCGTCGGGAGCGACCGTTTGGTGTCTCGAGGTGAGGGTGAGACAACCGTCAGGGGTGAGCTGGGCGGCCGGTTCGAGACTCAGCAAGCTCGCGTCGAGGCGGTGGTGGTAACCGTCGTGATCGAACCCGAGGATCTCACGCTCCCCCGAGGCAGTGAGTTCCAGCTCACGGGCATAGCCAGGGACGCCAACGGGAACGACCTGGTGCGCGACGTGGATTGGGCGTCCATGGATCCCGCCATCGCGGCGGTGGACGCCACTGGCGTGCTCCTGGCCGTCAACCCGGGGATCACTGCGGTAATCGCCGACGTCAGCGAGGTCTTGGGCACGACGGACGTCGAGGTGACCCCTGCCCCACCCACCCTCTCGCCTCTGGAGGCATCGGAAGCGGGCTCTCGCAGCATCGATTTGACGGCCAACGTCAATCCCAATGGTGCCCCCACCACGGCCTACCTGGAATGGAGCCTGACCGAGGACTTCGAGGCACCGAATCCAACCCCGTCCGAGTCGCTGGGTGGAGGATTGGACGACGTGCGCCTCGAGACTAGGCTCGCCCGGCTCGACCCGTCGACGGACCACTTCGTGCGTCTGATCGCGTCCAACAGCTTCGGCCAGACCATCGGAGAGGCGGTAGCGTTCCGGACGGCCGATCCGACGGGTGGATTCATCGAGGGCTTCCTGATGGCCGAGGGAGAGCCCATCGCGGACGCGGTTGTGCGCCTGGACTCGGAGCAGACCACCACGACCGACGCGGAGGGGGCCTACGCCTTCGACGACGTCTCGCTCGGCGCGCACACCGTGACGGTGGTCGACCTACCGGTAGGCGTCACCGTATCCGAGCCCACGGCGTCGGGAGAGATCCAGACGATCGGTGAGCTGCTGCGCCTCGACTTCGAGGGGGAGATTCTGAGGACGTCTTCCGTCCGCGGTCGGGTGACGGGCAGCGACATCGGCGTCCCCGGCGTCACGGTGATCCTCACGGGGCCGGACGATCGAACCGTGACGACGGAGTCGGACGGGACGTACGCCTTCGAGGCGATCCGGGCCGGCTCGTACACCGTGACCCTGGATGGCTTCGACCGCATCTATCTCAGCTTTGATCCGGGCTCGAAGGAGGTCACCGTTGGTCTCGACGAGGAGGGAGCAGTGGACTTCTCCGGTGTGGATACCGACATCCTGGACGTGACGGTACACGCTTTCGTGGGCATCGACGGCTCGAAGCCTGGCCTTTCACCCGCGCCGGGGATCGAGGTCGGGGTCTTCGCCACGTCCAGCGACGCCAGCACGCGCAACGCACCGCTGGGCTCGGCGTCCACCGACGACCGGGGTGAGGCGGTGATCCGCATCCGGAAGCGCGACGACGTGGGCGAGGACGGCGGGAGCAGCGACGGGCGGGTCTGGAGCGGGGTCATTTCCACCGGATCGGGCCACCTGTCCATTCAGGCGGACCGGGTGATGGGTGTCTCGTTCAGCCCCGATGCCACGACCGCGGCGGCGCCGGATACGATCGATGTCCTCAACGGGAGAGCCAGGATCCGAGTCGGTGTGGAGACCATCAAGACCAGCGCATCGGATTCGGGTCTCCGCCTGCAGAGCTGGAAGGTCAATGCGTACGATGAGCCGGGCGGGTCGACCATCGCTTCGGCGTCTTCCCAGTCGGGCAACGCGGTGGTCACGATCTCCCGAAGCCCGAGTGAGCTGCCCCAGAAGGTCTACTTCCGGCTCGACTCCGACCAGTCGCAGGCCTACGGCGAAGCTTGGGTCCAGTCGACCGATCCGGCGGGTGCAGGGAGCGCGTCTGGCGGATACCTCCAGTACACGGCGGACGGCCTTGAGCCCATAAACGGCTCGGTGAACGTCGGGAAGCTGGTGGTCCGCTACACCACCATGGTGATCTTCACCACGGGGTTCCACGAAGTCGATAACACGAGCTCCGGCCCGGTGAAGAGCCAGGGTGACAACCGCGAAGGCGCCACGGCGATAGGCATAACGCTCAAGCGTAACGGAAGCACGGTGGAAACCCGTGGACTAACCAGCACTGGCGGCGTTGTGTTCCGCCGGCTGCCGGTGCCGAGCGACTACACGCTGACCGCCGCAAGCACCGACTCGAATATCACCATTCTCACCCCGTCTACGCTGACGGTGGGAAGCACGGGCGGTGGTTCGGTCGGGC
The DNA here is from genome assembly GCA_039590375.1 of Gemmatimonadota bacterium. GTDB lineage: Bacteria > Gemmatimonadota > Gemmatimonadetes > Longimicrobiales > Gaopeijiaceae > UBA822. The sequence goes on from JBDHFN010000099.1 coordinate 6,287, forward strand.
GAACCGATTCGCAGGGGGGCTACCGCCACTCCGCACGTGTGTGTCCCGTCTCAGCGGATACGATCATCGCCAACTGCGCGGGCTGGGCCTACAAGTTCAACAACACGGCTGTCACCGGAACCGTAACGCGGTCCGGCGGTGGGGGCGCGGGGGGCGTCGAGGTCAGGCTCGCTCGCTGCAGGACGCCGCAGAGTACGTCCGCGTCGACGTGTGTCGCGGAGGACGGGTTCGTCCAGACCCGAACCACAAGTGGCTCGGGTGGCTTCTCGTTCACCGGGCTGCTGGAGGGCATCTACGAGGTGTCGGTCACCGGCTCGTCGGTATCGACGCTGGTCGCGACCCGGGGCAACGGAAACCGGCAGACGGCGAACCTGGTGATTCCGTAGGCGGCAGCTGGCCAGTCCGGCAGGTCGACGCCGGGCCCGATCGGTCGCGGGCCCACCACGTCCTTGGCGCGGACGGGAGCTCGGCATGGACCTCCGGAAGATCGTGCCCTTTAGAAGATCGTGTAGATGAACGGCGCGAGCGCCGAAGTCTCTGCGAAGACCGCCGGCGCACCGACCAGAACCAGCACGATCAAGACGGGCGCCAGCCACCACTTCTTCCGAACCCTCCGGCGGGTCCAGCATCGATGCTTCGGTGCGCATCCCGGCCTGGGACCGCCCGGGCCTGGAGCGCCGGTAGTGTCCCGAAGATTGTGTAGAAGGAGGTAGAGGGCGTCCGAGAGATTGGACAGCCCTGAAAAAAAAGAGAAAGCTCCTTTGTTCACTTCCACATGAACCCCGGGAGCCGTGGCCTGCGACAGCAGGACCGGAACCGGAAAGGAGCGTTCTCATGGAGAAGATCGCCGAGGTCGAGAGGTCCACGCAAGACGAACTACGCCAGGAGCTGCGAGCGCTTTTCCATGGCGTGATCCGGCTCACGCTCGAGATGGTGCTCGAGGAGGAGCTGAAGGCGATGGTCGGTGCCCGGCGGTTCGAGCGGGTCGGGAGCCGCAAGACTGACATCGAAACGGACTCCGTGTTTCGTCGCCGTGAAAGCGGGAAGAGGGTGCGAGCGACCACGGCCAGCACCCTCCAGGCGAGACGGGAGCGGCACGATTTCCTAGTCGGCGCGCTCAACGCTGCCAGGGATACCGTACCGTTCTACCGGACGAGAAAGGAGATTCTCGAGTGGATCGAGGCGACGGAGGCCAGCGTTCCGGCGATTGAGATGCGGGCGGTCAAGTGAGCGTAGACCGCCCGTGAACACCGAGCCGCTCACAGCGCTCGTGGCGACATGGCGCGACGAAGCCGATCTCATGCGCCGTCGAGGGCTCGAGCGTGAAGCCACCATGGCAGAGAGCTTCGCCACGGACCTGGAGGTCACGCTTCGGCAGTGGCGGCTAGAGGCCTTAGATCTTGAGACCGCAGCTCACGAAAGCGGATACAGCTACAGTACTCTACAGCAACGCGTTGCGGCTGGTAGCTTACCTAACGCTGGAGGCAAGGGACGGCCTCTGATCCGTCGGTGCGACCTGCCGCGGATACGAAGTTGACGCCGAGCGCACACTGATGCGCGAGAACCCCATCGAGACGTGCCCGATCCCACGCGAGACAAACCCACGGCGACCGTGGGCCAGCGTCGAGCGCTACCTGAAGCTGCGAGCCGTAACCGACGACGTGATGATGGGGAAGGGGAAGAACGAGAGGCGAAGCTTCCTGACCGAGATCTTCGACCTATCGAACGCCACCGGGCGGCGGATCTCGGCCGTGCTGGGACTGCGGTACGCGGACTTGTCGCTGGAGCGGACCCCCGACACACTACATGGGGCGTTGACCTTCAGAGCCAGCCACGACAAGCGGCAGACCCGTCACGTAATCGCCATGAATCCGACAGCACGGGCAACAATCGACCGCGTCCTCGCCGAACGGCCTGGGATCGGAGATGCACCGGCCTTTCCTGCGCCCCAAGATCCCACCAAGCCTATGTCGGCGGATTTGGCGGACAAGTGGCTTCGCAAGGCTGAGAGCTTGGCTGGCGTGACGCCGTAGAAGGGTACGCTGTGGCACGCGTATCGGCGTGGGTTCGCGATGCGCCTGAAGCACTCTGCCCGTGCAGGACGTTGCGAAGGCGGGTGGCTGGGCCTCGGCAGAGGTCGTCCAGGACATCTATCAGCAAGCCGAAGCGGCCATGACGAGGGCCGCAATGATGGACGCTGACCCGCTCCAACGTGCACACGAACGTGCACACTCGGCGATTTCTGCCGATTTGGCGGAGGTTGAGGAAGCGAGTAAGCGCGCTTAGCTTCTGGCCTTACAACCTTTCGCCCCCGTAGCTCAGGTGGATAGAGCGACTGCCTCCTAAGCAGTAGGCCCCAGGTTCGAGTCCTGGCGGGGGCATTGGCAAATCGCACAACAGGCCGCAGAATCGTCAGACGGACTTCACGAACTCTCCAGAGGGAGCATCCCCGATCGGCACCCGAAACGGACGGCCCGTCGGTGTCGCACGCCTCTGCTACCCAAAGGCGTCCGAGCCTCGCGCGGAAGGAGGTTAGCGCTGGGCAGTGGCAGGCTCGTCAGGACTGGAAAGGAGCTTCTGGTCGAACTCCTGCGCACTCCGTAACTCCCGCACTTCGTGCGTAAGCGTCTCGAACTCCTCTTGGAGCCTCGAGATCTGTCCAGACAGTTGCTGAGTTCCGGCCGCGGACCCCGACTCTCGCAACGCTTTGGCCAACGTTTCCACGAATGGCTTCGCAGCGAAACGCAGCGTCAGGCCGAACGTGAGCCCGGCTACTGGTATCATCACAAGGAGGATACCGAAGATCGGGATCAGCATACTGAGCGCTCTCGGGTCCATCGCTCTCTCCGTGACTTGAGGCGTGCCACTACGTACGAAGCAAGTTCCTCTCGAGGTTCATCTTCTCGCTCGTCAAGACGGCCGCGAAACCCCATACACTCGCTTAAGTGCGTGCCAGCACGGAGATCGGCAGTGAATCACCCGACAGGAACCGAGTACCGTTGGTCGCACCCTGGCATGGTCGGGCCGTTCGTCGTCCTTTTGACGGGACTGATCGTGGGCGTAGCCGGCCTCAGCGCCCAGGAGCAGGCTCAGCGCTTCGGCGACTTGGCCGAAGGGCCCTACGACCGCCTCGTCATCCGCAACGTGATGGTAATCCCCGGTCACGGCGGGCCACCCACGGGCCCCCACGACATTCTCATCGAGGGCGACCGCATCGCCGACATGCGGTCCTTCGATCCGGTAGCCGCAGAGGCCGCGGTCCGGCGGGGCGAGACGGTGGAGCGCTGGACCGGAGACCGGGTCATAGAAGGGGACGGCATGTACGTCATGCCCGGGATCATCGACCTGCACACGCACGTGCGGCAGGACCCGTTACCCATGGAGTGGTTCTACTACCTGAAGCTGGCGCATGGTGTCACCACGGTTTCCCCATACGCCGACCGGGGATGGGGCCACTCGCTGGAGCAGGGGAGGCTCAGCGACAGCAACCAGATCCTGGCGCCGCGGTGGTACCATAACTGGGACTGGGGCTGGGGTACGGAGTACGACCGCGCGTTCCTGGAGGATCCCGCGAACGCGGCCCGGATCGCCCAGGAGATGTGGGAGCTGGCCCACCGCGAAGGAGGCGAGCTCTCGAATCTGATGGTCTCCCTCCACGCCCGCGGGTGGAGCCAGGAGCTCGTGGGCGCCATCGCCACGGGTATGACCGA
>JBDHFN010000100.1:0-9993 GCA_039590375.1 Gemmatimonadota bacterium
CTGCGCCTCGGTCACCAGGGGCTCGGCCACCGTGAGGACCAGTCCGGCTTGATCCGTGACGGCGTGCAGGCCGTTGTTCGAGACGTTGTCAAACCAGCCCGTGGCCACGTTGTCGCCAACGGCCACCTCGGTGGCGCTCGGAGCCGAGACCACGTGCTCTGGCCAGACGGCGGCGCCGTTCAGCGTGAAGGTGTTGGTCGGGGTGCCGTCCACGTCCACCAGCGCCGAGAAGAAGTCGGCACCGGGGAGGAAGTAGCCTGCACGGTAGGTCACGTCGTACTGGACGCCGGTATCCCACGCGGTGCTCCGCGTGATGACGCCGAACTCCGGGTCTGCGATGCGGACCTCGGCATCGCTGATGTCGATGGACTCGGTCGCCACGGAGATGTCGCTGATCTCCGCCAGCGGCGTGCGCTCGAGCCTCAGGCTCACGCTGCCCGAGCCACGCACGCGCTCCGTGAACTGGGCGCGCCAGAACGTGCGCCCGCACATGGAGTGGACCGTGCCGGAGGCCTCCGAGATGAGGCGGGCGAGAAACGCGTCGTCCGAAGTGGGCGAGGTCGTATGGAGGATCTCCTCCTTGACCGTGGCCAATAGCGTGAGGTCCAGATGCTCCGGTAGGCCCTGAACCAACGCGCGCATTGCCCTAGGCCCCCTTCAGCTCGAACCCCCCCTGGGCCGCCGCGTCCTCGTCCGGAGCAGCCGGCGGCTCTCCGGGGGGCGGGCTTTCCTGGGGGTCTGGAGCGGGTGGAGTGGCTTCGGCAGCCGCTTCCGTCGCCGCTGTGGTTTCCGGGGGTCGTGGGGCCACGGCCGGCGGCCTGGCCTCGTCCACCCCGATCTGCTCCCGCACCCAGTGCAGGAACTCGCCGGAGGCGAACTCCGCGTAGCCGAAGGTGCGGTTCATCTCGCCGTGCACCACGCGAAAGGCCTTCCCGCCGTCCTCGATGGAGACCACGAACTGCGGAACGTCTCCGTAGAACTCATCCACACGGGCTGCGTACTGCTCCGAGGTACCCGTGAACGCCGCGCGGACCACGGCCTTCACTCTGTCCACCCGCGCCAGCCCATGGGCCATGACATTCACGTTGCGCACTTCGCACTTCGCGAAATAGGCGCTTCCCAGAAGCGCTTCTGCAAGCGCCGTCTTCCCCGTGCCCGGGGGCTCGTCGAAGAAGATGATTCTCGGTCGAGAGGCCATGCCGTCCCCCAGCTTTGTCCTCTGGGGGCCAGGGCGCGAAGGCCCTGGCTCCCCTTGGTGTTCGTGAACGGTTGCCGTGTTCCGTTGTCCTAGACGTCGTCGGTCTGGAGGATCACGCCGGCACACAGCTTCGGGTGCAGGACCGTGGTCCAGTTGCCGGCGGTCTCCAGGTCCGCGTCGGCGGGGTTCGCCGCCGCGGCCGTGTAGCTGATGCCCTGGATCCCGATGTTGTAGGCGTACTCGCCCTGGATGCGGAAGACCAGATTCTCCAGGCCCGTGACGATCTCACTGACCATCGAACGCTCTTCCGACTCCATCAGGACGATGGCGTTGCGCTTGAGCCCCAGCGTGTTGTAGACCCCGGGCGTTGCGCCGATGGGGCCGAGCTTCGCCGAGTCCGTGATGATGACCGGCCGCCCGAGCGTCGCGATGGCCGCTTCGTTCAGGACCACGCCAGCCACGGTTTCCAGCGACTGGTAGCCGACGGTCGATCCGATCTGGTCCTTCATCAGCTCGAAGAACACAGCCGAGTGCATCACCCAGGCCACGATGTCCGGGGACATGTCGCCGGCCTTCGCGAGGGCCACCCGCAGATCGTCGGTCACGATGAGACCGGCCTGGTCGGCGAGAATGGCGCTCTCCTGCCCCATGGCCGTGACCGCAGCGGTGATGCCCGTGTTGACCATGTCCTGGGCGATCTTCTCGCCGACCGCGCGTCCGACGAGAAAGGACATCTCCGAGGTGTCCGAGCCGATCTTCTTCCACGCGTCCAGCGTCTGCGCGACGGGACCGATGCCCCGGTTGACCTTCGGCCGGACCATCTCCAGCTGGACCATGGCCGTGTCGGCCTTGGCCGTCGTCGCATCGATGTTCCGCGACGTGACGATCGCGCCCATGTCTTCGAGGATCGTCTCCTTCTGGAAGTCGCCCTTCGACCTCTGGGTGACGAGCCGGATCGTTCCGTTCGAGCCTTCGTTCAGGATGTCGACCTTCTGGTCGATCGTCTCCCACATGCCGGCCCAGAATTCGTCGTGATAGATCGTGAAATCTGAGTGGTCGCCTGCTGCCATCGGTACCTTCTCCTAGGGTTGTCTGGGGGTGGTTGATGTTTCAATCATCCCAGGAGGCGCAGCGCGCGTCCCAGGCCACCTACCCCTTACCCCGGCGGCCAGCGGCCGCGGTGCCCAGCCGCGCAGCGCGCGGCAGGGCCGGTAGCGATGGATCGATTCGAGTATTGCGCAAGTCCTGAGGTTGCGCTTCCCCGGGGGCTCAGCCCCTGGTCTTGGTGGGCGTCTCCTTCGGGGGCATGGGGAGGCTCAGGAACTTGTCGTGGCCGTTCTTGTTGATCCAGGCCGCCTTCTCCTTGTTGGAGGGGAAGTCGTTGCGGTGCTTGGGTTCTCCGCTGTCCCCTGCGCCTCCAGCCGGCGACGACTCTCCGCTGCCGCCGGCCCCGCCGCCCGCCGCGCCCGCGCCGCTGAAGGCCCCACCGTAGTCTTTGGTCTCCTTCATGGAGAGAACCAAGTCCTCGATGCCCATCAGCGCGCCCGTCTTCACGTCCTTCATGCGCGGAGACCCTTGATCGTTCAGCACTTTTACGATCGGTGTGTCGTCGTCCCCCCACTCGATCTTCACCTGCCGTTCGATGTGCGGCATGAGCAGGGCCTCGCTGCCGCCGTGCTTGGCCAGCGCCTCCCGGGCCACGTCCACGACCAGCCGGTCCTCCAGGGCCTTGGTCAGCCGGGTGATCCGCCCGTCGCGCGTCTCGATCTCCTTGTTGGCCGAGGTGCGTACCTCCTCGATGCCGGCCTCGAGCTTCTTCTGGGCGAGTTTCTCGGCCTCCTTCTCGGGGTCGATCCTGCGAAGCTCCTCCAGCTCGGTCAGCCCGGCCGTCACGTCCGCCAGCGGGACGCCGAGCCCTTCCCACCCCTTCAGGTTGCTCGCCGCCTCGCGGCGGCGCTCGGCCTCGTTCTCGTAGGACCGGCGCAGGGCGCCCACGTCCTCCAAGGTCCAGCCGCCAACGGCTTCCACGTCCAGCTGATAGCCCGCGGACTCGCCTTCGAGCTTTCGGTAGGCCGTGTGCCACTCCTCGGGCACACCCTCCAGAGAATTGAGAAACGCTTTGAATGCCATGTGTTAGGTCCCCTCGTTGTAGGCCCCAAGGGGCCAAGGAATCGCTATTCGGCGCCGGGCTGCGGCGGAGGCGGAGACTGCGGCGGCGGCACGGCCGCGGGGTCGACGGCCGGGTCCACGGCGGGGGCGGCCTTGTCGAGATCCTCCAGGCTCATGCCCATGCGGTTCGCTTCCTCCTGGGGATCGAAGGACTCGGTCAGGATGCCCCGCCGGATCAGCTCCTCCCAGTAGGTGCGCAGCGAGATGTCCTTGCGGCGACGCGCCTCGCGCAGCTCCTCGGCCTGGCGCGACAGGGCCGCGAACTCCGAGAAGACGTCCACGATGGCGCCCGGCTCCTGATTCATCCACAGGGACATGTCGTCGAGGATCGACGCGAGCCAGTTTTCGAGGTTCCGCACCCAATAGATCATATCGGGCGCCTGGTTAGAGGCCACGATGGCCGCTTCCGTGGCCGAGCGGCGGGGCACCGTCTCCAGCAGGGGCTGCATGGCCATGTCGGCCATTCGGAGCTCGAGATCCTGCACCATCAGGCGCAGCAGGCCCAGGGCGCTGCCCGAGTGCTCGATGAAGCCCAGCTTGGCCTCCGGATCCCGCGCCAGCCAGACCCGTCCCGGGCCCAGCACCAGGCGCATCTGTCCCGCCTCGTCCGTGACGTCCTCGGCCGACCAGCCCGCCCCCCAGAGCATCGGGAGCGAGGTCGTATGCGAGAGATTCGAGAGGTCCGAGCTTTTCTGCCAGTGCTGGATGTTCAGCTGCGCCAGCTCCATCAGGGGCGGCTTGCCTTGCATCTCGCCCGTGCGGTCGAAGTAGAGCGTGTGGAACGGGATCCGGTTGACGCTGATGATCCCCCGGTCCACGCGGACCCACTCGCCGTTCTGGTCCGGGCGCTCGAAGACCTCGAAGGTCGTCTCCCCTCTGCGGCCCACAGCCGAGCGCGCCCGGGGGTTCGACAGCCGGCGGTTGTACACCCGGATGCGCGGGATCTCCACCTCGCCGTAGGCCCCCATGGGCGCGAGTCGGGTCTCCCGAATGCGCAGGTGCGTGAGGACGTCCACGCCGGCATGGCGCGTCTTGCGGGCGGCCAGCACGTTGTCTGGGGATACCAGCGTGGCATAGGGGCGGAAGCCGGCCTCGCTTTCCTGCTGCCGGGTGAAGCGGTCACTCCCTTGCAGGCGCGGCACGTCTGTCAGGGCATGCACCAGGCCTCGGTCGAGCCCGCACTCGAAGCCACGAAAGGCGAACTCCGTCAGGCTGGTGCCTTCGAGATCCAGATCCGCGGACCAGACCTCGTGCACGGCGGGCGAGCCTTCCTTCAGGTGCACCTCGCGTTGGAAGGGCTTCGAGGCGAGATGTCGAATCGTGTCGGGGTAGGCTGGGAACAGGAAGGAGCGGTTTCGTCGCAAGTCGTACATGGCGTCCGACTCTTCCGATTCCTTTGGCAGGTAGGTGGTCTCGGCATCGCGCATGCCGAACGTGCCACCGTGCAGAGCGCGGAGGGGCTCCCAGTTGCGCTCCATGCGCGCACGCGAAAGTCCCCAGCCATCCAGCGCATTGGCGCCAGCAATGGGAGTGGAGCGGCCTCCGAGGACGAGCGTCATGTCTCGCACGATGGATTGTGTTGCCATTTACCCAGCCCCAGCGGCGAGCAGCTCATAGCCGTAGCGCTCGCTCAATTCGGCCACTTCCCCCGCTGCTAGACCCAGGTCTTCGAGGCGCACTGGTTCGGGCCAGCGCCCTCGGTCCGAAGAGTGGTGCCCGACATTCCGCGGGACGCTCTTGGGAAACGGCTCGTCGGGCATGCCCAGGCGCCCGGCAATCTCGGTCCAGGCCGAGTCCACGTCTTCGACGCGATAGCGCATGCAGGGGTCATGCCCCTCGCACCAGCGATTGTGTCGCGCCCACAGGAACGCCGCCCCCTCCAGGGTCTTGAACTCGTTGGCGTGGAACCCGTGCATGACGGCAAACCGTTCGCGCCCGCGTTCATGCAACCCGACCAGGCTCGCGATGGCCTTGAAGGGATGCCGTACTTGGTGCAGGACCACCGGAGCCTTCACATAGGAGAAGTACGTCGGATTGACAGCGCCGTCCTTGCCGATGTTCTCGTGGGCGACCTGCATGCCGGCCCGCTGCAGCACCTTCGTGATGTAGCGCGAGCCCGAGCGCGGCGCCGAGAGCACCAGCACCATGCAGTCGAACGTCTTCTCGCTCAGCATGCTCAGACGCCCATCTCTTTGCCGCTGAGCACGAAGCCCCGTCCGCGGCTCATCAGCTCGGTCAGCGCCCAGCAGTGCGCGTCTCCACGGTCGGGCGAGTCCGCATCCCCTTCGAAGCCGGACGCCGTGAAGCCGGTGACCTGATCCTCGAGGTCGGGTTGGCTGCCGACGTGATGCATCTCCCCGCGTTCATACAGGGCGCCGCAGGGCTCGAAGCGCACGTGCTTGCCGCGCGTGGCGATGACCTTCTTCACCCGTATTCCGTGGAGGCCTTGCGGTGTCCGGCGGGCCGCGGACTCCACCACGTGCAACGCCATGTCGCCACCGTAGTTGGCCTCGACCGCGATGCAATCGGCCTTCCAGAACCGCGCGATGTTGACCACGCGCCGGCCCCACTCCGCAGGACCCCCGCGACAGGAGGCATCCTGCAAGCAGACGAACTGATCGTCTTCTGTGACGCCATCGACCACGATGCCCTTCTCGGAGCCGTCTTCCGTTCCTGAAGGGTCGACGCCCACGACGATGCGCTTGACATTGGTCGGGATGTTCCGCCAACGATCGCGGTCGATCATCTCGGGCGTGACCAGCGCGCCGGCCACATCCGGCAGCAGCTCGCCGTTGATCTCTTGCCGGCCGAGGCGAGTGCCTTTGTGCCGGTTGACGATGGCAGTGATGAACGTGGCGGCGAGGTTCGCCTGGTTGTCGTAGGTGCTGCCGCCGGTGATGGTGACGTCTTCTCTGTCCTTCAGGGACTTCACCAGGCGCCCGCGCTTCGGAGTGGAGGTGGCGATGATGCGTGGGTCGGGGCCCAGGCGAATGCCGAGCTCGAATAGCGACCAGGCGTCGTTGACATTCATCCCCGTTGGCTTCCACGCGTCGATCTCATCTGCCCAGCCGCCGTCTGCCTGGGGACCGCGGAAGGATTCGGGTTCGTCCGCCGACATGTACCGGATGGGCACGCCGTTGTGTGCGACGACTCGCATCTTGGACGGCTCGTGGAGTGGGCGCTGGTGCGGCGGCCAGACTTCCATCAACCCCGACGGCCCATCGATCATCACGTCACGCACGTCGGCTGAGGTGCGACCGCAGATGTTCACGCGCTTCCACGTGCCCGCGTCGATGCGTTGCCGCACGAACCACGAGCCGGTCTGGGTCTTGCCCCAGCCGCGGCCCGCCTTGCATAGCCAGATGAACCAATTGCCGACCGGCTCGATCTGCTCCGGCCGGGCGAGGTTCTTGGGGTCTTTGAGCCAGTCCCAGGCGGCGAGAGCGGCTCCCTCACTCAGACTCTGAAGAGCCTTCCTCCTCTCGACGTCGTCGAGAGAGAGTAGCCAGCTCATCGATGAGTCGAGCGACGTTTCCCCCGTCATCGGGGAGGTCGTGCTCATGTCGCTCCGTCTTCCCAGGCAAGATCCGGTCGCAGATGTATTGGATGGCCCAGCGCTTTCCGAGTCGGGCATTGTCGAACAGCTCCGTCAGGATCTCCCCGGCATGCTCCTTCGACATCGCGTCCAGCATCCGCTCCGCATCGCGGCGGTAGGTGTACTGGTTTCTGCCCGCGGGATTCCGGACCTCACCCTTCTTGATGCGATGAGGCAGGATGTTCTGCACTCCCCCACGGGGCGGCTTGTCTTCGGAGACAACCACCTCCAGGGTGTCGTTCTGGGTGCCAGGCGCGTCCGCCATACGGGTCCAACCAACTTTCCTGGGGGGTGCCGGCCCTAGAGTGCCGCAGCTGGTGGCTTTTCGCCCGCGGGGTGGGGCGCGCCCTGGTTTTGCCCGAGAAATTCGCCAGAACCACCACGGGCAAGGCGGCATTGCCCCAGGACGCGCCCACAGCCCTAAAGGTACTGCCCCAGCGTCTTCCTGGGCGCGGGCGTCCAGTCATCGCGGCGGGACGCGCGGTAGAGATCGGCCAGCGTGGCCGGGTACTGGGCGTCCGGCGGGCAGCCCAGACGGGCCTGCACGGTCCGCGCCTGCACCGCGTCGAGCTCGGAGATCCCCACATGCCGGCACAGGCGCCCAGCGCGCATGACGGCGGGGTCCAGCTGGATGGAGGTGGAGTTGGAGGTGACGAAGATGCGGATGTCCAGGCACTCGCCGACCAGGCCCTCGCTGGCGTTGAGCAGGCCGGCCAGGGCCCCTGCGTCGCCCCCCGCATCGCGGGAACGCACGGCCAGGTCTCCGTCCTCGAGGATCAGGACGATGGGCCCGGGCTTCGCGCCGGGGACCATCTCCCCCCGCACGTTGGAGAGCACGGGCAGGACGCTGGGGCCGTTCAGGCTCTCGTGCAGGTTGGGCGGGATCAGGATGAAGTTCGAGTCGCTGGCCGAGAGCATGGCCGCCCGGATCAGGTAGCTCTTGCCTGTGCCAGGCGGACCGGTCAGGAGCACCACGCGCCCGCAGGGGTCATCCGAGCGCAGGCAGTCGCACGCGTGATCAAACGCCTGGAGGGCGAGCTTGCTGTAGTTCTCTCGGATCAGGGGGCTATGCACCAACCCGATGGGCATGATGCCCAGGCCGCCATTGGGCGAGGCCACCAGCACGGACACCGTGCCCTCTGGCGACTGCTTCTTCAGGTGCTTACTGCAGAGGGTGTCGATGGCCTGGGCCTTCTCCTTCACCGTGGAGTGTGCCTTCACGGCGGAGTCACCCAGGCGCGAGAAGTAGAACAGGGCCACGGTGTCGCCGCTGGAGAATTCCCAGGTGTCGGAGGACACGCCTTGCTCGTAGATGTGGGGAACCACGTTCCTCAGGTCCGCCAGCAGGGACAACTTGTCCGCGCAGTGGCCAGAGCCAGCAGCTGTGTAGATCGTGGCCAGACCCGCGGCAGCCTGACTGTGCATGGCCGCGTCGAACAGCTCCAGCACCGAGGGGTCGTACCTCGTGGCGGAGGGGTTCTCGGTGTGCCGGTACCACTGATTGTTCATGGGTTCCAATGTAATGTGCCTCAGGCTGTGGGTTCACGTCCAGCGCCGGGCAAGGCCACGTTCGCTGGGCGCGAAATACCACGCCTCGAACCCCTTCTCCCATGGCATGGGTTTCTTCGGCGGGTGGTCGGGGTCTAGTGAGGGGGTGACCGGTGGCCGGCCGCCGCGGTTTCTTCCGCTTGATCGGCGTTCCTCGCGGAACACTTCCTGCCAGTTTTCCATCTTCCCTTGGAACATGTCAACTCCGCCTTACTCTTCCTCCATGTCCGCCTTGGTCAAGCCGCGGCCACAGAGGCTTCCGCAGGAGCACCGCATGCGCGGCGCCTCGGCCCACACGTACTCCCCGCAGCCGGGGCACTTCACGACGCCCGGGTCGGCGGCCATCGCGGCCTTCCAGTTGACCTCTCCGGTGGTCTCGTCGATGACGTGCTGCTGCGCCTTCTCGGCCTGCTCCCAGTCGAAGGCAGGGCCGCTGATCGGGATGCCGCGTTTCACGTCGTCTCCTCATTCAAGATCTCGCGCAGTCGGTCGGGCTCCAGTCCCCTGATCACAGTCTCGAACGAGTTCACGGTGTTCGGGTGTGAGCGCGCCAGGTTGGTGTTGATCACGATGCGACACGCCCGCAGGATGGACCGCGCTGCCTCGACCTCTTTCAGTACGCGCTCCACACCGTCCATCCGCATCGCCTCGTCGCGTGCGCGGATCAGTGCGCACCTGCGTTCGGTCTCTTCTCTGTAGTCGAGGACAGCGAACAGGTGCTCCTTCACGCTCGGAAAGACAGTCACGGGTTCTACGGTCGCAGGGCCTCCGCCCGGGAGGGGAGGTTCACCATCACCATATGCGCGATCCTCGGCACTCATGCGCTTATCACTCATCTTCATCCTCCTCGCTCCCACGCTCCCTCAGCACTCGGCCCACGGTGTACATCAAGAAGTGAGCTATGAGTACTGCCACCACGACCTCGATCATGGTCATGATGGGTCTTCCTTCACGATCTCACGTAGGCGATCCTCGTCGGTTACGATCTCGTTGCAGCACTTCAGCAACGCCCGCCTCGCCCCCTCCAGCATCATCGCCTCGTCGCGTGCTTCAACGCGCTTGATGATCTCGCAGCGTCGGCAGTAGGACGTGCAAGTCAGCGTGGGATCGGGCAGGTTCGCCGCCCACTTCGTGTGCTTGATCACGCTGTACCCTGGGCCATACGTCTCAGTGCCAAGCATCTCCTCCACGCTCGGCAGCTTCTCACTCATCGTCGTCTCCCTTCACGATCTCGCGCAGGCGGTCAGCCATGACGGGTAGGCGACAATGGCGCTACCTCTATATTGCCGGGTTGGGGATCAGTCTCCAGCTGCACCGGCAGATGCGGCAGGTCCGACGCCGCGTCGCTGGCGTGCTGGTCGAGCCATTCCTTCAGGTCGCGGATCGCATTGAAGCCGCGGAGCGTGTAGGTCAGGTTCAGGATCTGCACCTGGAGTTCGATATCAGCCATTGTCTTCCTCCTCCACGATCTCGCGCAGGCGGT
>JBDHFN010000101.1:0-11719 GCA_039590375.1 Gemmatimonadota bacterium
TGGGACGGCCTCGATCCCGATATCCGCCAGTTGAGCCTGCATGATCTCGGCGACGGACTGCCGTGACAGATTCGGATTGAACTTGATTCCGAACGAGAGCCGGAGGCCCTCGGCATTCTCCCGCACCGCGTCACCATCCCGGTCGATCCATCCCGCCTCGTCGAGCAACGCCCGGGCGGCACCCGGATCGAATCCCGCCGCGTCAGCACCGAGAGTTGCCTCGTATGCCCAGTGGGAGGAAGGCACGGTGCCGTTCGAAACGACCCCGTAGTCCCGGAGTAACGCCGCCACGATCTCCGCTCGGTTCGTCCCCTTCGTAATTGCCAACCGGACTCTCTTGTCCGCGAGTTGCGGCCGACGAGAATTCCAGGCGACGAAGACGATCTGTCTGGTCGGGGAGCGATGCAGGTCGACGGCGTCCGAAGCGACAATCGCCTCCGCCTGGTCGGGGGTAGGCGAGACGTACACATCCAGACCCTCCGTCAACAACTCCGTCAACAAGGTGGTCTGATCCGTCACGCTCCGGTAAACGTATCGGTCGATGTACGGCCGCCCTCCAAGACCCTCCGGAAACGCGGGATTCGCCTGGAACGTCCAGCTGGCGTCCTGCCGATGTCCAACGAAGATGAACGGGCCGTTGCCCACTGGGCACACCGACCCGTACGGGTGTGCCCGCAGCTCTGCAGCAGGCACGTCCTCCAGGAGATGGCGTGGCATGATGGCCAGCATCGTCCAAGGATCCATGAAATCGGCGTGCGGTGTCATGTGAAAGCGCACGGTCAGGGAGTCGACGATCTCCACCGATCCCGCACCCTTGTCCACGAACGTCCACCAGGCATCGTTCGGAAAGCCAGTCTCCGGGTCGGTCGCGCGCTCGAACGTGTACGCTACGTCGTAGGCGTCGGTCAGTTCGCCGTCGTGCCAATACACGTCGTTCCGAAGGTGAAACGTGAGCTCGGTACCATCGGCCGATACGTCCCAGGATTCCGCCAGATAAGGCGTGGCATTCAAGTCCGAATCATATCGGACCAGGGTCATGAGGTTGACGAAGATCTGATGCTGCATGCTTTCATTCTGGGGGACGATGTGGGCGTTCAAGCCCCCCGCCATCTCACCCGGCACGCCCACCACCACCGTGCCGCCGTACCGTTCGGACGGCGGCGCCTGCCCCTCGAAGCCACTCATGAACGCCGCAACCCGGGCCGTGGACTCCTCACAGAATGGGATGCCGGCCCCCGCCTCCGCGACCGCGGGTTCCAGACTCCAGGAAGCAGGATCGGCAACGGATGAGCCGCTGTCACGGCACCCGACCGCCCCCACGACGGTGAGCATCAAGATGGCTGGGAGTGCAGGCCCTACCTGCGCCATGTCCACTCCGCTGAGGAGTACCGCTCCGTGAGCTCCATGGTCTTCACCCGCTCGGCTTCAGTGAGTTCGCCAGGCTGCCAGTCCCCGCCCATCGCGCCGCTCAAACCCGCCATGACCGCCTCTACAAGATGGGACCAGGGTGGTGTATGGCCCAGTACTTCCTCGAGGGAGATCGCAGCCCGCACATGCTCCTCTGCCACAGGCTCCACAGTCGATTCGCCGCTTCCGACGCCTGCGCGTGTGGAAGCCAGCTCCAGCAACCGCTCCTGCCCCGGTCCGATGAGCACCGAGCCGTGTTGGAGCATCGCCCCTTCGAGCCGCACCTGCGCGCTGCCGATGAGCTTTCTCCCCGCCACCGTCACTTCGCCCGGGGCCGGCTCATCGAAACAGGGCCCAGAGTCCAGACCCCTGGCCGGACCCATGGGCAGACCCCTGGACAGAGCTCGGCCCTCGGCCATCACGGCCGGCACTCCCAAAGAATGCATGGCTTCCACCAACCCGCGGTTGATCAACCGATATGTAGAGCGGAGCCCCCGCCCGCTCGTGAGCGGAAGGATCGCCGCATACGTGAGTTCCCGGTCGTGCAGCACGGCCCGCCCACCGGTCGGCCGGCGTACGAACTCTATGCCCGCCCTGCGCCCGGCGGCGGGATCGTACCGGTCCCTAGCCGGCTCGAGATACGGAGCACCGCTTCGCCCGGCTCGAGACTGGCTGCGAGCGCGTGATCCACGGCCATGTTCCGCGGACCGGCACCGGGCGGATCCACGAGCACCCTCCACCCGAGCGCCTCGGTATCGAGCGCGGTCCGCCCGGGGGCAGCACGGTCCTGGTCTGGTCGCTTCGAGCCCGGCCGTGCGAAGCTCGGGGCGACGGTCAAAGCTCGTACGTTCCCGTGCCGAGCTCGAGGATCTCGACCCGCGCGCGGTCACCGACCATGGAACGAAAAGCCTCGACGTCCTGCTCGATGTAGGGCCAAGTGTTGTAGTGGATCGGGACCACCACGGAGGGCTCGATGAACTCGATGGCGGTCACCGCGTCCTCCGGTCCCATGGTGAAGTTGTCCCCCATCGGAAGCAGAGCCACGTCGACCTTCCCCTTCAGGAGCTGCATGTCCATCGTGAGGCCCGTATCACCCGCATGGTACAGGCGCTTTCCCGCACCGAGGTCGAAAAGCAGCCCTGCAGGATTGCTGGTGAAGCCCTCGGCGCCTTCTCCGTAGACCCTCCCCCCGTGTATGGCGACGGTCAACTTCACGCGCCCAAACGGAAAATCCCAACCACCGCCGATGTGCATCGGATGCGCGTTCTCCACTCCCTGGCTCTGGACGTACTCGACGAGCTCGAACGTCCCCACAAACGTGGCACCGGTGTTCTTCGCGATTTCGATCGCGTCCGCGAAATGGTCGAAGTGGCCGTGCGTACAGAAGATGAAGTCGGCCTCGACCTCGGAGGCGCTCACCTCCGTCCAGGGATTGTCCCCGAAGAACGGATCGATGATGACGCGGGTCCCGTCGTCGGTCGTAAGGCCGAACGTCGAGTGACCGTAGTAGTCCAGCGTTGCCATGTCGGACGTCTCCTCAGTGTTCTTGTATGAATTTCAGCCACTCGCCGTGGTTGCTCCCTCGCGGTGGTCCTCCTGCATTCACGGGCGATCTTTTTGATCTATGGTCGGGACTTCTCGGCCTCAGTCACCCGGGGCGGGCTCATCAGCATACGCCTCGACCGGGGGACACGCACATACCAGGTTTCGGTCTCCGTGGGCGTTATCCACCCTCCGGACCGGGGGCCAGTACTTGTGCTCCCGGCTCCAGGGAGCCGGGTAGGCCGCCTCCTGGCGCGAGTAGCCGTGCTCCCAGTCCTCGACCATGAGCATGGCAGCGGTGTGGGGAGCATTCTTGAGCGCGTTGTCCTCCGGGTCGGCCTTCCCGGACACGACCGCCTCGATCTCGTCACGAATCGCGAACAGCGCGTCGCAGAACCGGTCCAGTTCGTATTTGGACTCGCTCTCCGTGGGCTCCACCATGACCGTTCCGGCCACCGGGAACGACATGGTCGGCGCGTGGAATCCGTAGTCCATCAAGCGCTTCGCGACGTCCTCGTCCGTGATCCCGCTCGCCTTCCTCAACGGACGAAGGTCCAGGATGAACTCGTGCGCCACACGCCCGTGCTCCCCCCGGTATAGGACGTCGAACCGATCCCCGAGCCGGTTCGCCATGTAGTTGGCATTGAGGATCGCCACTTCCGTGGCTCTTCGGACACCCTGCCTACCGAGGAGCGCGATATACGCCCAGGAAACCAGGAGAATGCTGCTGCTCCCCCAGGGGGCCGCTGAGATGGCCCGGATGGCCTGCTCCGCACCGGTGTCCAAGTCCGGGTGCCCGGGAAGAAAAGGCGCCAACTCCGCCGTGACGCAGATCGGGCCCATTCCCGGCCCTCCTCCACCGTGCGGGATCGCGAACGTCTTGTGGAGATTGATGTGACAGACATCGGCGCCGTAGTCACCGGGCCGGCACAGACCCACCTGGGCATTCAAGTTCGCACCGTCCAGGTAGACACGTCCCCCGTGCCCGTGGACGATGTCGCAAATCTCACGTATGCGGGACTCGAACACGCCGTGGGTCGAGGGATAGGTCACCATGAATGCCGCGAGCTCGGAAGCGTGCGCCTCGGCCTTGGCGGCGAGATCCTCCACGTCGATGTTGCCGGCATCGTCACACTGGACAACCACCACGCTCATGCCCGCCATCACGGCGCTGGCCGGGTTGGTTCCGTGCGCGGAGGACGGTATCAGGCAGACGTTCCGTTGGGACTCACCCCGGCTCTCGTGCAATGCCCCAATCACCCGCAATCCGGCGTACTCGCCCTGCGCGCCCGAGTTGGGTTGGAGGGACGTAGCCACGAACCCACTGATCTCGGCCAGCCAACCCTCCAGGTCCGAGAAGATCCTGTGGTAGCCCTCGGTCTGATCATGCGGCGCGAACGGGTGGAGCCCCCCGAACGCCCTCCACGTAACGGGCACCATCTCGGTCGTCGCGTTGAGCTTCATGGTACAGGACCCCAGCGGGATCATGCTCGTGTTGAGCGAAAGATCCCGGCTCTCGAGGCGGTGCAGATACCGTAGCATCTCGGTCTCGGAGCGATACCGGTGAAAGACCGGGTGATCGAGAATCGGAGACCCGCGGGTCAGATCCTCGGGGATGGCGGACGACGCCTCCTCTAACGCCTTTTCGGCGCTGAGCTTCACCCCGCCTCCCCGCGGCCCACCATGGCTGAACACGGCGAAGAGATCGTCGATGTCCTCGGTCCGGGTCGTCTCGTCGAGCGCGATGCCGACCGTCCCGTCGCCGTAGTCCCGAAGATTGATCTTCATCTCCAACGCCCGCCGCAGAACGTCCTCTCCCGAGATCTCCGAAGGCACGACGTGGATCGTATCGAAGAAGCGATCGTGGACGAGCGTATGACCGAACTCTCGGAGGCCATGCGCCAGGGTCGCGGCCAGTCGATGGATTCTCTCCGCGATTTCGCGCAACCCGTCGGGCCCGTGATACACGGCGTACATGCCCGCCATGATCGCCAGAAGAACTTGCGCCGTGCAGATATTGGACGTCGCCTTCTCCCTTCGGATGTGCTGCTCTCGAGTCTGGAGCGCCATCCGGAGCGCGGGCTCCCCGTCCGCGTCGACCGAGACGCCGATGATGCGGCCCGGCAGCTTGCGCTTGAACCTCTCCCTCGCGGCCAAATAGGCGGCGTGGGGGCCACCATACCCCATGGGAACGCCGAATCGCTGGGTGTTCCCGACGGTTACGTCGGCGCCAAACTCCCCAGGAGGAGTGAGGAGCGTCAGCGCCATCAGATCCGCGGCTACGACCACGCCCGCACCCCAATCATGGAAGGTCGCGCAGAACCCGCTGTAGTCGTGAAGCGCGCCGCCGCTCGTCGGATACTGGACCAGTCCTCCGAAGATCCGGTCCCCGTGCGTCTTGAGGTCGACGTTGTCGTGGACGCCGACCATGACCTCGATCCCCAATGGCTCGGCTCGGCCCCGAACCACTTCGATCGTCTGCGGATGACAATCCTCCGACACGAAGAAGACCGTGCGGGCCTCATCCGTTGCTTCGCCGAAGAGCATGGTCATCGCTTCGGCCGCCGCCGTGCCCTCATCCAGAAGCGAAGCGTTGGCGATCTCCATCCCTGTGAGATCGATCACCATCGTCTGGAAATTCAGGAGCGCCTCGAGACGCCCCTGTGAAATTTCGGCCTGATAGGGCGTGTACTGTGTGTACCAACCTGGATTCTCCAGAATGTTTCTCTGGATGACCCCGGGGACGATCGTATCGTGGTACCCCATCCCGATATACGACCGAAATACCTGATTCAGGGCGCCGATCTCTTGAAGTCGCTCCAGGAGTTGGTATTCGGAAGAGGCCTCTGGAAGATCCAGGTCGGTCTTCAGCCGGATGGACTCGGGAAGGGTCTGATCGATGAGCTCGTCGAGGCTGCTGAGACCCATCGAACCCAACATCCGCTCGACGTCACGGGGCCGCGGCCCGATGTGCCGGCTGGAGAATCGACTCCTCGGCTCGATTTCAGCAGACATTTCGAGCGACTACTCGCCCACGAAGGCCCGATAGGCCGCGGCGTCCAACAGAGCATCGACGTCGCCCGCGTCCTCTACGCGCAGCTGAATCATCCAACCGGCACCATATGGATCGTCGTTTACGGAGGATGGGTCGTTGTCCAGCGACTCGTTCACCGCAACGATCTCACCGGCGACCGGACAGTACAGATCACTCACCGCCTTTACGGCCTCGATGGTGCCAAACGTGGCCCTCTTCTGGAAGCTGTCCCCGACTGCGGGTAACTCGAGGTACACGACGTCCCCCAACTCCCCCTGCGCGTAGTCCGTAATTCCGACTCGATATACGCCGCTCTCATCGGTTGCCGACAGATACTCGTGCTCCTCCGTATATCGCAGTCCATCGGGGAATTCGGACATCACCTCTCCAGGCTAGAGTGTCCCGCACAGCTTATCTTTTCACGTCCCGCTCATTCGGATAGGTTTTGCCACCCGATTTTGCGACGATTCCACTGGGATCCAGGCGCGAAAGATAGAGAACATGGGCACGTTCACAAAGACCGATTCCGCCATCCATCCCGCCCTGACTTCCCTCTCCGACGAGGAGCAAATGTTTCGGGAGGCCGTGCGGGATTTCGCGGTCTCCGAGATCGCTCCGCTCGTGTCCCAGATGGACCAGGCGCAGGAGATGGACGCCGGCCTGCTCCCGCAGCTCTTCGAGCTGGGCCTCATGGGAATCGAGATCCCGGAGGAGTTCGGAGGGGCCGGCTCGAGCTTCTTCACGTCGATCCTGGTCATCGAGGAGCTGTCGAGAATAGACCCGTCCGTGGCCACCCTGGTCGACGTCCAGAACACGCTGATCGTCAACGCGCTCGGGCGGTGGGGATCGGACGATTTGCAGGCCAGCTATCTTCCCAAGCTCGCTTCCGAATGGGTGGGCGCCTACGCGCTCTCGGAAGCGGGAAGCGGCTCCGACGCTTTTTCGCTGAGTTGTCGAGCCACCCGTGATGGCGACGACTGGGTGATCCAGGGCCAGAAGCTCTGGATCACCAATGGAGCCGAGGCCAGCGTCTTCATCATTTTCGCGACCGTCGATCCCGACGCGGGTCATAAAGGCGTCACCGCTTTCGTGGTGGATCGCGACAGCGACGGGTTCTCCGTAGGGAAGAAAGAGGACAAGCTCGGAATACGGGCCTCCTCGACGACTGAGTTGATACTCGACGGCGTGAGGGTGCCGAGCGAGAGAGTGCTGGGTGAGGTGGGGAAGGGATACAAGGTGGCCATCGAGACTCTGAACGAAGGCCGGATCGGAATCGGCGCGCAGATGGTGGGCACCGCCCAAGGAGCCCTGGATCACACCCTGCGATACATAAAGGAGCGAGAGCAGTTCGGCCGCCCCATCGCGGAATTTCAGGGCGTTCAGTTCCAGTTGGCCGATGCAGCCACGGAGCTGGAGGCCTCGAGACTCCTGGTCTACAACGCGGCTCGGCTCAAGGACTGCGGCGAGGACTTCCTGGTGCCGGCAGCGATGGCCAAGCTACATTCCTCGCGCATGGCACAGAAGGTGACATCGCTGTGTATCGATCTCTACGGCGGGTACGGGTTCACCAGGGAATACCCTGTTGAAAAATTCTTTCGGGATTCGAAGATCGGCACGATCTACGAGGGCACAACGAACATGCAACTCCAGACCATCGCCAAGATGCTTCTAGGATGACCGGTCTCGGTATTTGGGAAATCGGCCTGATTCTTCTGATCGTGCTGTTCTTCTTCGGGGCGAAGAAGATTCCCGTGATCGGTCGCGGCCTCGGAGAGGGAATTCGGAACTTCAAGGCGGCACTCGGCAAAGACGACGAGCCCCCAAGCGACCGCACGCTCGAAGAACCCCCGGATCACGATAGGTCCTAAGAAGGCTGTCGAAGACAGTACATTGGTGACCCGCCCGATGGACACGGTGACCCTCGACAACGTCGTCATCGTGTTGGACGAGCCCAAGGACGTCGTGAACATCGCCGGCGTCGCTCGCGTCATGATGAACATGGGCCTGTCCAAGTTGCGCCTGGTGAACCCGGACGACTTCGACACATTCCGTATCGGCGGCATCGCTCATCGAAGCGAGGACCTGACGCAAGCGGCGGAGACGTACGCCACTCTCGAGGACGCCTTGTCCGACGTCGTATTCTCCGTCGGGACCAGCGCCCGCCCCCGAACCGCGCAGCGTAATTACGACAGGCCCAGGGAGATCGCACCCAGAATCGTCGAGAGCACCGCCAGCGGCCTCGTCGCCCTGGTATTCGGGAGGGAGGACCGCGGGCTCACCAACGAGGGACTCGACCTGTGCCAAGCGCTGGCGATCGTGCCGACGGCCGCCGAATATCCCAGTCTCAACCTGGCACAGGCCTGCCTGGTCCTCTGTTATGAGATTCACCTCGCGGCCTCCGAGACTCCCCCCCTTCCACGGGGCAAGCGGGACCAGGGGCCCGCCACCCAGAAGGACCTCGAGGAGATGTATGACGCCCTCGACCGGGGACTGCATCGAATCGACTTCTTCAAGGGCGACCGACACCCCGAAAGCGTCATGCGCCTTCTGCGGACCATCCTCGCACGAGCCGAGCCGGATCTCCGGGAAGCGCGTCTGCTGCGTGCCATGGGTTTCGAGATGGAGCGCTATTTCGACCGAGAGCCGGAGGGTGGCGAGCGGGGCACTCCACTCGAGGAGCGCTCCTAAAGGCCCGCTGAAGGAGTGGGGCGTGCCGCGCTCGTAGCTCCAGGGGGCCAGATCCTGGGCGGAGTTCCGCACGCATAGCTCAAGTTATTGCTTGGAAACCTCCCTTACTCGCGCCTATCTTCATGATTAGTGGCGTAATCACATGTTTCTGCTGCCGAACAGGGACACCTCTCTTCGAGTTCCCTCCGCGGCTTCTAGGGCCCCCAACATGAACTCACCCGAGCCGACCACTACCCTGCCGCTCGACGAGCGATACAGCATGTTGCTCGGCTTGGGTCGCAGCTTCCTGGGCAGCTCGAATTCGTCTGAACTCCACCAGACGATATATGTCGAGACCGCCAAGGTGGTCGAACTCAAAGGATTCCTGCTGTCTCTCTACGACGATTACAGCGACGTCGCCACGGTCGTCTTCAGCGCCGACGAAAGCAGAGAGAGCAGCTCTGGACTCACGTACCGTGGCTCCGACAGTGAAGTCCTTCGGACGGGCACGCCGACCGCCGTCGAGGACCAGAGTGACGCCGACGCGGTCCTGTTCTCCGAAGACGGAGGGTCCGACGTCATCCGCTCGACCCTCTCCGTCCCCCTCTTGTCGGGGAGTCGGGTGATCGGTGCTCTAGCGGTCTACTCGGCATGCGCCGACGCATATGCTGCCGCCGACTCCGAACTGTTGGAGCGTGTGGCCGATCTCGCGGCCGTTGCGCTGGAAAACATGCGTCATGTCGAGGAGTTACAGCAGCGATCTCATCTCGCCGAAAGACTCGAAGAGATGGGCCGTATCCTGGCGAGCTCCCTCGACTTCGAGGAGGTCCTCGAGCGAGTCTCCCACGCGGCGATCGACCTTCTCGACGTGGACGGCGCCGGCGTTTGGACGCATGAGGACGGCCGTGCAACCGTGCGAGCGTCCGTGGGGGAGATTCTCTTTCCCGTCGGAACCACCTGGTCCCTCTCCAACACCGTCACCCAGGCAGTGATCGTGAATGGCGAGCCGTTCTACATCGAGGACGCCGCCGCTGCGGAAGACGTTCCAGACAACATCCGGAGTCGCTTCCAAACCGGCAGCGCTGTCTTGACCCCGATTACCGTGGGTGGGGGGGTCGTCGGAGCCCTCTCGGTGCGATCCAAGCAGGCCCACCGGTTCACCGAGGTGCACGTGCGAATGTTGTCGCGGCTTGCGGCACAGGCCTCCGCCGCGCTGGACAATGCCGAGTTGCACGCCAGCATCCAGGCTCTCTCGTTGACCGATGCCCTGACAGGTCTGTCCAACCGGCGGCATCTCCAGGTTCACCTGGAGCGAGAGATCGCCGCTGCTCGGCGCGGCAGGAAATTGTCCCTGGTCATGTTCGACCTGGACTCGTTCAAACAGTACAACGACACCCTCGGCCACGTCGTCGGAGATCAGATCCTGAAAGCCTTCGCCGAAGTTCTCGCTCACGAAAACCGCGCCATGAACCTGGTCGCGCGATACGGCGGCGACGAGTTCATTTCGGTCCTCTCCGATGGGGATCAGCAGGCCGCCGAGGGCTACCGGGCGCGGATTCACGAGGGCGTGGACGCACACCGCGTACTGGCGTCTCATGGAGTCACGGTGAGCTCGGGAGTAGCGGAGTACAGGGCTGGCCAAATCGTGGGTGTCGATGAACTCATTCAGGCCGCCGACCGCAGCATGTACGAGAACAAGACCGCCAAGAGCTGACCCGGGTCTACCCGGGACCGGCAAATTACGTCGACGGCACCCCGGAAGCGGCCATCTCCACCTCGAAGGTCTCCGGATCCACCATGGGCTGCCACACCTGTATGAGCGGAAAGGTGGAGAGGAACCATCGGACCGCGTACAGGAAGATTCCCAGGAACATGAGCGCCACGAGCAGCTCCGTAGCACCCAATGTCGGGGTCTCCGGGCCGCGGATCGAAGGCGCCACCATGAGGTGCTTCTCCAGCCACAGTCCGGAGAGTAGCACGACGGCAACGGACCGGAAGACGATCGGCGTCATCTTCGCCTTGCGGCCGATCAATCCCGCAAACGGAATCACGAAGCACATCACGACCATGAGCGCCGACCACTTGCCCCAGGGTGCCTCGGCCCGGTGGATGATCCAGGCCTGCTCCCAAGGGAGCTTTCCGTACCAGATGACTAGATACTG
Organism: Gemmatimonadota bacterium; assembly: GCA_039590375.1. GTDB lineage: Bacteria > Gemmatimonadota > Gemmatimonadetes > Longimicrobiales > Gaopeijiaceae > UBA822. Next base: position 10,813 of record JBDHFN010000101.1, read on the forward strand.
GGCGAAGAACAGGTAGGTCCAGAACACGCAGAAGGCGAAAGTGAGCTTGCCGAGATCGTGGAGTTGCTGGCGGCCCATCGCCTTGTCCAGCACGCCATCGCCCCGCTTCAGGAGCGTCACCGTAATCGCCGTAGCCGCGATGCCACTCCAGAAAGCGCCCATGAAGAACCACGGGCCCATCATCGTAGAGAACCAGTGGGGCTCGAGCGTCATCACCCAGTCGTACGCGAGGATGCTCATCACGAGCGCGTATACGATCACGAACGCGGGACCCATGCGCGTCAGGCGCCTGTAGGAAACGGTTTCCTCCACCTCCTGACCGAGCCATCCCTGCGTGAGTCGCTCGCGCCAGGCGTCTCGGCCAGCGTCGGTTTCCGGGTGGCCCCTGGTCAGACCCATATCCGGTCTGAGCGCCAGGTACGCGAAGTAGAGCGACCCGCCGAATAGGACGAGCACTCCGATCACATTCCTGGTCAGAAGAAAGGGCATGTTGAGATAGGCCGCTTTCTTTTGCAGGATCGGATCGTTCGCGACCTCCGCGATCCACGGAAAATACGACTCGCCGAGGCTGAGCATCGGCAGAAGCATCACGAACGAGATCGGAAGGAACGCCACGAACGCCAGACTCACCCGGCGAACCGACCAGTTCCATTTCGCCTTCGTCATCCACGTCACCACGGTGAGCAGCATCGCCCCCATCGCAATGTTCGTGAAGAACAGCCAATTCGAGACGTACGACTGCCACGCCCGATCGGCGTCGGTGGCCAGGGCGAAGATGAACCCGGCAAGACCGGCCACGAACATCCCGAGGAAGACCGTGTTCGCCGTCTTGGAACGCGGCAGATACCGAACGGGAATATCGGAGGGGATGTGAATGTGACTCATCGGTCTACTCCGCCCCCGCGCC
>JBDHFN010000102.1:0-9690 GCA_039590375.1 Gemmatimonadota bacterium
CAGGACCTTCACGAGCGAATCAGGCGACATTCGATGGCGGCCGCGGACCGAATGAAGAACGAGGGTGCCCCGGCCGATCTGTTGGAGCGCATCGCGGGCGACGAGACCTTCGATATGGACCTCGAGCAATTGCGAGAAATCTCCGCTCCCGCACGATTCATCGGGCGGGCTCCGGAGCAAGTGGATCGCTTCCTCGCCGAGTGGGTACAGCCCGCCTTGGAACGCCTCGAATCCGGTGCCAACGAGCGCCTTGGAGAACCCGATGTCCGAGTCTGACGCCATGGCCGTATTGGAAACACAGCTGCCGCTGCCCCTCCTCTACCGGGGGAAGGTGCGCGACATCTATGACGTCGGGGACGACCGGCTTCTGATGGTCGCGAGCGATCGAGTGAGCGCGTTCGACGTGATCCTCACCCAGCCGATTCCTCGCAAGGGTGAGGTCCTCACACAGCTCACGGCCTGGTGGCTGGACTCGCTGCGAGCGGTGGTCGATCATCATCTCCTCAGCACCGATCCGGACGAGATCGCCGACCAAGTGCCATCTTTGCGGGATTCCAGAGAGGCCTGGGCCCGCCGGAGCATGCTCGTTCACCGCACCGAGCCGGTCCTGGTGGAGTGCGTGGTCCGGGGGTACGTATCGGGTTCGGCGTGGAAGGAATACCGAACCTCGGGCACGCTGGCCGGGGAGCCCCTTCCGGAGGGTCTGGTCGAGAGTCAGAAGCTTCCCGCCCCGATATTCTCGCCGTCGACCAAGGCGCAGGCGGGCCACGACGAGAACATCCCTTTTTCCGGCGTGGTCGAGTTGCTGGGCGATGAGGCGGCCAACCGTCTGCGTGAACTCTCCTTCACCGTGTACGAGTACGGGGCGACGATCGCACACGAGCACGGCATCATCCTGGCCGACACCAAGTTCGAGTTCGGCCACCGTGCGGACGGCCGCCTTCTGCTGATCGACGAGGTCCTGACGCCGGACTCCTCGCGGTTCTGGCCCGCGGACCTGTACGAGACGGGCCGAGGGCAGCCGTCTTTGGACAAACAGCCAGTGCGTGATTTCCTCGACGGCTTGAGCGACTGGGACAAGTCCCCGCCGCCACCCGATCTGCCCGATCACGTCGTGCGCGAGACAACGGACCGGTACCTCGAGATCTTCAGGCGCCTGACCGGAACGGAGCTCGATGATTTCCAACCCCCCCGCTTCGAGTAGCGGCCGAATGCGCTTCGCCCGAGAGGGGTATCCGTTCATGCTCGGTGCGGCGTTTCTCGCCGCGCTGGCCTGGGTGGCCGTCGCCGTCGCGGGAGCCTGGACCATCGTGCCGGCAAGTCTCCTGACCCTGCTGGCTGCCTTCGTCTTCTATTTCTTCCGTGATCCGGAACGTGCACTCCCCTCCGGCGAGGGCGGAGTCATCTCTCCCGGCGACGGCAAGATCATCGATATCTGCGAGATCGACGAGCCCGCCTTTGTGAAAGGCGTGTGCCGTCGCATCACGATCTTCCTGAGCGTCTTCAACGTCCACGTGCAGCGGGCGCCGGTCTCGGGGGACGTGGAGCATCGCGAATACCGCCCCGGTGAATTCGCGGTGGCCTGGCACCCGAAAGCCAGCGAGAAGAACGAACAGGCCTCGCTGGGCTTGATCGCGCGGGGCCACCGGGTGCTCGTTCGCCAGATCGCCGGACTCATCGCCCGCCGGATCGTGACGTATCCCAAACAGGGTGAGCACGTCGAGCGTGGGGAGCGCATCGGACTCATCCGGTTCGGATCGAGGGTGGACCTGTTCATCCCGCTCGCCTGGAGTCTCGACTGCGCGGTGGGCGACAAAGTGGCCGGTGGATCCACCGTTTTGGCTTGGGTCGACGGCCGGGAGGAGGCCACGTGATCGATCGCATACGACCGGCCAGACGGCTTCAGAGGGGAATCATCATCCTGCCCTCTGCGTTCACGATGGCGAGCCTGTTCTTCGGGTTCTACGCGATCGTGGCCGCCACGCGAGGGGACTTCGAGTGGGCCGGGTGGTTCATCGTTTGGGCCGGCGTCATGGATCTGCTGGACGGACGCATCGCCCGCTTCACCCGAACGGGATCCGCCTTCGGCGGGGAGTTGGACTCGCTGGTGGACGCGATCGCCTTCGGGGTCGCACCCGCCTTCATCATGTTCACGCTGTATTTCTCCGACGGGGCATGGAGCTGGGTGCTCCCGTTGGTCTACGTGATGGCCGTGGTGGTCCGACTGGCCCGCTTCAACATCGAGCAAGGAGGAGAAGCCAAGCGGCACTTCCACGGGCTTCCCTCGCCGACAGCGGGGATGATCCTGGCCACCTTCTACCCGTTCAGCCAAACGCCCCTTTTCGAGACTTACCTCGCGGCCATGCCCTGGCCTCGCATCATGGGCATCCTGATGATCGTGCTTGGGGTCTTGATGCTCAGCCACGTTCCGTATGGGCTGGTTCCGAAGTTGAGTTTCAAATCCGCGAAGGGCATCCTGGTCTCGCTTTGGCTCTTCGGGAACGTCGTCGTGGCCATCATGATCCCCGCGTACTACTTCTTTCCCATGCTCTTAGGTTATACGGCCTGGGGGCTGTTCGGGTCGGTGATCCACGGCCTGCTGGAACGTTTGCCCGATCGCGATCCGCTGGAGGACAGCGACGACGACGACGCGGACGCCGAGGTACGGCCTGTCGACTACGGGGACTTGGCGCCCGAAGGGGTTCGCCGCCCCATAATCCCTATTCATCCTGACGATGTGGAGAACGGAACGTGAGTCGTTTTCGACTTGAGATAAGAGTAATACCACGCCCGGGCCTGCTGGACCCCGAGGGAAAGGCCATCCAAAGCGCCCTGCACTCCCTGGACTACGACCAGGTCCATGAGGTCAGCGTGGGCAAGGTCCTCTACCTGGACGTGGAGGCCGCATCGGCCGAAGAAGCCCGGGACGGCGCGGACGCGATGTGCCGTAGATTGCTGGCCAACCCGGTCACGGAGGACTTCGAGATCGATGTCCTCGAGGCCACGGCGGAGACGGTGACCACATGAGGGTCGCGATCGTTACCTTCCCCGGATCCAACTGCGACTACGACCTCTACAAGTGCATCCAGCTCGTCGGGGGCACACCGGAGTTTCGTTGGCACCGGGACGTGGAACTGGGTGATGTCGACGCGGTCATGCTCCCAGGCGGCTTCTCCTACGGGGATTACCTCCGAGCCGGCGCGATCGCAACGATGAGCCCGATCATGGATGCGGTGAAGAGCTTCGCCGGGTCCGGTGGTCCGGTTCTGGGCATCTGCAACGGTTTTCAGACCCTCTGTGAATCGGGGCTGCTACCCGGTGCACTGTTGCGAAATCGCTCTCTTCTCTTCTCGAGCCGGGACGTCCTGCTTCGGGTCGAGAACACGTCTTCCATCTTTACGCAGGAATACGAAGCCGGCCAGATCCTCCGCATGCCGATCGCTCACGCCGAGGGGAATTATCACGCCGATGACGAAACGCTCGACCGTCTCGAGGGCGAGGGCCGGGTCCTGTTTCGATATACGAATGCTGAGGGCGAGGCCGTGGACAGTGCGAACCCGAACGGCTCGGCCCGTTCCATCGCCGGTATCCTGAATGAGGCGGGCAACGTCATGGGCATGATGCCCCACCCTGAACGAGCCGTGGAACCCATCCTCGGGTCCGTAGATGGGCTCGGCCTCTTCAACGCACTCCTGTCACATCTTTCTCCCCTCGGAGCCGCGTGACCGGTGATACCGCACCACGGCCCACCGTACTCCTTGCAAAGACTTCCACGGATGGATTCATCGAACTGTGACCCATAGAGCGGACGGTACCGGAGCTTTGACCGCAGCGAGCGTATCGCCCCGAGAGGGCGACCCCCCAATCACACCGGAGTTGGTGGAGGATCACGGCCTATCTCCATCGGAGTACGACCGTGTACTCGAGATCCTCGGGCGGGAGCCCACGTATACCGAGCTCGGCGTGTTCAGCGCGATGTGGTCCGAGCACTGCGGCTACAAGAACTCCAAGCGCCTCCTCAGCACGCTCCCGACGACGGCGCCCTGGGTAATCCAGGGACCGGGCGAGAACGCGGGCGTGATCGACATCGGGGACGGCTTGGCATTGGCGTTCAAGATCGAATCACACAACCACCCATCGGCCGTCGAACCCTACCAGGGTGCGGCGACCGGCGTGGGCGGCATTCTCCGTGACGTGTTCACCATGGGTGCTCGACCCATCGCCGTCCTGGACTCGCTCCGCTTTGGCGATCTCGACAGCGGACGCGTGCGTTACCTTTTCTCCGGCGTGGTGAAGGGGGTCGGCGACTACGGAAACTGTGTGGGCATCCCCAACATCGGCGGGGAGGTCTACTTCGATCGCGGTTATGAGGGCAATCCGATCGTGAACGCGATGTGTCTCGGTCTCATGAAGGCCGAGGATCTCATCAAGGGTGAGGCGGAGGGGGTCGGAAACCCGCTCATGGCGGTGGGCGCACGCACCGGGCGAGACGGAATTCACGGGGCGACATTCGCTTCCGAGGAGCTCAGCGACGATTCCCAGGCCAGCCGGCCGCAGGTGCAGGTGGGCGACCCGTTCACCGAGAAGCTACTGTTGGAGGCTAGTCTCGAGCTCATCCAGAGCGGCAACATCACGGGCATCCAGGACATGGGGGCGGCCGGGATCACGTCGAGCGCCTCCGAGATGGCGGGCCGCTCCGGCAACGGTGTGGAGATCGACATGGATCTCGTGCCCGTACGGGAACCGGGGATGACTCCCTACGAGATCCTCCTGTCGGAATCCCAGGAACGCATGTTGGTGGTCGCGAAGTCCGGCCGTGAGGACGCGGTCCGGGATATCCTGACCAAGTGGGAACTCGAGGCGGAGGAAATCGGGCGCGTGACCGATGACGGTCTGTTCCGCGTCCGTGAGGGGGACCGCGTGGTCGCGGAAATCCCCTCCCTGCCTCTGACGGAGGGCTGCCCGACGTATGAGCGGGAGGGCGAAGAGTCCGAGGAGATCCGTGACCTTCGGTGTGCAGACCTGTCGCGCTTCAACGAGGCGGACGCTGATCAGTCGGAGGCGTTCCTGAAGTTGATGTCTTCGCCGAACATCGCCTCCAAGAGATGGGTCTACGGCCAATACGACACCACCGTGCGGACCGGGACGGCCGTGCGTCCGGGTGGGGATGCCGGAGTCGTGCGGCTTCGCGGTACCCGCCGGGCCGTGGCCGCCACGACCGACTGCAACGGTCGATATGTCTATCTGAACCCCCGGTCGGGTGCGATGGCCGCCGTGGCCGAGGCCGCGAGGAACCTGGTCTGTGCCGGTGCACTTCCCACCGCGGTGACGAACAACCTGAATTTCGGAAATCCCCTCAAACCCCACATCTACTACCAGTTCCGGGAAGCCGTGGCGGGCATGGCCGAGGCCTGCAAGCTCTTCGAGACACCGGTCACCGGCGGCAACGTGTCCTTCTACAACGAAACGGACGGGGTCGCGATCTATCCGACCCCCGTCATCGGCATGGTCGGCGTTCTGGATGACGTGGATCACATCACTCGCCACGCTTTCCAGAACGAGGGCGATACGATCATCCTGCTCGGTGACAACACGGACGAGATGGGTGCCTCGGAGTATCTCTACGTGATCGAGAACCTGGTGGCCGGAGAGCCGCCCTCGGTCGATCTCCTCGGAGAGCGCTCGCTCCAGCACGCCGTGCTGGCAATGATCCACCAGGGGCTGCTCCACTCCGCACACGACGTGTCGGAGGGCGGCCTCGCTTGCGCGCTGGCCGAAAGCGCACTCGGGACAGGAGAGGACCCGCTGGGCGTCCACGTCACGCTCCAGGATGCGCTCCCGGTCCTTCCCCTCCTGTTCGGTGAAGCCCAGGGCCGCGTCGTGGTCTCGTGCGATGCACGCTCCGCCGACGAGGTTCTGCAGATCGCCAAGCGCCATAACGTGCCCTGTCGCGCGGTAGGAAAAGTTGTCCCTTCAGATGAAGGCTTCAGAATAGACGGGCGAGCATCGTCGCTGGAGGCGGACGTCGAAGTCCTCGCCGAGATGTTCTTCGGCACGATCCCCAAACTGATGGATGGAGCCGGACCATCGTGACCTCGAAGCCCTTCCCCCCAACACTCGCAGGACCCATCGACGTCACAGCCTCCCAACTCGACGACCGGCCTCACGAGGAGTGCGGCATCGTCGGCTTCAGTGGCATCGATGGCGCCGCAGAGCTGGCGTTCCTGGGACTCTACGCCCTTCAACATCGGGGTCAGGAATCCGCCGGAATCTGCGCGCTGGCCGACGGTGAGGCACGGCTCCACAAGGGTGTTGGATTGGTTGCCGACGTCTTCGACGCGGATACCTTGAAAGGCCTTCCAGGACGTACTGCGTTAGGGCACGTACGATACTCGACCGCCGGTGGAAGCCAGGCATTGAACGCTCAGCCGATCGTCGTCCGGTATGGCGGGGGCGATCTGGCGGTGGCCCACAACGGCAACCTCACGAACGCCCATGACCTCAAGACGCAGCTCGTGGGGGAGGGAGCGATCTTCCAGACCACCTCGGATTCGGAGGTGATCATTCACTTGATCGCCCGTTCTCGTGAGACGACCATCGACGGCCAAGTGGCCGATGCTCTCAATCAGCTGGAGGGAGCATTCTCACTCGCCATTACGGTGGATGAGGTGATGTACGCGGTATGCGACCCGCGGGGGTACCGGCCTCTGGTGCTGGGTAGCCTCGAAGATGGATACGTGGTCGCGAGCGAGACGTGCGCACTCGACATTCTCGGCGCGAAGTTTGTCCGGGACATCGAGCGGGGAGAGATCCTCAGGATCGAGGGCGGAACGCTCCACAACCTCCCCGAGCTCTCCAGAGCCGAGTCGGCCGCCCCGTGCATCTTCGAGTTGGTCTACTTCGCCCGGCCGGACTCGCACCTCTGGGGCATCTCCGTGGACGGCGCGCGCCGTGGATTCGGACGCCGCCTCGCGGAAGAGCATCCGGTTGAGGCTGATGCGGTCGTTTCGGTCCCCGATAGCGCGAACTCGGCCGCTCTCGGATATAGCGAACAGAGCGGGATCCCTTTCGAATTGGGTCTTCTCCGAAACCACTACGTCGGGCGAACCTTCATCAAGCCTTCACAAGCCGATCGAGACTTCAGCGCCCGGATGAAGTACAACCCCGTGCGGGAGGTCCTGGACGGGCGGCGTGTCATCGTGGTGGATGACTCACTCGTACGCGGCACCACGAGTCGGAGCCTGGTCAAATTCATTCGGCAAGCCGGCGCCAAGGAAGTCCACTTCCGCATCGGGAGCCCACCGGTGCGGTTTCCCTGCTTTTACGGGATCGACATGCCCAGCCATGAGGAGCTCATCGGGTCCAGACTCAGCCCCGACGAGATTGGACAGGAGCTCGGGGTCGATTCCCTGGGGTACTTGTCCCTGGAAGGCATGCTCTCAGTCGTCTCCGAGCACAGCTCCTTCTGCAACGCTTGCTTCTCCGGCACCTACGCCGCGCCCCTCGTCGATCTCGACAAGGGCTACCTGCCCGGGAACCACCCCATCAAGTGTTAGTGTGGTCGGGGAGCGGCCTCCAAGGCCGCTAAGCGTCCTCGGCCAGAAAGCTCTCCGCCATTTCAACGATTTCGGAAGACCCGATGTACAGCGGTGTCCTCTGGTGAATGGCCTCGGGAGTGAGGCTCAGTATGCTCGTCCGTCCGTCGGACGCCCGCCCCCCGGCCTGTTCGCAGATCATGGCCATCGGCGCCGCCTCGTAGAGGAGTCGGAGTTTCCCATGCGGATTCTTGGAGTCCGCCGGATACATGAAGATTCCACCCTTGAGCAGGGTGCGGTGAAAATCAGCCACCAAGGAGCCGATGTAGCGCGAGCTGTAGGAGGCCGTCGCTTCACCATCGAGCCCCTTCAAGTGCTGCATGAGCCTCTGCTGCCCAGGGGACCAGAGAGGATAGTACGCCTCGTTGATCGAGTACATCAGGCTCGGAGGGTCGGGCATGACAAGGCTCGGGTGGCTCAGAAGGAATTCACCGATCGACGGGTCGAGCGTGAACCCATGCACCCCCCGCCCGCTCGTATACACGAGCATGGTAGACGAACCATAGACCACGTATCCCGCTGCGACCTGCTCGGACCCGGCTTGAAGGCAGTCCGCCACGGTACCGTCCTCGTCGTCGGATATCTTTCTGTGAATCGAAAAAATGGTGCCGATCGAAACGTTGACGTCGATGTTGGAGGAGCCGTCCAGGGGATCGAAGATCAGCACGTAATCCCCCTTCGGAAACTGATCCGGAATGGGAAGGATGTCCTCGGATTCCTCAGAAACCATGCAACAAAGTGAACCCGTATGATCCAACGCCCGGAAGATGACGTCCTCTGCATACAGATCCAGTTTCTGGACGCGCTCCCCCTGTACGTTCGTGTGCCCCGTGCCTCCGAGGATGTCGACGATGCCGGCCTTGGTCACTTCCCGGGAGATGATTTTCGCAGCGAGGGTCAGAGATTGGAGAATGTTGCTGAAGGCGCCGGTCGCCTCCGGGCGACTCCGCTCCTCTTCGACGATATGTCTCTCTAGCGTAACGACGCTGCTCTTCGTCATGGCCTCGTGGGTAAGCGTGGGCTCCCGTAAGCTTCAAAACTACATACGGGCCCTCCGTATCACCACTCGGTCCGGACGTCGTGAAGTCCGCTGCGCCGGGCCCGTATCACGATGTCGCCGTTGAGATCGGTGCGCAGAACACGGGCGCCCGACTCGGCAATCCGACTCACGACGTCGGTATGGGGATGGCCGTAGCGGTTCCTCGCTCCGACCGAGATCACGGCCAACTCTGGAGAAGTCCGCGCCAGAAGCAACGCAGACGTGGAGGTGTTGGACCCGTGATGACCGACTTTCAGGACCTCGAGGTCCGAAGGGAGATCGTCGAGGATGGCCTCTTCCACGTCGACCGGGGCGTCCCCGGTCAGGAGCGCCTCGAACTCTCCATAGCGGACCAGGAGGACGACCGACGTCGCGTTGGAGTCGGTCCCGCCGTTGGACGCGCGCGTAGGGCCGTCGGGGTAGAGAACCGAAACTTCCATGCCGTCGAGGGTCATGGACACGTCCCTCCGGGCCTCGAGCCAGGGGACCGCATCACGATTGGCCGCCTCAAGCACTTCCACGTAGGCGTCCTTTCCCGTCGCCTGGGAGGGGTCCATCACGTATCCCACGTCGAGCCCCCGGACGACGGCTTCTGCTCCACCGATGTGGTCCAGATCCGGATGGGTCAACACGAGAGCCTCCAAGCGGCCGACTCCTCTACGACGCAGGTAGGGGAGGACCACACGCGCGCCCGCGTCGTAGGTCTGTCCCCGTGGCCCCGTGTCCACCAGGATCCATCGGCCTCCGGGAGATCGGATGGTCAGAGCATCGCCCTGGCCTACATCCAGGAAAGTGATCTCGACCGTGCCCGCACCGGCCCCGCGTTCGACGAGCGGTCCGGCTCTCGCCCCTACGGAGGCCCACAGGGCGATGGTCATCCAGCCCGCCCACCCTCGAAGTCCCAACGCCAGGTACCGGATCCCGATCAGGCCGCCGAGGCCCCCCACGAGGCTGCCGATCAGCGCCGCGTCCCCCACCCAAAGCGAGACCCAGGAGGGTGAGGCGCAGAGGCGAGCGAAGGACTCCAATGACCTCAGCAGCAGGTCCGTGCCCCCG
>JBDHFN010000103.1:0-9624 GCA_039590375.1 Gemmatimonadota bacterium
CGGAGTTCGAGACGTCCATTCAGACGGACGGGGCCAACGTTGGCATTACGCCGAGCACGGCGGGCGACTTCCTCGGGCAGGTCGGTGCGGCCAACAACGCTCTTACGGCCATCGCCTCGACGTTGTGCACGGCGGACCCTTCGAGTCCGGAGTGCTCCCAGGCGACGAGCCTCCTGGCCGAGGGCCAGAGCTTCCATGGGGCGCTGACGGACGGAGCGGGTTACGGCGTATTTCCGCTCGAGGGCTCCCTTACGGGGGACGCCCTCGAATCCCGTACGGCAACCCTCCTGGCCGCTTATCAGGCGGTCGGTGTCGCGTCTTTTCCGACGTCCATCCCGTTGGCGACCGAAGTGTTGACGGAGGCGACGTACCTGGACCTGGTGACCGATACCCGGCCCCGCGGTGTTGAGGGAGATTCCCTCAAGACGTGGAGGAGCCCCTGGGAGATGGGCGACGTAGAGGTCCATGCCCGCGCGCGCCTTTGGGGGATAGGGCTGGACGACAGTCCTGAGGGGCCCGAACCCGCACTCCGGCTGGAGGTCGGTGCGGGTGCACTGGTCCGGTTCGCCACGGGGCGGACGGACTCTCCGCGTAACTTCATCGACACGGGGAGCGGAGACGGGCAGAACGACTTCGAGTTGAGCGTGTTCGGGACGCTGAGCGTGGGAACGCGTCTGGGCGTCGTGGGGGACTTGGCATATGGGATCCAACGACCGGTCGAGGTCCTCAAGCGGATCACGGCTCCCGAGAGCATCTTCGCCCCATTCAACCCGACCGAGCAGGTGGTGCGTTGGAACCCCGGCGACTACATGCGGCTTCGTGTATCCCCACGAGTGCATCTGACGGAGGAGCTAGCCGTCGCGTTCGATCTCCTATACTTCTCGAAGCGCGCGGATCGCTATCGCTTGGACAACGCCCCCGCAGGACTCGACGTGAGTCTACTGAACCTCGAGACCAAACAGCGGTTCCTCGGGATGGGCGGTGGTCTCGTCTTCTCCACCGTGAGAAGCGGCCGGGGCCGGCCGCTGGAGGCCCGGTTTCTCTTTCAACAGGCGGTGTCGGGGAGCGGAGGTGCGACACCCAAGACCTGGCGCGTCGAGGTCGGTCTACGCTTCTATCGGGGCCTCTGGGAGTAATTAGTCGCCGGCCGCGAGAAGCTCCCTGGCGTGGTCCTGCGAGGTCTCCGATTCGGGGTCGCCACCCAGCATTCGCGCGATCTCTCGCACGCGGTCGTCGCCCGAGAGTCCCTTCACGTCCGAGGCGGCGAGCCCCTCTCCGTCGCTCTTCTCCACGAGCAGATGACTGCCGGCTCGAGAAGCGAGCTGCGGAAGATGGGTCACGACGAAGACCTGATGGTAACGGGCCACGTCCTTCAGTTTGGCGCCGACCAGGGTCGCCACCTGCCCTCCGATTCCGGCATCGATTTCGTCGAACACCAGCGTCGGGACCTCGTCGACCTGCGCCAGAATCGCCTTCAGCGCCAGCATGACCCTCGACAACTCACCGCCACTGGCCACTCGCGCGAGCGCGGAGGGGGGGAAGCCCGCGTTGACCGAGACCAGGAACTCGACGGTCTCGGCTCCATGGGATCTCACCTCGGGAAGGGCGTCCATCTGGACCTTGAAGGTGCCCGCCGGTAGGCCGAGGTCGGGCAGAAGCGCCTCGACTTCCTTCTCGAGCCGGGTCGCCGCCTCCCGCCTCTTGGTGCTGAGCCGGGCGGCGGTTGAAGCGAGGCTGCTTCGTGCGCGTTCGACATCGGCGGCAAGCGTGTCCTCGTCCCAGCCCCCGTCCTCGATCTCGCTCAACTCCCCTCCGACCCGCTCCCTGGCGGCGACGACGTCCTCCGACGTCGGGCCGTACTTCCGCTTGAGGGAATGGATCAGGTCGAGCCGCGATCGGACCTCGTCGAGCCTCCCGGGATCATGGCGGACGGTACCGACGTAGTCGCTCAGGTCCCGGCCGACCTCCGTGAGCGCGTGGTAGGCCTCCTCGAGCTCCTTGTGGGGTGCCTCCAGCGATCCATCCCACTCCTTCAGCCGGGCGAGCGTCTGGGCCAGCTCGGAAATCCTCTCGGTGACGGCGCCCTCCGTCGAGTACAGCTCACTGTGGACCCTCGTGGCCTCACCGAGAAGCTCCTCCGAGTTTTCGAGGCGACTACTCTCTTCCGCGAGCTCCTCCTCCTCCCCGGGCTGTACGTTCGCCTCATCTAGCTCGCTCATCTGAAAGCGGAGGAAGTCGACCCGGCTCGCGAGTTCCTGGCGGTGCTCCCGTAGCTCCTTGAGCTGGGCCTCCAACCGGGAAACGGCCTCGGACTCCTCCGCCACCGCGGTCGCGTCGGGACCGGCCCCGCCGAAGGCGTCCAGGATGCTGCGCTGCGTGTCCTTCCTCAGGAGCGTCTGGTGTTCGTGCTGCCCGTGCAGGTCGACGAGCGATCGTCCCAGATCTCCCACCGTGCGGGCCGTGGTCGGGGACTCGTTGATCCAGGCGCGGTTTCTGCCCGCGGCCGCCACTTCTCGCCGGAGGATCAACAGGCCGTCCTCGGCCTCGATACCGAGATCGCTCACCTGGGCCATGAGCTTCGGATGCCCCGACACGTCGAAGACCGCTTCGACCATGGCTCGCTCCGCGCCGGAACGCACCCTGTCGCTCGAGGCGCGTTCGCCCAACAGAAGGGAGAGCGCCCCGACGATGATCGATTTTCCCGCTCCGGTCTCCCCGGAAAGAGCGCTCAGCCCGGGTCCCAGCTCTAGGGTCAGATCATGGATGACGGCGTAGTCGCGAATGCGGAGTTCGATCAGCATGAACGAATGGCTAATCGCCGGAACGTGCCGCCCAGTTGAGCTTGCGCTGGAGCGTTCCGAAAAAGTTCTGGCCGGCGAACCGGACCAACTGGACCTCGATCTCGGAGCGTTCGATGTGGATCTCCGCGCCGGTCTCCAAGTCGTTCGTGACCTGTCCGTCCGCCGTCACCACGAGATCCTCCGCGCGTTCGATCGGACTGACGGCGACCCGCTGCGTTCCCGGAATCACCAGGGGCCGCATGGCCAGCGTGTGTGGACAGATGGGCGTGACGATCAAGCAGTCGACCGACGGAACGACGATGGGCCCGCCCGCCGACAACGAATACGCGGTAGAGCCCGTGGGCGTGGCCACGATGAGTCCGTCCGCCGAGAAGCTGCCCATGTCCTGCCAGGCGCTGCCCTCTCCGGCCCCGCCGTTGGATCCGTCCGCTGCGTTCGTGCGCGCCGCCGCAGTCTCCTGAACCCGGAGGTCGAGCCGGGTCACGCGGGCGGCCCCCCGCTTGTGGATCACGAAGTCGTTCCACGCCAGAATCGGCTCTCCCTCGGAGCCGTCGGCATGGATGATACGAGCCTCCAGCGTGTAACGGCGATCGAGCCGGTAGTCCCCGTTCAGCACCAAGGCGAGATGCTCCTCGAGCTCCGCCTGAGGAAGGGCCGTGAGGAAACCGAGATGCCCGAGATTCACACCGAGGACTGGGATGTCTCGCCCGGCGACGGACCGCCCCGCCCGCAGCAGCGTCCCGTCCCCGCCCAACGCGACCAGGAGATCGATCGGATCCGCGTCGAGGTCCATGACCTCGGACCCTTCGGGAGCCAGGCCGGAGAGACCTTCCTCGAAGGAGAGATCGATCTGGTTGTCATTGGCAAAACGCGCCAGCTGCTCGACGCACCCGGGCACCTCCACGTTCTCAGCACGGCCCACGACGCCGATGCGTCTCAGCGCGGTCGCTCCACCGACGCCTACGGCCGGGTCGGACGGTGCGGTCCGCCCGCTCACGCCGACTCCACCGCCGCGGACACGGCATCTCCCAACATCCGGCGTGCCTCCGTGGCGATTCCCTCGGCATCCAGCCCGAGATCGCGCAGGAGCTCGTTGCGCGCGCCGTGCTCGACGAACTCGTCGGGGATCCCGAGACAACGCACGTCGATCGCATGCTCCGAGTCCAGGGCCGACAGCTCCCGAGACATGTAGGCGCCGAACCCATTGATCACGGCGCCCTCCTCGATGGTGATCACTCGGCGATGTCGCTCGGCCACGTCCCTCAGGACCTCGCGATCGTACGGCTTCAGGAACCGGCAGTTCACGACTTCCGCCTGGAGGCCACGGGCCGCCAGCGCCTCTGCGGCCTCCGAGGCCGCGCCCACCATGGTTCCGGTGGCGAGGAACGCGATATCGGAGCCCCGCCGAAGGATCTCCCACGTGCCATACTCGATGTCCGGGATCTCACTCACGGCCGGGACGGCCTCGGGTACCGCCTCTCGTGGCCAGCGTACGGAGAACGGGCCGTCTTCGTGTTGGATGCCCAGCCGTACGAGTGCCATCATCTCGGCCCCGTCCTTGGGGGCGGTCACGGTCATGCCCGGAACCAGCAGCATGTAGGGGATGTCGAAGGAGCCGTGGTGGGTGGGGCCGTCGGGGCCCGCGAGCCCGGCTCGATCCATACAGAAGACGACCGGCAGATCCTGGAGCGCGACATCGTGGATGATGCTGTCGAACGCCCTCTGCAGGAACGTGGAGTAGATGCAGACGACGGGCCGGACCCCTCCGACCGCAGCCATTCCGGCGGCCGCCGTGACGGCGTGGCCCTCGGCGATACCCACATCGAAGTACCGGTCGGGGAAGGCTTCGCCGAAGATGTCGGTGCTCGTCCCGTCCGGCATCCCGCCGGTGATGGCGACGATCCGGGAATCGAGATCACCCAGCTCCTTGAGTCCCTTGCCGAAAACCTTCTGGTACCGAGGCAGGCCACCGCTCTCTTTCTTGGCTTCCCCACTGATCTTGTCGAAGGGAGAAGCGGCGTGCCACTTGTACGCGTTCTGCTCGGCGAGAGGGAAGCCCTTCCCCTTCTGCGTGATCACGTGGACCAGAATCGGGCCGTCGAGGCGGCGGACCCTGGCCAGGGTGTCGACCAGCGAGTCGAGGTCGTGTCCGTCCACCGGGCCGATGTAGCGGAAGCCGAGCTCCTCGAAGAGCATCCCGGGAACGAAGAGGCTCTTCACGCTCTCCTCGGTGCGGCTGGCGACCCGCCGCACGATGCCCTTCGCGCCGCCCGGCCCCATCGAGAGCAGGTCCTTCACGTCATCGCGGATCCGGTTGTAGACGGGACTCGTCATCACTCCGGTCAAATATTTGTTCATCGCCCCCACGTTGGGTGCGATGGAGTGGTCGTTATCGTTGAGGACGACGATGAGATTGCGGTCGGTGTGTCCCGCATTGTTGAGCGCCTCGTAGGCCAAGCCGCAGCCCATGGCACCGTCTCCGATGATCGCCACCACACTGAAGTCGTCCCCGTTCAGGTCACGAGCGATCGCCGTGCCGAGCGCCGCCGAGATGGAGGTGGCCGCGTGGCCGGCCCCGAAGTGATCGTATTCGGACTCTTCACGACGGAGGAAGGGCGCCAACCCGTCTTTCTGGCGGATCGTCGGAAGTCGTTCATTCCGGCCGGTGAGGATTTTGTGGATATAGCCCTGGTGGCCGGTGTCCCAGATGAGCTTGTCGCGCGGCGTCTCGAAGGCGTAATGGAGCGCCACGGTGAGCTCGGCCACCCCCAGGCTGGCCCCGAAGTGGCCGCCCACCTTGGAGATCACGTCTACGTGGCGGTCCCGGGCCTCCACGACGAGCTCATGCAGTTCTTCCCGAGAGAGCCCTCGGACGTCTTCGGGTCCATCTATTTGGTCCAAAATCGACACGGGTCGACTCCTGACTTCGGTATTTACCCCCACAACATAGCCTCGAACGGAACGAGCCCCTATGCTCTGTTGCGTCTATTATATGCTCTTCTGGGCCTAGCTCCTACGCTCAACGACATACGAGGCGAGCGCGATCAAAGCCGGTGCGTCGATCCCGGCGTCTCGAAGCGCCGCCACCGCCTCCTCTGCATATCGCCGGCCCCTGGCCGTCGCCTCTTCCAGTCCGTACAGCGACACGTACGTGCTCTTGTCGAGCAGGCCGTCGCTCGGGTGCTTTCCCAGATCGGCCGCGAGCTCGGTCGCGTCCAGAATGTCGTCGGTTACCTGAAATGCAAGTCCGATGCCATGGCCGTAGTTCTCGAGGCCGGCGAGGGTCTCGTCGGAAGCGCCGGCGGCGATGCCGCCGATCAGCAAGGACGCGGTGAGCAAAGCACCCGTCTTCATGCCGTGCAGACGATCGAGCGCGTCCGCGTCCAGACGCCTCCCCTCCCCCAACAGGTCGAGCGCCTGCCCACCGACCATCCC
The DNA here is from genome assembly GCA_039590375.1 of Gemmatimonadota bacterium. Classification (GTDB taxonomy): domain Bacteria; phylum Gemmatimonadota; class Gemmatimonadetes; order Longimicrobiales; family Gaopeijiaceae; genus UBA822. Next base: position 6,237 of record JBDHFN010000103.1, read on the forward strand.
GCCCGCGCCCGCGGCCCGATTCAGCTGGCTCACGATTCTCCGAGAGGTCGCGTCGTCCACGCCCAGAGCGGTCGACGCCCGAAGCGCCCACAGGGAGGCCGCCGGAATCAGCGCCAGCCCGGCTCGGGCCGTGGCCGCCTCACCGAACAACGTGTGGGGCGTCGGCTGGCCTCTGCGAAGATCGGCGTCGTCCATGCACGGAAGGTCGTCGTGCATGAGGGAATAGGCGTGAATCAATTCGATCGCTGCGGCGAGCTCGTATAACGCCGGCCCCGTCGTTCCGCCACACGCCCGGTACGCGACCACGCACAGGATCGGGCGAAGGCGTTTGCCCCCGCTGAGCACCGCGTGCCGGGCCGGCCGGTACAGCTCATCGGGGAGCTCGTCGCCCAGCCAATCGCACGCGCTTTCGAGTGCCCGCTCCACCTCCGCCCTTTCGTCGCGGAGAAGCGCTCCGAGGTCGAAGGCGGGAGCCTCGGGCGTCACTCCGGCTCTTCCTCCAGCGGCCTGGTACCGGGATCGTCCTCGGGGCCCAGAAGCTCTTCCACCTTGAGTTCCGCGACACGGAGCGTCGCCTCGGCACCGCGCACATGCTCGACGCCCTCCTCGAACAGCGCCAGGGCTCCTTCCATGTCGAGGTCGGAGGCCTCGAGCGAGCGTACGATCTCCTCGAGGCGTTTCAGCCGCTCCTCCAGCGATGGAGCGTCGTCGCCCCCGGCATCGCCCCTCGTATCGGGGGCGTCATTCTCTCCGAAATCGGTCATGTCATCCCCCGAGGCGTCGGGCGCCTCATCTTTCTTGTTCGTCACGATCTACTCGCCACTTCACACGGCACGGACCCGTCCGAGACACGGAGCGCGAACCGGTCGCCCTCTTCGAACGCCGCGACGGTCCGGAGAATCCTCCCGTCGGCGCCTTGAGGTAGCGCATACCCGCGTCGAAGCGTCGCCAGCGGTGACAGCACGTCCATCTTGCCGGCCACTTCGGAGAGGCGGGCCCTCTTGAGCGCCGCCAACCCCCGGATCGCCGACTCCATACGGTCCCCCGCTCGACCCAACGCTTCGCGCCGAGGCCGCACCAAGCCGACGCCGGACTGACGGAGCTGACTCAGACGCATGGCCAGCACTTCCCGCCGGCGGGAGGCGATCGCCCGCAGGGCCCCGCTCATGCGGGTACGGGTTACGACCAGCGCATCGCTCAATCCGGCGCCGTCCTTCACGGCCGTCTCCGCGGCCGCGGACGGGGTGGGAGCCCGGACATCGGCCACCAGATCGGAGATGGTCACGTCGACCTCGTGTCCCACGGCCGAGATCACCGGGACCGGGCACGCGACAATCGCGCGGGCCACGACCTCCTCGTTGAACGCCCAGAGATCCTCGATCGATCCGCCGCCCCGTCCGACGATCATCACGTCGACCAGCCCGCTGTCTCCCAGGGCCCGGATGGCCGCGGCCACCTCCTCGCCCGAGCCCTCGCCCTGCACGCGCGTGCCCCGCACGATGACACGCGTCCAGGGGGCTCGCCTGCGGACCACCGTCAGAATGTCGGCGAGCGCCGCTCCCACCAGCGACGTGACCACGCCAACAGTTTCGGGGAAACGCGGCAGCTCCCGCTTCCGCTCGGGAGCGAGCAGGCCCTCGGCGTCGAGCTTCGATCGAAGCTTCTCGAAGGCCTGACGCCAGAGGCCCTCGGCACCCTCCGCCTCGAGGCGGCGCACCACGAGCTGATACTCCCCTCGGGCCTCGTACAGCGTGAGCCCGCCGAAGGCCCTCACCGTGGTGCCCTCCTCCGGATCGGCCGGAAGGCCCCCCGCTTCGGTCTTGAACATCGCGCAGCGGAGTTGGGCCTGCTCGTCCTTGAGCGTGAAGTAGCAGTGCCCCGACCGGGCACGAGTCCAGTTGGCGATCTCGCCGCTGATCCAGAGGCTCTCGACCGTGTCCTCGAGCAGAGTCCGTACGGCTCGGTTGACCTGGCTGACGCTCCAAACGCGAGGCTCGGTCATGCTGGTCCGGAACTCAGCGGGATGATCACACTAACCCTCGACGGCCGCAGACCGCTCGTCCACAGACCGCTCGTCCATGGGCCGCTCGGCCGCGGACCGGACGGCGGCCTCCACCGTATTGGAGAGCAACATGGCGATCGTCATCGGACCGACCCCCCCGGGGACGGGACTGATCGCCGAGGCCACTTCCTTGACCTCGTCGAAGGCCACGTCGCCCGTCAAGCGGTAGCCCCTCTCTCGTGTGTCGTCATCCACCCTGTTCACACCGACGTCGATGACCACGGCGCCGGGCTTCACCATATCGCCCCGGATGAGGTCGGGCTGACCGATGGCCACGATCAAGATATCCGCCTGGCGGGTGACGGCACCGAGGTCGGGAGTGCGGCTGTGCGCCACGGTCACGGTGGCGTTCCCGCCCGGCGCCTTGCGGAGCAGCAGCGCCGCCATCGGCCGTCCTACGATGTTGGAGCGCCCGACCACGACCGCGTGCTTGCCGGCGGGGTCGTTGCCACTGCGCAGCAGCATCTGAATCACACCGGAGGGCGTGCAGGGCGCCGGCGCGTCGGGGTCACCGGTCGCGAGCCGGCCCACGTTGACCGGATGGAAGCCGTCGACGTCCTTCGCTGGATCGATGGCCAAAAGGACCTTGGCCTCGTCGATGTGATCGGGAAGCGGAAGCTGGACCAGGATGCCGTGGATCTCGGGATCGGCGTTGAGGCCCTCCACGAGCCCCAGAAGCTCGTCCTCCGAAGTGTCTTCCGGCAGCGTGATCTGCCGGGAGTAGATCCCGGCCTCGGTCGCGGCCTTGTTCTTCGAATTGACGTACACCTGGCTCGCCGGATCCTCGCCCAGGAGAACCACCGCGAGGCCCGGCGTGAGCCCGGACTCCTTCAGGCCGGCGACCCGCTGCTTGACCTCCGCGCGGATCGATACGGCCAAGTCCTTCCCCGATATGACTTCAGCGGACATTCGAATTCCTCTTAGCGGACATTCAGATTCCTCTTACAAGCTGCGCTCTGCAATACGGACTCTAAGTGCTGTGCGAAATCGACCTACTGAGCAAAATCGACCGACCGTGCAAGATCCCCCTACCGCGCGAAATCAACCGCGCGGGTCTCACGAATCACCACCACCTTGATCTGCCCCGGATACTGGAGCTCACCCTCGATGCGCCGGGCCACGACCTCGGAAATCTGAGCCATCTCCTGGTCCGTCACTCTCTCCGGCTCGACCATCACGCGGATCTCGCGACCGGCTTGAATGGCAAAGCAGCGCTCGACCCCCGGGTGCTCCATGGCCAGTTCCTCGAGCTTTTCGAGCCGCTTGACGTAGCCCTCGAACATCTCTCGCCGCGCCCCGGGACGTGAGCCCGAGATTGCGTCCCCG
>JBDHFN010000104.1:0-14840 GCA_039590375.1 Gemmatimonadota bacterium
GGCGTTCCCAGGGTTCAAGCGCCCATCGATCACCGCGTTCGAACCCACGGCGATCTGCGAAGCAGAGCGCGAAGTGGGGTCGAGCCGAGCGGCCGAGATGATCGTCCGCGTATGTGGCCCAGAAGGTCTTCCGCGAGACGAGCGAGGATCGCCGAAGGCGACCGCAGCTCAATCCCACCCCCTCCGTTTGGTGACGCAGAGTGCCGGCCCCTCGCCAGGAATTCGTGCGAGTTACTTATGGCCACAGCCCGCTCGTACGCGAACCTCAGTTGGCCGTATAGACCTCCACGACCGTGCCCGTAAAGACGTTGTTGGGCTGGCGGTCTGTACCGCCGAACACGTAGAGCCGGCCGTTGAGCGCGACCGCACCCGCGCCCCGTCGCCCTGTGGGGATCGCAGGGGCCTCACTCCAGACACCCTCGACGGGATCGAACACGTGGTGATTGTCGCGAGGGGTATCGGTGTCGAGCTCAGGGCGCGTCGTGCCACCAAGGACGTGGATTCTGCCCTCGAGAAGGGCTACCGCCGGCTCGAATCTACTCACGGGCATGTCTGCGGCCCGGTTCCACTCGCCCGATGGGACATCGAGGGCGTCCACCGCAATCGCAGCGGTAGTCAGGGGCTCCCGCAGGTCCAGGCCGCTCAGGACGAAGAGCTGATTGAGCACCGAGACCGCGGCACCCCGCCTTCGCGCGTTCGCGGTCCGGGATCCTGCAACGCGGCTCCATTGGCCGGAGCTCACGTGGTAGACCAGGACCGAGTCGGGTTCTTCGAACGAAAACCCGCCACCTACGACCTCTCCGCCGATGAGATAGATCTTGCCTGCGGCCGTTGCCACCGCTGCGCCGTCACGGTGCTCGGGCGGAGGTGCGCGATCGGACCAGCTTCCTGAGCCCGGATCGTAGGCCAGGAGTGCAATGCGTTCGGTGTCGCCGATGATCAGGAACAGCGTGTCTGAAGCGACGGCGAGATGGGGTCGCACGCTCGCACTGGGCAGGTCTTCAAGGGTCTCCCAAGCGTCGAGGCTCGGGTCGTAGCGCAAGAAAGGCCTGGCATCATCTTGGCCAGGGACGATGCCTCCGCCCACGTAGATCATGCCTCGATAAGCAGCGGCAGCGAAACCACCCACTGGTATTGGTAGGCTCGTGGCCGTAGTCCAGCTACCCTGTTCCGCCGGCGGGTCAGGGACGCTCGGAGGCTGGTCACCGCCAGGAGCGGCCGGGTCTGAGCTCTCGCCGCACGCTAGAATGACGGCACACGTGACCAAGACTCCCAGTTCGAGGAAACCCATCGGTCTCATATCAGCCACCTCCGCTGGTTTGATCGAGCTCACTCGCGATGGTCCGCACGGAGCGATTTGGACGGGCATTGTGTGCCCTCACGAACGTCAGTTCCGAGTCAACGTCCAGCTGAAATGGGCCGTCACCGGTTCGATCGTCTCGGTGTCCTGGATCCCCTTGGTGGACTGAATGCAGAGTCGGACTGGCCGCCCGTCCACACTCTCCAGATGCCACGAATCCGGTCCGGTGCGGGTAACCAGGGCCATTTCGCTCGGGAGTTCCGTGGTCTCGATGCACTCGCGGCCGTAACGAAGCGTGTACTTCGTCTTGCCCACGGCCCATTTGACCCAGAACGACACATCGCTACTCTGCCCGGTGCCCAGCGCTTCCAGGTCTACGCCCGTCCGCGTCCTCGCCATCGAGACGTCGACCAGCCCGCTGAACAAGACCATGCCGGAAGCATCCCGCACAGCGACGTGAGCCGTGCGGTCGGGATTCGGTCGCTTTTCGGCGGTCGTCGAGAACCAGAACCGACCCGAGTCGTCGATGAACGCTGACACGTCCCCGCCGTCGGCGTAGACCGGGCTACCGTCGCTGGTCAGGCCGCTCTCGGCGTCATCCATTTCGACGGACAGGCCCGGGGGTTCGCCTCCCCCTCCGCCGCCCCCCTTACCTCCGCCCTGGGCAAGCTCTGGGCGAACCACCGTGTTTGGACGGTCGACGTCGGTGGGTACATCAGTGCAGGCCACGGCCGTGAGCAGCACGGCAACCAGAGAGATCACCCGGTGGGTGGGGTGGAGGCAGTCCATACGGCTCACTCCGCGCTGGGGCCGGGGAGGACCGGCGTTCTTGAAGTGCCCGGCGTACCGGGCCTACGTTAGACTTGCCCAGCCTGGGTCCCGGGCATTACCCACCGATTCCTCAGCTCTTACCTGGCGGCTCCGGGCAGGGGCGGAGCGGGCCCGCTTGAGGTTCGCCGTGTGGGGGAATGCTCGATGATTCAGCTCTCGGTGCTCGGCAGCGTTGATCTCCGCCGGGAAGACGGGACCCGCGTGGAATCCGTCCTCGCGCAACCGAAGCGGGTGGCGCTGCTGACCTATCTCGCCCTGACCGCGCCGAGGGGGTCGGTCGCCCGCGACACGCTTCTCGTGATCTTCTGGCCCGAGTTCGAGGACCATCGCGCGGGAAACAACCTGAGCCGCGCGTTGCACCACCTCCGTCAGCACCTCGGGTCGGATGCGCTGGTTTCTCTGAACCACCATGAGGTCGGTCTGAACCTGGATCGGGTACGCTGTGATGCAGTTGAATTCACGGCGGCCCTCGAACGTGATGACCCGGAAGGCGCGCTCGAGCTCTACCGCGGTCGGGTGCTGGAAGGTTTCCGCCTGGAAGGTGCTCCTGAGTTCGATCAGTGGCTTTCCGGAGTTCAGGATCGGTTCGCACGAGCCGCGGCCGAGGCCGCCCGAGGCCTTGCGAGGAAGGCCGAGCACGCGGGCCGATTTCGCGACGCCACTCGGTGGTGCCGACGCGCTCTGGAGATCACCCCTTACGACGAGCGAGTCGCGCGCCAGCTGGTCAACTCACTGCTGGCACAGGGCGATCGTGCGGAGGCACTTGTCGCATTCGAGGACTTCGTCCGACGCCTGGAAGCGGATCTGGGTCTGGAGCCGGATGCCGAGACGATGGCGCTGGGACAAGTCGCCCACTCTGCAGGAGTGGTCTCCTCGTCGACATCGTCCGCCCGTGTTTTCCCGGCTCGCGACCACGAGAGGGCGGAAGACATCTCTGCCGGGGGCGACGAGGATAGCCCGCGTCCTGCGCCAGTGGAGCCACCGGCCCACCGCGAGCGCTCGGAGCCATCGCCCTCCCCTCACGTGACTGAAGCGCGACCAGTACTGGTCGGGTCGATGGCTGCGGTTGGCGTTCTCGTGCTCGCGGGAGCCTGGGCCGTGGGACGTGCCGCGAACGACACCGAGGTAGAGACCCCTCTGGTCGAGAATCGAGTGGTCGTGCTTCCCCTGAGAAACGGAACCGACGATGCTGGTCTGGATCCGCTTGGTGAGATGGCGGCCGAGTGGATCGAACAGGGTCTGCTCGCGAGCGGACTCGTGGAAGTCGCTCCAGGCCTGGAAGTCCGGATGGACGCCGAGGACCTGCTCAACCGCGGCGAGTTCGAGCGCGGCCCCGATCTGGAAGACGAGCTCGCGCGTCTAGCCGGTGCACGGATTCAGGTTCGAGGTTCCTACCACCTGCAGGCCGACTCTCTCTACCTCGTCGGCGAGGTGTTCGACACCGAGCAGGGGATAGCCGTCCTCGCCGTCGGGCCCGTCAGTACTCCAGTCGATCGGCCCGTCGACGGCGTCGAGACCTTTCGTCAGCGCGTTGTCGGAGCCCTCGCGACGGTTGTCGACGCACGTCTTGCTTCGTGGTCAGCCCTTGTCCGCTCCCCTCCCACACTTGAGTCCTACGAGGCATACGCGCGCGGCATGGACCTGTTCTTCGATGCCGAGGTCGCGTCCCACGTCCCGGGTCCCGCCCCATGGGGCGCAGCGGCCGAGCAGCTGCTGGCGGCCGGTGGCTCCGGGTTCGTCATGCCGCACATCTGGGCCGTCTACGCGCTGAACAACGGGTTCCTGTCGGAGCGGGCCGATTCGGTGTTGCGGACCCTCGAGGGAAGAAGAGCGTCGCTGACTCGCTGGGAAGGCCTGTTGGTCGACCTCCAACGAGCCCTGTTGGATGGCGATCCCGAGGTTCGCTACGACCGGGCGAGACGGATTTACGCCATGGCACCTGGGAGCGAGTGGGCCTTCAAACTAGCGGTGGCTGCGAGCCGATTGAATCGCCACGACGAGGCGATCGACGTCCTGAGGCAAGTGGACCCCCGGCGCGGGTGGCTGTCCCGCTGGCCGGCGTACTACGCCCTGTTGGCCGGGAGTTTGTGGGAGGCAGGCCGATACCCGGAGGAGCGAGACGCGATCCTGGAAGCGTCCAACCACATGCCCGGGAACCCGCGAATCAAAGTCCGATTGGCGAGGAACCACGCAGTCCAGGGCGAAGTGGGATCCGCTCACGGTCTGAGCCGGGAGTTGCGCAGCTCCGGGCTCGCGCCGGCGGACGTCCTCACGTGGCATGTGGAGATCGCACGAGCATTCGAGCTCGGAGGTCTCGACGAGGAGGCGCACCGGCTCGCGCAGGAGGCGCTGCGATGGGCACAATCCGGGCCGGATGCTGACCGGGAGTCGCCTGAGTTCGGATGTGCTGTCGGACAGTTGATTGCCGGATGGAGAGATGAGGCAGAGCTCTCCGGTCACGTACGAACCCTCGACCGCTGGCAATCGGCTGACGTTGCGTCGATTGCAGGCCCGCTGCATTCACGCGACCTACTAGAAGCACGGTTCTGCCTGGGTTGGCTCCACGGTCGGGCGGGCGATGCAGCTGTCGCCGATTCCGCGGCGGACACCATCACCGCCGAGAGACCGCGGTACGACCGCGGACGTACGTCCTGGTGGCTGGCGGGCATTGCGGCGTCGAGGGGCGACGTAGCTCAAGCCGTGGACTTCCTCGGCAGGGCATCGCGAGAAGACAATTGGCTGGGAGGTGCCACGTGGTGGTATCCCGCCTTCGACCCCATCCGGGATGATCCTCGCTTCCAGGAGATGGTTCGGCCGCGGTAGTCCGACGACCCGTCATCGTCCAGCGATCACCGAGTCCTTTCGGTCTCTGCTCATCTTGCCAACGTTTTGCCAACGCCCGCCGAGAACAGACGCAACCAGACGCAAAGCCCGGACCTCGCCGAACCCCGAAATCCCCCGTCTCCGCAGCCAGATAGAACCAGACGCAACCAGACGCAGAAAACCTGCCGGAACTGGAAAACCGGCGTCCGAAAGCCCACGTGGGTTTGAGCCGAGCGGCCGGCCGGGCAACCCGCGCAGCGGGCCGGCCATGGTGACCCGCGAGACGAGCGAGGATCGCCGAAGGCGACCGCAGCTCAATCCCACCCCCTCCGTTCTAGAGAATCCGGGCGTTCCCAGGGTTCAAGCGCCCATCGATCACCGCGTTCGAACCCACGGCGATCTGCGAAGCAGAGCGCGAAGTGGGGTCGAGCCCAGAAGCTCCGCGCGACGAGCGAGGAGCGCAGAGCGACCGCAGCTCAATCCCACGCTCAAGGCGCTACAGGACCTCCAAGTATTGTCTGAGGAGGCGCCGCGGCCCGAGTGCCGTGGAGCCGTGCGGCCGGCGGCAACGATGAAGACGAGATCAAAGGTGGGAAGAGCGCGCGTCGGACTGTAGCGCGTGGCCAGATTCGCTCGGAGTCTACAGACCCCGGCGCATTTGAAGGATCCAAGCCGTCCAAGCGTCCATGGGCCGCTCGAACCCAGGTTCGGGCTCGAAGGGGGCGGAAGGCCAGAGAGGGCGCCACTCAGGACTCTGGAATCCGACTCCCTTTCCCCCCTCCGACAAGTAGCGATGCAGCAGCGCCCGGGCCTCGCTCACCTCCCCCAGCGCGACGCGGATCCGAGCTCGGTCCCTCAGGCCGTCGACCTCGTTGATGTATTCGAGTTGGCCCAGGGCCGCTCGGGCGGTTGACTCGTCAGAGTGCTTGGCAGCGATAAGACCACGCCACAGCCAGCACTCTCGTCCCTCGGGCGACTTTCCGACGCAGTAAGCCTCCTCCAGCTTGCTACCTGCTAGATCGTATTCACCGGCCTCGTACAGGATCCGACCTTGGAGATCCGGCCAGTGTTGGTTCTCGTTCGCTAGCCAAGCCTCGAACCAGTCCCGGTTGGCACGTCGTTGCTCCTCGGCCAGTACAGCATGCCCGACCACGTTCGCTACTTGTGCTACCGACGTGCGAATGCCAGCCACCCGGGCGATGTCGATGCGATCCTCGGCAAGCCACCGATCGTATTGATGTAGCCACTGGCCCAAACGGGCCGAATCCCCCTGAGCCGCGGCAGTGTACGCTGGCAGATAAGCATCATGGTCCTCAGGGCGCACCGGGCGTTCGCGATACAAATCCCAGACGTCGTCGAACCGGCCGAGGTTCAAGTACGACAGACCCAGCACATCTCGAACGGTTACCTCACCCCAGCCTCCGGCCAGCCAGCCTTCGGGTTGAACCTGTTCCAGGACGGACGCGGCTTCGGCCGGATACCCAGCCCACCGCGCGGCCAAAGCCAGCTTGTATCGCCACTCCGTCTCGGGTGCCATATCGACGATTCGTCGGGTCCACGCATACCACTCTCGAGGATGTTCGTGCATTCCCGCCCATTGATGGCGGGCCACAGCTTCCTCGAATGCGGTCAGATCATGCCGTGCCAGGATCGCAGCGAGGACCGATTTGCGTGCCTCGGGTTCCGCGGCGAGAGCGAAGGCCTGCCAGATCTGAGCCATGACGAAGGTAGAATCCGCCTCCGCAGCGGCGGCGAAAAGCTGGGCGGCGGGGAGCCTAGCCGCGGCGTTCGGCGCCCGTGTGAACAAGTCCATTGCACGCGCAAACAGTCGATATGCGTCGAACGTTGGCGGCCTACCGGTCAGGTGAGACCAACTCTCGAGTCGCTCGTCGATCGCAGTGCCCAATGCGCCCGTGATGCGCCTCCCGAGTGCGTCCACTGCTTCCAAGGGATCGTCCCGAGGACCCATGATGCCATCCACGGCACGGACGACTGCGCTTGACGGGACGTGCGTCACGGTCGCCTGAAAAACAAGCTCCTCACCGTTCGGCCGGAAGCTCCCCGAAATCAGGTGTGTGGCCCGGTAGTCCCGGGCCAGGTCAATGGGTGTGGGGCTCCGGGCTCCAGGCGGGTTCTCCTCGTATCCGAGGCTTCGGCCCAGAAGCGTAAACTGGGATATCACGTCGGCAAGCGTGGTCCGGGAGAGTCCTGTGGTAATCCAGTCCGCCGCTACGCGCCCCACGACATCTAGCTCTGGATCACCGGTCTCGTTAGCCAGGGGCACAACGATAACGACGGGACGCGAAGGCGGCGGCGAGCCTGACCCACCCCAGTTCAGTGCTAGGACAGTAACAATCACTGCCGCGACAGCTGTCCACAGTAAGGCGGACCGGTGATTCGAGACTACACGTTCCGAGATCGGGCGGTCCGCGGTGGTGGAGTGGCTGGGCAGTCCAAGCGCCTCAGCGGCCGCGGCTTCACGCGCCAGCTCCACACCCATCTCCGCTCGTTGAGAGCCGCGGTCGGGGACCTCTCCAGCGCCCCCAGTGGCGTTCGAGTTCCGGATCAGGTCAGCGACCGCCGCCAGCTCGCTAGAGACCTCCAGGTCCAAATCAGCGAGCATCCGGGCGGCGAAGGCATCGAGCTCGACCAGCGCGCCAGCGCGATCTCCGCGAGCGGCCATCAGTCGAACCAACTCGCCAATCGCTCCTTCGTCGTAAGGAGCGAGAGACAGGATTCCGCGGATGGCGGCCTCCTCGCCGGTCTTGTCGCCGGCCGAGCGACAGGTATGGGCCCAACGCTTGGAGGCGGCCACGACGTCAGCCTTCAATCCACGTCGGCGATCGTCCAGCCACTCAGCGAACGCACCGTTCGCCGAAAGATGTAGCCCGGGAAGGAACTCTCCCCGGCAGAGCTCTACCGCGTCGGCGTCTCGTCCCTCGGCAAGTGCCGCCTGGAACAGGTTCACGTCCAGTTGAAGCGAGCGGGGGTCCACCCCGACCTCCTGGGCTCCACGGTTGGTGATCACACCATCGCCGAGAAAGCGCCTCAGGTAGGACAGGGAGGTGCTGAGGGCCGCGCGAGCCCGGGGCTCACTGAGCTCGGGCCAGAGCAGCGGCAGCAGGCGGTCTCGACGGACCAGTCCGCTTTCGGCGGCGAGAATGACCAGTAGTGCAAGCCGCTTCGGTTGCGAGATGATCGCGGCCGCGGACCGGGCGTCCAGTCCTATCAGTTCGATGCTACCGAGCGTCCGCAGCGTGGGGGTGGAGGGTGAGGACAACTGCATCATGACCTGCCGACAGACCTAGGTAAGACCGGAGTGAGGGGCCCCGGCCAAGATAGTAGCGGAAGAGCGGGATTGGCCAACAACACCGCTGAAACGAGTGATTGAAGTACACACCGGGAGGTCGGCATGATGACGCAACTTCGGAGGCCCCACAGGTTCGACACGCTTGTTGTGGCGCTTAGTCTTATCGTCGTTGCCATGGGCTGCGACGGAACTGCGTCGGACAGCAATCCGACGGGGCTGACTGCCCAGTTCGGAAAGCCGGATTGCACGACCGATCCGTCGCACCCCAAGTGCGGCGGAGACGACGACGGTTCGTTTCCCGGCGGTGACGTGACCACCTTGCTCGCCTCAGGATACGGCGTCACGGGTGACGGACTCGGTGAGTACACCACCATCCGCAAGAAGAGGAACAACGGCGCGCTCACCTCCACCCTGAACGATCGCTACCAACTCATCGTCGAAGAGGATGCTGCTCGTGACGTGTGCGTCCATTTCCCGGCCGATGCTACTGTTCTGAGCCCGGACCACTGGACCGAGTTTCAAGCCGTCAGCGGCGTGACACCAGGCGGCGATCCGCTCTGCACAGCGATCCACTTCCAGACGCGCAGCAGTGAGGCATCGCTGATCGCCATGTCCCCCGGTGACGTGTTGAGCGACGGTGGCAAAATCGTCCTTACGGCCTTCGACGACCAGCAGACCACATGGAGGTGGCGGCTCATCTTCGACGAGGCCCGAACCGGAACCGGAATCACGGACAACGGCTTCTGCATCAGCTACGATGGGTCCGCGTGGAGACTCACGAACGATCCCGCCCTGGTCGATGCTGTGGCCTGCCCCGGAGTGGACGACCAAGTCAACTTGTTCCGTGTCGGCGACGCAGCGCCGGGTGAGGAGGGATCGGTCTGGGTGGCCAGCTTTGCGATGACCATTCTCGATACCATCACACCCTAGACGCATGGGGTGGCGACGGGACATCACCGTGGCGGCACGTATACGTCCACGGTCGCGACTGAACGGTTGCTGCGCTCGTCGCCGCCCCCAACGACGAACAGGCTGTCGCCGATTGCGGCCAGGGCAACCCCAAGGCGGTGTTCCGGGGCCGGTGGAAGCGATGCCCACGATTGGGTATCCAGGGTCCACGCACGGTGCTTGTGCCTACCGATGGCGTGGAATCGACCGGCAACACCGAAGCCCTCGTCCAGGTTGTCGAGGTTGAGGTTCTCTGCGCCAACGGCACTCCATGCCCCCACGGGTAGGTCGAGCTCAAACAGGGGTCCGCGTACGGAGGAGGTCACCACGAATGCCCGATCACGGGTCGCAGCCGTCAGGGGGAACCCGGGTAGGCCGTCTGGTGGAGGAGGGACGTGGCGCCAGGTCTCACGATCCGTGAAGATGACGACGGAGTCACCCAAGGGTGCTCTTTGCTGTGCGCTCACCCCAGCTACCACCGCGAGCTGATCACCCGCGACTAAGGCCTCCGCACCGACACGCGGCTCCGGCAAGTGAGCCCACACGTTCCAGGTATCCGAAGTTAGATCATAGACGAGGATCTCACCGCTGGGCAGGTAGCCCGTTCCGAACTCCGTTCGCTCGTCCCGGGTGATGTTGCCACCGATCAGGAGCAGTTCGTCGTGGAACACCGCCATGGTGTGGCGGCCTACTGGCTTGGGTAGGTCGTTCAGACGTGTCCATTGATCTGCGGCTGGATCGTATCGCTGGACGGCGGCGGTGGGAGGCGGCGAATTGAGCGAGTCTGGGTATCCGCCCGTGACGTAGATCTGTCCGCGGTAAGCCGCGGCGGCCGCCGCGTTCACCGGCACCCGGAGCGGCGCCACTCGGAACCATGTGCCTAGCTCGTCGAAGGCCGCCCCTGGCGGATCCGCCGCCAGCTCGGTCGGCGTGCCATCCGAATCGCCGGCGCAGGCCAACGCGATGGCGAACGTAGCCACACTCAGGAGGGTGGCGGCCGGCCCCTTGAAGCAATGTCGATGCCCAGATGAAGTCGTGTGAAAGGCTGGCGGTGACACGGGTAGACCTCCTGCGTGGACGACGAGTCGAAGGCGGCGCCTCGAAAGATCTCGGAACCAGCTTACCCAGAGGCTCTAACCTGACTCTTACCGCGTCCTAACGTCGTCCGACCGGAGCTCCTGCCGCCCAGTGCGGACCAGCCGTCTGCCTGGCACGGAGGTTACCCTCTCAGCGACGGCTGCCGACGCGGTGGGCGGGGGCGACTCAGGAAGGGGCTGGACCCGCAGCTGTCCCACCTTCATCTTGCCAACGTTTTGCCAACGCCCGCCGCGAACAGACGCAACCACACGCAAAGCCCCGACCGCGATCAACCCCGAAAACCCCGTCCCCGCAGCCAGATACAACCAGACGCAACCAGACGCAGAAAACCTGTGGGAACTTGAAAACCGGCGTCCGAAAGGACACGTGGGTTCGAATCCCACCCCCTCCGTTTTGTGGGACAACGACTTACACATCTACGACAATGTCCCCTGCCTGTTCGGTCGGCGGAGATGTTACCCGCCCAGCGCGGTTCGCCAGGCGTCCGGCGACGCCAAACGTCCTGGGGACGTTCCTGGTCGTTAGCCCAGCCGAAGCGGCGCACCGTTCCCGGTCTTCCCCTTTAGCCGCTCGACCTCCGCCCTTAGCTCGTCGATCATCGACATCGTTACGCGCTCCCCCTCGGCCCAAAGCCACGCCTCAACAGGCTGGATGGCTGCACGGGCCCCGTTGTGGGGCACCTTCCGGGTGGCCACCGCACGTCCTTTGCGTTCGAGCCACGTATTGGCGTCCTCGTGAGTCTGTAGGGAAGGGAGGTCGTTGGGATCCAACCCAGACCCCCGCAGCTTTCGCGCGGTCGCCTCAGCACCCCTTCGCCACGAGCCGCTCCTTGGCTCCCGGGCCGTGGCTGCGGCACCATCCCGTTTCAGGATTCACGAACGGCGACTGACAAGCCCGTCATCGGTTAACGACAGGTTCGATGGCCTTGCCGCTTTCTCATCGGGGTCGGCATCTTTGAGGGCGGGACGGGTCGACGGTCTTCATCGCCCTCCGTGCCCGCATCGAGCAATTCCCGTTTCCACGAGGGCACCCGCCCATGCCAGATGCGCCCACCCGGCGGCTCGCCGCCATCGTGTTCGCCGATATGGTGGGGTACACGGCCCTCATGCAGTCGGATGAGGAGGGCGCCCGCGTCCAACGGGATCGGCACCGAGCCATCCAGAATGCCGCCGTGGATGCGCACCACGGTGAAATCCTCCAGTACTACGGGGACGGCACCCTCAGCGTCTTCCCCAGCGCCGTCGAGGCGGTGCAATGCGCAGTTGAGATCCAGGCGAACCTCAGGGATGAAGAGCTGATCCCGCTGCGAATCGGGGTCCATACCGGTGACATCGTCCATGATCAGGAAGGGGTGTACGGGGACGGTGTGAACGTCGCGTCCAGGGTCGAGGGGCTCGCTGCACCCGGCGGCGTGGTGATCTCGGACAAGGTCTTCGACGAGATCAAGAATCACCCCGAGCTCGTAACGGTGCCCCTAGGAGCCGTGCGCCTCAAGAACGTTGAGCGACTGACACCGGTCTTCGCCGTCGCCAACGAGGGTCTGAGCGTTCCCACCGAGGAGTACGTGCGTGCCAAGGCCGAGGGGAGGAGCGTCGTTCCGGGTTCGGCCGCGACAGCCCCGATGGACGGGGCGCGCCGGCCGAAATCCAGTCACGCTCAGACGGGGGCTCGCTTCCTCGACCGCATCAAGAAGCGCGCCGGCCTCCTCCTAATCGTCCTCCTGCTGGCCGTCACCGCCGGAGCGTACACCGTCTTCTCATCGGGAAGCCGGGCAGTCGATTCCCTCGGCCCCGGGGAAGGCGCGGCCGCAGCGGCCTCGGAGCGACCGGTCATCGCTGTCCTGCCGCTAGTCAACATGAGTGCCCAGGAAGAAGGGGAAGCCGCCTTTCTCGCAGCGGGCCTTCATGACGAGATCCTGACCCAGCTCTCCAAGATCGCGAGCCTCGACGTGATCGCCCGCACATCGGTGATGCAGTACGCGGGAACGGAAAAGACCGTGTCGGAGATCGGCGGGGAACTGGGTGCGCAGACGGTCCTCGAGGGCAGCCTAATGCGTGCAGGTGACCAGGTTCGACTCAACGTTCAGCTCATCGACGCGGAGACGGACACACATCTGTGGGCCGAGATCTACGACCGGGAGTTCACGGTCGCCAACGTATTCGACATTCAGAGCGACCTGGCCGAACAGGTCGTCCGGGCCCTTCAGGCCCGGGCGGTCCCCGCGGAACAGGCCCTGATCGCAGAAGTGCCCACGGAGAACCTGGACGCCTACACGCTGCACCTTCAGGGAATCGAAGCCCACACCCGGCGAGGGTTCGAGCCTGCAGACCTGGAGTTCGCCGCCGCGATGTTCACGGCAGCGACCGATGCGGACCCCGAGTTTGCCCTGGCCCATGCCTGGCTGTCCATCACCCAGAGCTTCGTCTACCTCTTGTACGACCGTACCGAGGCCAGGTTGGTGCAAGCGCGGGAGGCTGCAGAAGAAGCGCTGCGCCTCAATCCAGGGCTCCCAGAGGGCCATCTCGCCAGGGCCTTCTACCACTACCACCGCTACGAGACCGAGGAGGCGACCCGGGCCCTCGCCGTGGCCGAGGCGGGGCTGCCCGGCTCAGCCAACGTGCTGACCCTGAAGAGCGAGCTTCTGCTCAGGCAGCGGCAGTGGGACGCTGCGTTGGCCGTCCGGGAACGAGCCGCCCTCCTGGACCCCATGAATCCCGAAATGGCCATGAATCTGGCCGGTGCGTACGCAGAGTTGGGACGATGGGACGAGGCGAACGTGGTCTTCGACCGCATCATGGAGGTCCATCCGACTTTCTTTGAGGCCGCCTTCGTCCGGGGGTGGCTGAACTACCGCCGAACGGGAGAGGGAGAGGCGGGGCTGGCGGCGCTGGCCAGGGTGCCGCCGCAGGTCGAGGTCTTCGGACTCAGGCGGTTCTTCGAGTGGTTGATGACTGAGGATCCCGAGGCCAAGATCGCGGCGCTGGAGAGAATCGAGCAGCCGACGCTGGACTTCGGTGGCTTCTGGTGGGCCCCCCGGGACCTCCTCGAGGGTTGGACGTACAAGATCGTCGACCCGGGCCGGGCAGAAAGGGCCTTCCAGGGGGCCGTGGACGCCTGCCTCGATGCCCTGGAGGCTGCGCCGGGCGACCCACGCATCCACGCCTCTCTGGGCCGGGCCTACGCCGCGCTAGGCCGGAGGGTTGAAGCGATACGGGAGGCGCAGCGGGTGGTGGAGATTCTGCCCATCACAGTCGACCCCACCTTCGGTCGGGATCTGCTCGAGATCAGCTCGATCATCTATGCCGAGCTGGGTATGGCCGAGGAGGCCGCCGACGCCATGGAAGGGGTGTTCTCCGTTCCCGGTGTGCGTCCCATGGTTACCCTCATGGGCCCCGAATTCGACCTGGTTCGTGACCATCCGCGCATTCAGGCGCTGATCGACCGGGCCCACGTCCTGCCCGAGGATCCTTGACTCACGGCCGCCGCCGGGTGAGTGCTGGTTCAACCCTATCGCGCTCACCGTCGCTGCCCGGCCAGAGGAGGACAGATTGATCGAGGGACGCGGTCGGATGGACACCTCGTCTCGATCTCACGGGTCCATCCTCCTCCTCCTCTGCGCTGTCCTTGTCGATCGGGGAGTCGCTCGGTGCGAGCACTTCCTGCAGGAGATCCGCATCTCGGCGCGGCTCAACCACCCGAACATCCTCTCGCTCATCGACTCGGGTGAGGCGGCCGGTCTTCTGTACTACGTGGTGTTCTACCGTCGTCGAAGCCCGGCGCGTCTCGGACCCCGTCCAGCAAGAGATCGCGCTCGATGTAGGGCGCGTTGAAGAAGCCTCCGTCCACCGATGCCCGGAGGTGCTGCACGATACGGTCGGCGTCGCCCAGATACGCCGAGAAGTGGACCAGCCGGTAATGCCGCTCGCCGTCGACCACCTCCCGGGCCTCGAGATGGTCGAGCTCTCGTGTTCACCGGACCGTCCGCCGAAGACGACGTAGACGACCAGGCGATCGCTACCCCGTAGACTCCGCGCGCACACGTCACCTATGCCGCAGTTGTGGAAGCCCGGGCGATGACTCGAGCATGAGGAAGAGGCAGGACCATACGCATGTCCTCCGGTGCTTCGTGTTAAGCACTCATGAACCGCCCCGGGATCATCGGAGACCTGGTGGGTTGCGTGTCAGCGTGGCGTCGAGTCCGGTGCGGTACTCCTTGTGCTCCCGTAATCGGGCGCAGCGTCACCCGTCGTTTGCCAACGTTTTGCCAACGCCCCATGAGAACAGACGCAACCAGACGCAAAGCCTCGACCGCTGACAACATCGAAAAGGTCAATCCCCGCAGCCAGATACAACCAGACGCAACCAGACGCAGAAAACCTGACGGAACTTGAAAACCGGCGGGCGCAAGCCCACGCGGGTTCGAATCCCACCCCCCTCCGTTATTATGACCCAAGCCGTTCCGAGGTCTTGGGCGAGCACGAGATCAAGACGTTCGAACCCGCGCGCGATCTTAGCAGAAGATCGCGGGAG
>JBDHFN010000105.1:0-9454 GCA_039590375.1 Gemmatimonadota bacterium
ATCTGGGGAGCCGGAGGGTGTCTCCCGGGGGCCGCGCACTCGAGCCGGCCCGGTCCGACGACGGTGCCGAGCTCTTCTTTCAGACCGACGAAGCGCGCGTCTCGCTCGAGATCAGTGACGGTGCTGAAGCAGGAGTAGCCGCAAGACGCCAAGACCGGGTGCGGAGAGACTCGACGCCGGAGTCGGGACAACCTCGAGTCTCGCGGCCCCTGCCGGGTGCGGAGAGACTCGACGCCGGAGTCGGGACAACCTCGAGTCTCGCGGCCCCTGCACGAGTGCCCGTGGCTCTCGTCCAACACCTTGAGGTGGCTCCGTAGCTCGCGGAGGGGTGGGCCGCGGCTTCGCCGTCATTCCGCAAGGAGACTCGTGCAGAGGGGGCGAGACGCCGAGTTCCACGCGGGCCACCGAGAAGGCAAGGTGAGCGAGGGCCTGCCCAGGACCCGACGGCTCG
The DNA here is from genome assembly GCA_039590375.1 of Gemmatimonadota bacterium. Taxonomy (GTDB): domain Bacteria; phylum Gemmatimonadota; class Gemmatimonadetes; order Longimicrobiales; family Gaopeijiaceae; genus UBA822. The sequence goes on from JBDHFN010000105.1 coordinate 452, forward strand.
CTTCCAGAGCACGCAAGCAGCAGGATCGCTGCGCCGAGCGACCCACGAACGAGGTGCGCACACAGCGAATCCACGGTTCAATCCAGACCGTTCCAGGTCACTCGGAACGGTAACTGGGTCAGGACGGAAGCGCCCGGATTGCAGCCCTTGTTGCCCGAGCCTTCGTCGGTGTGATGACATACGTCCGCTGCCGCGCTTCCTCCCAACAGATCGATCATCGGGATCGCTCCGCTCGGGCTCACGGAGTTGTGGTAGCGGATCCGCCAGATCGTCTCCTGTCCGGTGGCGGGTGGCGGGGACGAAAACACCTCCATGACCATGATGGTCACACAGAGCGAGCCGTTGCCGTCACACCCGAACTTGCCCTTGTTGTCGCTTACGCTGAATCGCGCAGGCGCTTGCTCGATCACCTCGACGGTGCCGTCCTGGTCGAAGTCGACGCGATCGCCCGCTGCGATGTCGGTCTGATCCAGGCGCAACACACGGTAGTCGGTGGCGTCCTTGCAGGCCTCGGTGTTGGAAACCGTACGCACCTGGAAGGTGCTCACGCGCACGCAGGGGTCGGAGTCGGCGTAACCGTTGGGATCGACGGTCCCGTCGTTGTTCACGTCCCCACCTTCACCGTCTCCGAGCACGCGGAGGCCGCTGGCGTCATCGAAGATCGCCCAGTTCTGATCCACCGCGAACAGCTCGATCCCGATTCCACCCTTCCCACGGGCGGTCTGGACTTCGATGTCGTAGAGGTCGAGTTGCGCGGTCGACTGAACCTCGATGTGCGCAACGAGCTCGCTCGAGCTCACGAAGGTCGTAGGGGCGGTATTCGCGATGTGGGCGGTCGGCAGCTCGTCGAGCAGGAAGGTGGCTTCAGACCCCTCATCGAACCCCGATCCGAGGACGTGCACATCGAGGGTGATGCCCGGAGGCGAGCTCGGTGGATCAGCGCCGTTCACCTTGGGGCCCTTGTCGGGGCCGCCACCGCCGCCTTTGCCCAACTGGACGTCCACCACAGACGGACCCGACGGTGGGTCATAACATCCGAGAGGCGCGACAAGCAGGCTCGCCATCGTGCACGCCAGAGGGGTCCAGAGTAGCCTTTGATTCCGTCGCCGTACGAGCATCGATGGGTCCTTTCTTGTCAGACTTCCGGAGGCTCGGTGCCGCAGGAGCTTCTATCTAGCCGGAACGGCACCTGGTCCGGATTCTTGCGCAGGCCTGTCCGATGGAGCCTCACGGCCGAAGCCGCCGCTGCCGTCAAGCCGGTAGCCTGCCCAGTAGAATGGAGACGCAAAACGAGGGTCTCGCAGAGTCACGCGTTGAGCCGCCGCCAGAGCTCGTGCCGGATCCGAGTCGTCCGCCAACTCGTGGAAGAACCGCTCGGCGAATGCGGCCGCCCCGTCGTCCTCGATTCGCCAGAGGGTAGCGATCACGTTCTGGGCTCCGGCGTAGAGGAACGCCTGCGCCAGCGTCGAATAGTCTTCACTGCCCGCGAAGCCCGTGGATCCGGCCGTTCCCAGTCCTGTCTCACAGCCGGAGAGGAACACCAACGGGCTGTTCATTGGCGCGGTCAGGATCTCGTGCAGCTCCATCCGCCCGTCCTCTCGGGCTGATGAGCCCGGGCCAGCCTGGAGGAGAATCCTGGAGAACATCGGGTTCCAGGCGTTTAGTATGCCGTGTGTCGCGGCGTGGACGATGTTTCCGTCTTCCAGGGCCTCGCGGAAAGCTGTCTCGGTAGCTTGGGAGCCGGCGACGACCCTCCACCCGGCGACTTCTTCTCGTACGGCCTCGACCTCACGGGCGGTCCCCGGAAGCTCGACTGGGAAGGGAGCAAAGGAGGATCCGGCGACCGTCGAGTAGCGTGGGATCACTCGTTGGCGGAGCGCCGGCAGAGCCCTTGCGGACGGCAGGTGAGTGACGGTGAATCGTTCTGCGACATAGGGCCCCTCGGGGCCGTCGCGCAGCGCCGCGAAGGGCAGGTAGGACATGTCGGGTTCGGGGATCACGTACAAACGACGGATGCCGTCCAAGGCGCCCCCGGCTCGAACCGCCCCCAGGAATGTGCGGTGCAGTCCGGACAGCACCGAAGCGCGACCCGGCACGTGTCCGTCCGCGCGAGCCACCAGATCGCGGGCCACTCGAATCCTGCTTCGCAGGCTCGCAGCGTCGACTGGGGTCGTGAACACGCGTACGGCGTCGCGATTCACGATGAACGCGAACAGAGAATCCTGCGCCGCATAATACTCGATCAACGCTTCATCAGGGCCGAGTGCTCGACGCACGTGCGCGGCAGTTGCGGCTGAGACGCCCAGCAACTCTGCTCCCGAAGGGTCGGACTCCGTCGCGCGAATGAGCGCCTCCTCGTAGTCGGCTCGCGTGCGCTCCAGTTCGGCGGACAGTAGTTCGGCCTCGGAGTCGGAGGCCGCACCTTCTGCACGGTCCATCAGGTCGAGCGCTTCGACGCGCGCAACCAGGGTATCGATCCAGCTCAACAGCTCCTCTGCGCGAGCTACCTCTGCGATGGGCGACGTAGGCGACGACGGATCGTCCGCAACGCTCGCGAGCCGTTCCAGCAACGCTCTTCCGCGCGTGCCGTCGGCCACTTCGAAGGCTTCCTCCACCCGGCCCAATCGCACGAACAAGGACACCCTCAAGGCATACACCTCGGCGCGATCGGCCAAGAAGGACGTTCGTAGCACCGGTGACCCGTAGCCTCGGCGGGTGCGCTCCAACGCTGTCACCGCCGTCGCCGAGGCTTCAAGGGCTGAATCGAGGTCGCCTGAAGCCGCGAGCGCCTGAGCCCTGAGCGTGGCGATCTCGGCGGCACTTCCGCCTACGCCGTATGCTCCGTCCGCCTCGTCCAGGACCGACAGGGCCCGTTCGGGATGTCCGCCAGCCATCGCTATGCGAGCCTCGGTCAGAGCCAGGCCGATTCGTGCGGCCCTTGCATCCAGCTTCTCGGCGAGCCTGCGTGCGGTCGTTATCCAGCGCTCGACCTCCTGGTGCCGACCGTCACGCTGCGACAGCTCTGCGAGCAGCAGCATGTCGCTCAACTGCTCGAAGCGAATACCGTCACGTGTGTGCGCCTGCAGCGCGTCTTCGGCCCGCTCCCGGGCGGCGCCGAAGTTGCCTAGAAGCGCGTGGATTTCAGCTTCTTGCCGCAGATCGGACGCCAGGTCGCCGGTCAACCCGAGCTCCTCGTGAAGCTGGCCGGCGTCCGACAGCAGCTCGAGGGCACGGCGATATCTGCCCGCTTGGCGATGCAGTCCAGCGAGCAGGGAGAGGTTCTCGGCCTCGTCCTGACGATTCCCCTGTAGCCGAGAAATGGCCAATGCGGAATCCATGTGGGCGAACGCGGCTCCCGGCTCGCCGAGACTCTGATGGACGACCGCGAGCTCGCCTAGGGCATACGCCTCAGCGGAGCGATCGCCACCGTCGCGGCTCAGCGCCAGGGCCTCCACCAGACGGCCCTTTGCCCGGGCGGGACGGCCCACCTTTTCGTCGAGGGTGGCGAGGTTCAAGAGGACGAGCGTCTCGACCCGCTCGTCGCCAACGTGGCGAGCGAGCTCGAGCGACCGGGACAGACCGATCCGTGCCTCTCGGAAGTTGCCCATGTCCAGGTGAACCAGGGCGCGGTTCGCCGCGACCTTGGAGAGATTGACGGAGTCGCCGCTCTGCGCGGCCGCTGCCTGTGCTCGCTCGTAGAGCCCCGCAGCCTCCGCCAGACGCGTCTCTTCCCACGCGATGAGTCCAAGGGCGTTGTAGGAGTCGAAGAGAGCTCCCTCCAGGCCCTGTCTGAGCTTGATCGCCAGCGCCTGCTCTCCCAGGCGTCTGGCGTCGTCGTAGTCACCCAGACGACGGGCTCCTTGGCCAAGCCAGGTCAGCGCGTCCGCCATGGCGGCACTGTCACCCGAGACGTAAGCCTGGTCGAGCGCCCGCTGAAGGATGTCCCGTCCTTCTCGGAAGTCGCCGGACAGATGTGCCGAACGGCCTGCTTCGATCAGTGAATCGAGGTCGAGAAACACCAGTGCTTCAGTCGGGAGAGGACTCTGAGTCGATCCCTCGGCCAGGAGACGGGAATCACGCTGATCCGTGGCGTCGGAGCGCAACTCCCCCGATCCCTCCGCGCAGGCTAACGACAGGAGGGTGATGCACAGAAGGAGCGGGGGAGCGCGCGAGGCGCGTGTCAGGATTCTACCGTGAATCTCCTCACTCCAGTCGAGGCGGATCTTCCATCTTCCTGGATCGCGTCCACGTACCAAAAGTACGACGATCCTACCTCCAGTTGTGCGACGTTCGGGATGGCGGACCGCGTTTGCTCGGTCGTCGTGGTGAAGACGGGTGAGCCGTCGGAATCGGTCACGGTCACACGATAGAGCGGCCTCCCGTCGATGGGCTGCCAGACCAGCTCGAGGTCGTCCAGCTCGACGACCGCGCCGTCTCGTGGTCCAACGACGGCGATGCTCGCAATGCCCTCACGGTCAGCCTGTTCGACAGCCCCGCGGATGACGGGTGTGTCTGTGGGAGGTTGCGCGATCCCGAAGAAGACGATCGCCGCAGCAGCCACCCCCACCACGGGTGCCGTGACAGCGAGCCGCCGTCGCCGTTTGTGGGACTGAATGAGACTCCATGCGTCCGCGACCTCGCCTCGACAGGTCGCGCAGCGCTCGAGATGCGATTCAACCAGAGATCGCTCGTCCGTGTCGAGCACCCGAGCGAGGAAGCCCGCGATCAACTCGGAGCTCAGATGGTCGTGATCCTCTGATCCCGTGACCGACATCGTTTTGGCGTCTCCTCATGTGTCAGACGATAGGGGAGGCGAGCCTGGCCTCCTCCCTCCTGTACTTCCTAACGGCAGGGCATGCGTTTTTCTGCGGTGGCCGGGCCCGCACAGGGGTCCCTGGACCGTTCAGGGCCGTGGGTCCGAGATCCCTTGATCCTCCAGTCGCCGTCTGAGGTGCTCTGTCAGCGCCTTGAGTCGCCGGTAGACCTGAAACACGTTCCGGTAACCCATCAGCCCCGCGATCTGACGAACCGATAGCCCATCTTCGAACCGCAGCCGTAACAGCAGACGATCCTGCATCGTTGCGCCGTCGAGAGCGTTGTCCAGAGCGGCTTGCAGCTCCCGCCGGCGGAGGTCCGCCTCGGGGTCGAGCTCTCGTGCAACGGCCACGTGGGAGTCGTCGAGATCTTCGGTCACCAGATCGGCGAGGCGCCTACGCACCAGTCGGGTGTGGCGGGCAGTCGGCCCATCGCTCTTGGCTCGGCCGTACCGCTTTCGGTGGTAGTCCATGCAAAGCCGGTTGATCACGACGATCAGCCAGCTGGTGAATTCGGCCCGAGGGTCCTCGACGTACGCCCGTAGTCGGCGGAACCGGGCCGCGCGGAGCTGCTCCAGCACGTAGCGGTAGCGGTCCATGGCCGCATCGTAGTCCTGGGCCTTGGAGCGAGCGGTCTTCAGGATGAGCGAGCTGTAACGCCCGACGAACGACGCCCAGGCCAGCTCCTGACGTTGAGGGCCGGTGGCCTCGAGAAGTTCGGTGAGTTCCTTCGGAGTCCCACGCATTTGACTACTGGCTGCGGGTCGTCTCCTTGGCTTGATCGTAGGGCATCCTCGAGAGTACCGGGACGAGGTTACCGGTTTGTGCGCCTCCGATGCTCGTTCATCGACCGGCCCCGGCGCCCACCAGCTCCTCGAACCAGTTCTCCACCACGATGAGCTCGTTGGTGGCTTCATCGTCCGTGCCGGCACGCCGGAGCATCAGGAAGCGCTCGTCGTCGGGCGAGATGTCATATTGACCTGATACGCCGGGAATCCGGTACTCCGCACCGTTGATGTCGAACAGGACCCGTCGTTCGCCGGCGCGAAACCTTCCGTCGGTCTCAACGTCGACCGATACCAACTCACCGACGGACGTCCAATAGAAAAGCTCCGTGCCGCCGTGGGACCACAGCGGCGACTGTCCGCCACCGGACGACACCTGCCATTTGCCGGACTCGACGTCTGGGAAGGGACGTACGAAGACTTCATTCTCGCCTGTCTCGGTGGATTGGTACGCGATCCACCTACCGTCGCGCGAGAACGCGGGGCCCCACTCGTCGAACTGCGTGGCCAGGAGGGACATCGGTGGACCGTCGGTACCGGGTTGAAGCGCGAGAATGTCCCGGCCGCCTTCGACGTTCGCGACACCTCCGGTGCGGACCAGCAACCAATCGCCGTCAGGGCTCCAGAAGCCCTGGGCGAGAAAGACGTCGTGATCGTAGATCAGCTCGGGTTCGCCCGTGCCGTCGGCCTGTTTGGTCCACACGTCGTAATCGCCCTCACGGGCGGACAAGAACGTGACGCGCTCACCGTCATTCGACCACCTGGGCATACGCTCTGGCGCCTCGTGGAACGTGAGACGCGACAGCGGCCCGCCCGGTAACTCCTTGATCCAGATGTCCGAGCCTGCGTCGGTCTGAATCCGAAGTGCCACGCGGTCAGCCTCGGGCGAGAGTGCCAGCCCGTGATTGGCGTCGCCCGGGTTGAATGTCCACCCGGGATCCACAGCCGCGCCCTGCCCTTCCCGCGTGACCCAAGCCAACTCGTGCTCGTTCCCACCCGTGGCGGGCCCAGTCGAATACATCAGCGTGCCGTTGGACGAGACGACCAGATCCACCCGCCCATTGACCGGTACGCGCACGCCCTGCACCACGGCCACAGGATCTCCCGTGAGGGAGAGAGACTCCTGATCGAACGGCGCGGCCAGAAGCGTGCCCTCCGCAGTCACGTAGACCAGGTGGCCCGACCGGGAGTAGCGAGCAAAGACCCCGGTCAACAACGCTTCGTGCTCGCCGGTCGCCAGATCCACGACCCCGATCTCATCCTCGACTCGGTCCGATCCGCGCCCGATCGTGAAGAGGACTCCCTTCCCATTGGGAAGCGCGTCCGGCTGGTGGTGCCAATGCTCGCCACGCGTCGTGTCGGGCGTCGAGACGAGCTCAGGGCTCCCACCCCCCTCTGGAACGCGGGCGATTCCGTCGCTCAGGGCGCCTTCCGTTCGGTCTGCATCGCCATAGATGTAGCCATCGGGTCCCCATGAGAGGCTGCCGGCATCAAAGCCGGAGTCGGCCACGGTCACCGGAGGTGCACCGCCCAGTGAGATGACGTTGATTGATAAAGGGAATCCCACGTAGGCGATCCTCGTGCCATCAGGTGAGAACGTCGGGTTGCCCACAGGCCCCTCCGGTCCCAACGGCGTGCCCCTCAGTTGATTTCGAGGCCGAACGTAGAGCCTGGGTGCACCTCCTCCCTCCGGGTTGCCCGCGTACACGAGGGTCTGTCCGTCCGGCGACAGCGCCACACGCACCTGGGGCATCTGGAACAACCCATCGCCTGCAGGCAGCGGAAGACTGTAGCGGAGCACCGGGTCCGGCATGGGGACGGGTGCCGGTTTCAGCCAGCCCGCGAGGGCCACCAGGATGGCGACCGCTGCCATAGCGCCCGTGGCGTAGGTACGGGTTTTCCACACCCCCACAGCCTCCCCGACCACCGAGGCATCCATGCCGCCATGTCGGAATCCGGGGTCGGCCAGCGCCGCGCCGAAGTCCTTCGTGCTCGTGAACCGATCGGCCGGCAGACGCTCGAGAGCCTTCTGAATGGCCGCATCGACGTTGCGCGGAATCGAGCTCCGAACCCGAGTCGCCGACACCGGATCGCCCGCGATGATCTTGCCCAGTACCGCCTGGGCCGTGGCCCCTGGATACGGCGGCTCCCCCACGAGCATCTCGTACAACACGCAGCCGAGGGAGTAGGTGTCGGCAGCGGCGCCGATCACCTGATCACCGGTGGCCTGCTCGGGGCTCATGTAGTACGGGGTCCCAACGCTCAGGCCAGTCTCCGTGAGGCGCGCCCCTCCCGCTGCGCCCACGGCCAAGGCGATGCCGAAGTCGGCGATCAGCGGACGGCCCTCCTGCATGAGCACGTTGGCGGGCTTGATGTCCCGGTGGATGACTCCGGCTCGGTGCGCGTAGTCCAGGGCTTCGGCCATGTCCGTCGCGATCCGCACCGCTTCGTCGACCGGCAGCTGCCGTTCACGGGCGAGACGTTGCCCGAGCGTCTCGCCCTCCACATAGGGCATCACGTAGAACAGGAAGCTGTCGGCCTCGCCCGAATCGTAGAGCGCCAGGATGTGTGGGTGCTGCAGGTTGGCTGTGGTCTCGATCTCGGTAAGGAAGCGGTCGGCGCCGACCACAGCAGCCAACTCGGGCTTCAGGACCTTGACCGCGACCTTGCGGTTGTGCTTGAGGTCCTGCGCCAGATAGACGGTTGCCATACCGCCCTCGCCGAGCTGGTCGAGCAGCTCATAGCGATCAGCCAGGGCGTTCTTCAGGCGATCGGGGACGTCGGCAGCGTCAGTCATGGGTCTCGGATCAGGTCGTGACGGTCGGCCAGGGCGGCACGGAGGTGATCGGGGATGGGCGTTTCTGTCATGTACGCCTAGCGAGAGAAGGACGGCGGCACAGCAAGAGCGGCACATTCGACCGCGTACCAAGATGCGGATCGGGGCTGGAAAAGGGCAAGAAACCACCGTCGAGCCGGATTGGCCCTGGTAGCTCACTGTCCAGTGAGCGGATCCACGTCCGACTTCGGAATCGAAGCTCCACCCCTATCGTCCCCGCAGAACGCGTCCCGGCAGGATCCCCGTATGCTCACCACCGTCAATGACCACCTGCCCGTTCACCGCCAGCACATCCACCCCCACGGCAAGCTGATGCGGATCGTCGAAGGTTGACCGGTCCTGAAACGTCTCGGGATCGAAGACGACCACGTCGGCTTTGTGGCCGGTCACCAGGACGCCCCGATCCCTGAGCCCCAACTGAGACGCCGGCAGCCCCGTCATCTTATGGACCGCCACGGATAGGAAGTTCAAAGGGCCTTTCACGGCAGGAGGCGAGGTAGGACGGGGCAGGGGGCGACGAGCGAGAGCGGCGGAGACGAGCGGACAGGGTCCCCTGCGGGCGCCACAA
>JBDHFN010000106.1:0-9609 GCA_039590375.1 Gemmatimonadota bacterium
CGTGCTGGAGATCAGCGGCCCCGGGGTCCAGGGGTTCTCGGAAGCCGGCCCCACGAGGGTCTTCTTCGCCGAGCCACAGACCGACGTGTACCGGGTCGTGCTGGTTGGGACGGACCCGGATCGGATCCGATTCCGGGTGGACATGGACGACGTCCGGAGTCCAGCCCTGACGACGACCGTCGTCGAGGCGGTGGACGACGGCAACGAGCCGATCACCGACCTCAGCGGGATCACGGTCGAGCTCCAGCGATGATCGTCATTACATGTCACGCAGCCGCGTACTCTCTTCGGCAGGCGTCCTTTCGGCAGGCGTCCTTTCGGCCGGAGCCCTCTCGCCGCGAGTGCTTCGCTGGCTTGCGCCGCGAGTCCTACGCTGGGAAGATGGGCCCATGACGACATCGACCGTAATAACGATGGTGCTGATTCTAGGGTTCGTTTGGGGCGGATTTTCGTTGGCCCTGCGTACGGCGGTCCGCAAGGAATCCGACAAGGGGGATTGAGGACTCGCGCCACTTCCCCAGAGGGACCCCAGGGCGCCCCCGTGTTTTCCGTTGCCTAGACGCTCTGACCTCGACTCCATCCTAATCCTGGGCTCAGGCCCAATCATCATCGGTCAGGCGTGCGAGTTCGACTACTCGGGCACCCAGGCGGTGCGAGCCCTGAAGGAAGAGGGCTATCGCGTGGTTCTGGTGAATTCGAACCCAGCCACGATTATGACGGACCCGGATCTGGCCGACCGCACCTACATCGAGCCGCTGACACCCGACTGGGTCGAGCGGGTGATCGAGCGGGAGAAGCCCGACGCCTTGCTGCCCACGATGGGCGGACAGACCGCGCTCAACATCGCGATGGATCTCGATCGGCAGGGTGTGCTCGAGAAGCACGGGATCGAGCTGATCGGGGCGAACGCCCGGTCCATCCGGATGGCGGAGGACCGCGAGGAATTCGCTGCTGCCATGGCGCGCATCGGATTGGAGCTTCCGCATGGTGGCTTCGCACGAACCATGGACGAGGCGTTGGCCATCGTCGAGGACACGGCTTATCCGGCCATCATCCGCCCCAGCTTCACCCTCGGGGGTACGGGTGGCGGCATCGCCTACAACGCCGATGAGTTCAAGACGGCCGTCGCTCGCGGCCTCGACGCCTCGCCCATCACCGAGGTGCTCATCGACCGGAGCGTCATCGGGTGGAAGGAGTACGAACTCGAGGTCGTTCGGGATGCCTCGGACAACGTCATCATCGTGTGCTCGATCGAGAACTTCGACCCGATGGGCGTCCACACGGGGGACTCCATCACCGTGGCCCCCTCCCAGACGCTCACGGACGTCGAGTATCAGCGCATGCGGGACGCCGCAATCGCCATCATCCGCGAGATCGGTGTCGAAGCCGGCGGCTGTAACATCCAATTCGCCGTGGATCCACAGACCGGTGAGATGCTCATCGTGGAGATGAACCCGAGGGTCTCCCGCTCTTCCGCGCTCGCGTCGAAAGCCACCGGGTTTCCGATCGCGCGTGTGGGCGCAAAGCTCGCCGTGGGCTACCTCCTCCATGAGCTGCCCAACGACATCACCAAGACCACGCCCGCTTCCTTCGAGCCGACGCTCGACTACGTGGTGGTCAAATTCCCGCGCTTCGCCTTCGAGAAGTTCCCCGAGGTGAACCCGGTTCTCGGCGTACAGATGAAGGCCGTCGGGGAGACCATGGCGATCGGACGGACCTTCGCATCCGCTTGGCAGAAGGGGATCCGCGGCCTGGAAATCGGGCGCATCGGCTGGGTTGTGGGCGACCGGCTAGAAGACGATGGACTCGAGTCGGACGAGCCGGAGGATCTGCTGGCGGCCCTCAGGAGACCGACCGCCGAGCGTGCGTTCCAACTCAAGAGGGCGCTGGCGCGCATCGACGACGGAACGCTCCCCATGGAGGAAATCCAGGAGGCGACCGGGATCGACCCGTGGTTCCTGTATCAACTTCTCGAGATCATCGATGAAGAGGCCTGGTACCGTGAACTGGATGAAGTGGGGCCCGCCGAGCTGAGGCACATGAAGCGAAGGGGTTTCTCCGACATACAGCTCGCCGATCTCCGCTCTGAGGGGGAGGACCAGGTCCGGGCTCGGCGCTGGGAGTGGGACATTCGCCCCACGTATAACGTGGTCGACACATGTGCCGGTGAATTCCCCGCCGCGACGCCCTACTACTACTCCTCGTACGAGGAGGAGGACGAGTCCAGACCGTCGGATCGAGAAAAGATCGTCATTCTCGGGAGTGGTCCGAACCGGATCGGGCAGGGGATCGAGTTCGACTACTGCTGCGTGCAGGCCGTGTTGGCGCTCAACGAGGTCGGGTACGAGACCATCATGGTCAATTCGAACCCCGAAACGGTTTCGACGGACTTCGACGTGAGCGACAAGCTCTACTTCGAGCCACTCACGTTCGAGGACGTCCTCGAGATCGTCGAGCGGGAGCAGCCCCTCGGTGTCGTGATCCAGCTCGGGGGCCAGACGCCCCTGAATCTGGCCAAGCGACTGGAGGCGGCGGGTGTTCCCATCCTCGGCACGTCCGTCGACGCCATCGACCGCGCCGAGCACCGGGGCCGCTTCGAGGAGGTCTGCAGGATTGTCGAGGCGACGGTGCCCGAGAACGGGATGGCCACGAGCGAGGAACAAGCGCTCGCGGTTGCTGAGGACGTGGGGTACCCGGTGCTCGTGCGCCCGAGTTACGTGCTCGGGGGCCGCGCCATGGAGATCGTCTACGATGAGCCGTCGCTCAAGGATTATTTCGAGCGGGCCGTTCGAGCCTCGCCGGATCACCCTGTGCTCATCGACCGCTTCATCGAGGACGCGTTCGAGGCCGACGTCGACGCTCTGTCGGACGGCACGGACGTCGTGATCGGCGGCATCATGCAGCACATCGAGGATGCCGGGGTGCACTCCGGCGACTCGGCATGCGTGCTCCCGCCCTATCTGCTCGGAGCGGTGGAGCTGGAGCAGATCCGTGAGAAGACGCGCCGCTTCGCGCTGGAGCTGGGCGTGGTCGGGCTGCTCAACGTCCAGTACGCCATCCGGGACGGCGTCGTATATGTGCTGGAGGTCAATCCACGCGCTTCGAGAACGGTGCCCTTCGTGAGCAAGGCGACGGGTACGCCCCTGGCCCGCCTCGCGGCCCGCATCATGGCCGGTGAGAAGTTGGCGGATCTGGGGGTCCCCGATGAGCCGCCCGTGGCCGGGGTGGCGGTGAAGGAGGCGGTCTTTCCCTTCACCCGCTTCGAGGTCGACATCCTGCTCGGACCGGAGATGCGTTCGACGGGTGAGGTCATGGGTTTCGACGACTCGTTCGGGATGGCCATCGCCAAGGCTCAGGCGGCGTCCTACAACCTGCTTCCGGTGAGGGGCGGTGCGCTCGTCGTTACGGTCAACGACCGGGACAAGCCCACGGTCACCCCGATTCTCAGGCGGCTTCGCGATCTGGGTTTCGAGATCCGCGCGACCAAAGGGACGTACGAACACGCGATGAGCCTTGGAATCCCCACGACCCGGGTCTACAAGGTCGGAGAGGGGCGGCCCGACATCGTAGACCAGATCGTGTCCGGGGAGGTGGCCATGCTCATCAACACACCCATGGGCAAGAAGTCGCAGTACGATGACTACGCCATGCGCAGGGCCGCGATCACACACGGCATCCCGTACTTTACGACCATGTCTGCGACGAGCGCCGCGTGTGACGCGCTCATCGCTCTCCGCTCCAGGACGTACCAGGTCCGCACACTCCAGGAGCGCATCGCCGACGCGAAGGCCCTCGCTGTGGTTGGAGCGGGTGACTGACTCCGGCCCCCCGGTTGGATTCCTCCTTCATCCAGAAGCACCGCTCCACGACACCGGGTGGGGACATCCGGAGCACCAGGGCCGGCTCCGTGCCCTCTCCTCCGCCGTGGGCCGAGATCTGTTGGTGCTGCACGAGAGGGTCGTGCAGGTCGATCCAGGCCCGGTGACCGACGAAGACCTCCTTCGCGTGCACACGCCCGAGTACCTGGCGTTGCTCCGCGAAGCGGTGGAGAAAGCCGAACAGGAAGCCGGCCTGGTTTCGCTCGACGCCGACACCGTCGTGTCGGCTGCCTCCTGGGGCGCCGCCACCGGGTCCAGCGGGGCGCTCCTCACCGCGGCCGAGCGTGTCGCGGACGGAGGGTTGTCCTCCGCGTTCGTGGCGACGCGTCCCCCGGGACATCACGCGACGCCGGATCGTGCCATGGGCTTCTGCTTGATCAATCACGTAGCGGTCACGGCACGGTGGCTTCAGGCGACGGGTCGTGCCGAACGTGTGCTGATCGTGGACTGGGACGTTCACCATGGGAACGGGACGCAGGACACGTTTTACGCCGACGGGACCGTGTTCTACCTGTCCCTGCACCAGTCGCCCCATTATCCGGGCACCGGGGCGGCGAGCGAGACAGGCGTCGGTGAGGGAGTGGGGTGGACGCTCAACGTTCCGCTCGCGGCGGGCACGCCGGCACTCGAGTACTCGCGGCGCTTCTCCGAGGCCCTGAGCCAGGCCATCGAGACCTCCCGCCCCGATTTCATCCTGATTTCGGCGGGCTTCGACGTGATGGCCGGCGATCCGCTGGGGGGGATGCTCTTGGAGCCTGAAGATATCCACGGGCTCACGCGTGAGGTGATGGCGGTTGCGGCCGGCGGAGCGGGCGTGGTGGCCGCCCTGGAGGGCGGCTACGATCCCGCCCGGACCGGCCTGGGCGCGGCGGCGGTCCTGAGGGCGCTAGCGGGGATCGATCTGGAAGTCGGTTGAAGAAGTACCGCCCTCCCCCGGCACGCGGGGCGGGACACAGAATATTGAGGCTCTGGGATCATGATTTCAGGGTGGAGCATGGCGCTCGGTTTTCTTGTCGAGCGAACGGTTCCTTGCCGAGATCGAGACGCCGACTCACCTTTGCATCCGCACATGGAGGATACGAGCATCCTGTATGCTTTGAGAGGGCATGAATGTCCAGAAACTTGATGATCGTCGTGATGGCAACGTTGATCGTAGGGCTGACATGGATGGTGTTCGCCCCTACGTCATCTCCGACACGGACGAGGGTCGATGTCTCCGCGCTGGGGCCTCAGGTCGGCGAGCAAGTACCCGACTTCAGCCTGCCGGATCAGAACGGAAAGATCTGGACAAGGCAGTCCATCATGGGACCCAGGGGGGCGATGCTCGTCTTCGTGAGATCGGCGGATTGGTGACCCTACTGTCGCACGCAGCTGGTCGAGCTGCAGGGGAGGGTCGATGAGATCCACGAACAGGGACTGGAACTGGTAACCGTCAGCTACGATTCGCCGGAGGTTCTGGCCGACTTCGCCCGGGAGCAGGGGATCACCTACACGATGCTCGCGGACGTTGGCTCGGTAACCATCAAGGAGTATGGCATCTTAAACACGGTCGCCGAGGAGGCCTTGGGCTCCAATGTGGACGACCCGGACGTCCAAGCCGACTTCGAGCTGTTGGTGTCAGTGACCAGCCCGAACGAAAGGTTCGTGGGAATCGCCTATCCTGGCACATTCATGCTCGACGCCGACGGCGTGGTCGAGTCCCGGTTCTTCGAGGACTCCTACCAGGAACGGAACACGGCCTCCAACATCATGTTGAAACTGGACGCCGGAGGCTCCTCCGTTGAGGGAACCGAGATCTCGACAGACTATCTCGAGATCCTGACTTATCCCAGCGATGCGGTGGTCGCTCCGGGTGTGCGGTTTTCTCTGGCCCTTGAAATCGTCCCTCAGCCGACCATGCACTTGTATGCCCCGGGTGCCGAACTTCAGAATTATCGTGTCATCACCCTTCGAATCGATCCGCAGCCCTTCGTTCGCATTCTCCCACTAGAGTATCCCGAGTCCGAGATCTATTACTTCGAACCGCTGGACGAGCGTGTGCCTGTTTACCAGAGACCGTTCAGCCTGTTGCAGGAAGTGGTTCCCTTGAGCAGCAGGGATGCCCAGGCGGCGTTCCGTGAGATGGACGAGCTGACACTCACCGGCTCGCTCGACTATCAGGCCTGTGACGACCAGGTCTGCTACAATCCGGTGTCGCTTCCTCTCTCATGGACCGTTGCGATCAGGCCCGTCAGTTCCCGGCAGCGCCGCGAATAGGTGCTTTTCCCACCTGCACCGCCTCAGTCCGGGAGTGGAATCCCCCGCTCCTGCAGCACCTCGGCCAGCAACCGCGACCCGTTCACTCCGCTCGGAAAGCCCGAATAAAGCGTCACATGGGCCATCATCTCGGAGAGCTCTTCCGGCGTAATGCCGTTGTCGAGGCCCCGTCCGAGGTGAACTCGAAGTTGGTTCGTCTGGTAGGCGGCCTGCGTCATGGCGATCGTGATGAGGCTGCGGTCACGAGCCGACAGCCCGGGGCGCACCCAGGTGTCCCCATAGACGAGGCCGTCGATCAGCGTGTCGAGGTACGGCGCGCCGGGGAAGCGAGCGTCGGGCAGCGGCAGGCCCCGCTGTTCGAAGACCGTGGCGGCCACACGCGACGCGTTCACGCCTGTCGGGAAGCCGGAGTAAAACGTCACGTGGGTGATGACCTCGGAAATCTCCTCCTGGGTCACCCCATTGTCGAGCGCCCGACCCACGTGGTAACGGACCTCACTGGATGCGTACAACGCCGTGCCGACCGCCACGGTGACGAGGCTTCGATCCCGAGGCGATAACTCCGGTCGCTCCCAGGTCTCGGCGTAGACGACCTGATTGAGGAGGTCCCGGACGTAGGGCGTGCCGGGGAAGGCACCGGGAAACAGAGGATCGGCGTCCATTTTCGATTCCCGCGGCGACGACTCCGGCGGGGACTCCGGGAGGCCACGCTCGTCGAATACCTGGGCGGCGACCCGAGCCGCGTTCACCCCGGTCGGAAACCCCGAGTACCACAGCACGTGTCCGATGAGTTCGGCGATCTCGCTCTGCGTAACGCCGTTGTCGAGCGCCCTGCCGATGTGGATGCGAAGCTCGTTCGTCGCGTAGAGCGCCTGGGTGACCGCGACGGTGACGAGGCTGCGGTCTCGGGCCGAGAGCTGGGGCCGCTCCCAGATGTCTCCGTAGAGGACAGTGTTGCGGATCTCCCCCAGATACGGCGAAGCGTCGTAGGCGCCCACGGGCGCCGCAGGCTGCTGCCCCGCGAGCGGGGATCGCGGGGTGAGCAATGATGCGAGCGCGAACGTGACCACAACGGGGCCGAGGATCGAACGGGTGGAGCACGGCATCTCTCTTTCTCCTTGTTTGGCAGGGCTTCTGAGCCGCGGGCCAACTTGCCGGATTGGGCGCCGCTTGGAAAGGAATCGCCACCCCCGCGGAGCCCTCGCCGTTCGTCCCTCGCCCAGCTCGAGGTGGCTCATATTCGTGCCTCGGGGTTAAGATCAGCCGGTGCAATGTTTCCGGCGCGATCAAATTCCTGCGGGGCACGCCTCTCGAGGCGTGACGGGCTACAGTCATGAAGATGCTCAAAACGGCGCGTACTCTAGCATGCCTGGCGGCGGTGCTCTCAGCGGCCCAGGTGCGACCACTGGTCGCTCAGGGTCAGGAGGAGGCTCTACGGGGGCCCCTCGCTCCGCATCCCGCGGCCGACGAGGCCATCGCCCGGCTCAAATCGCCGTATTGCCCTGGCCTCATGCTCGAGGTGTGCACCTCCTACACGGGGGCCTTGCTCAGGGACAGTATGCAAGTGATGGCGCGCGAGGGCTGGACCACGGACGAGCTCGTCGAATGGATGCTCGACCGCCATGGTGAGGAGTATCTCGCCTACCCGCGCGCGTCCGGCGCGGGACTCTTGGCGTGGCTCGTGCCTCCGATCGCCATCGTGCTGGGGATCGTTGTCGTTGTGGCCGCTCTGCGATACATGCGGCGCGGCGCCCCGCCGCCGCAGACGGCGAGCACGGAGTTGTCCTCGGACGAAGAGGAGCGTCTTCGTGAGGCCCTGAAGGAGATGGATTCCGCAGAAGAGCCCGTCTTCTAGTCGCTCCGGCGCCCTTGATCCTTCGACGCACGCCGGCCCGGCCCCCATGTCCGCCGACGCCCATGGCGGCGCCCCAGTCGACATGAAGATTCCTTCCATGCTCGATCTGATCCATCTGAGCCGCCGACCGCTGTTCCCCCCCGGCGGCGTCGAGCTTTGTCGTCAAATCGCCCTTCTGACGGATATGAAGACCGACGATGAGGTGCTGGTCGTGCCGTCCGGTTTGGCGGTTACGCTCGAGCACTTCGTACGTGAGTACGACGTGCAGGGCTCGGGGGTCGAAGACGATCCTGCCCTGCTGGACCACGCCGAGGAGCGGCTGCGGGACATCGGCATGCTCGACCGCGTGCATGTCCAGCCGGGCGAGATGGACCGGCTGCCCTTCCAGGATGGCATCTTCGACGTCGTGATCGCCGAGCTCGGCCTCACCGCGCGGGTCGCCCCGGAGGGTGCCGTCAGGGAGATCGTGAGGGTCGCCAAGGCGGGCGCGAGCGTCGTTCTGGTCCAGCCCGTCTGGAAGGCGCCCGTGGATCCGGTTCGTCGCGAGATCCTCTCTCAGTCTCTCGGCTGCCGCCCGCTCATGTTGGTCGAGTGGAAGAGACTCTTGATGGACGCCGGCATCGAGGGGTTGCACACGGAGGATTGGTCCGACGAAGAGACCGCTTTCCGCCCTCAGATCACCAAACCGTTTCCCGACTTCACGGAGTTGTTCAGTGTCTCCGAGAAGTTGGGCATCCTGCGTAGGGCGAGGCGCCGATGGGGTTTGGTCGGCGTCTGGAGGGCGTGGGCGAGGGAACGGGAAGTGCACAGACTCCTGACACAGGAGCGGGTCCTCGGGCTCGATCTCGTAATGGGCATGAAGCATGTGGAGGAGCCCCCGGCCAGGGAGAGCGCCTCTCTCGAAGCCCCGGAAGGGGTCGACGCTTCCGCGGATGGAGCCGGGAAGGAGGAACAGCTGACGGGTCTTCCGCTCTTTGGCGACGAAGGCGACACGCCGCGATGAGCATCGCGCCCATGAGTGACGCCGCCGAAGTCGCCCGGGTGCAAGCCGCGTTGCGGGAGGCCGATCTGGAGGGCTGGTTGTTGTTCGACTTCAGGGGCCAGAACCCGATCGCGACGGCCATGCTCGGTCTTGGCTGGACGTCACGCCGGTCCTTCACCCTGATCCCGGCGGAAGGCGGTCCCGTCACGCTGATCCACGCCATCGAACACTCCTCATGGCGGCATTGGCCGTGGGGCATCATCGACTACGCGGGGTGGCGCGAGATGGAGAGCCGTCTCCCGGAGTTGCTCGGCGACCGGGAGCGTCTGGCCATGGAGGTCTCTCCCCGTTCGAGCGTTCCCACGCTGGACCGGGTGCCGTCCGGCATTTTGGACTTGCTGCAAGAGGCCGGGGTGAACCCGGTGAGCTCGGGGAACCTGGTGTCCATGTTCCACTCCGTGTGGTCCGAGGAACAGCTGGAGGCGCATCGGGTTTCCGCGGAGACGGTGCGGGCCGTGGCCATGGACGCGTTCACGCGTGCCGCGGAACATGCCAAGCGCGGCGAACCGCTTCTCGAGGGGCAGCTGGGCGGATGGATTCGTGACGAGCTGGCGGCCCGGGGGGTGCCGGTCGAAGCG
>JBDHFN010000107.1:0-9215 GCA_039590375.1 Gemmatimonadota bacterium
GTGGAATCGAACGGGGCTGGACTGGACCGAATATATACCGAAAGTAGGATGTGCCCTTGGAGACCGCAAGGGAGACGATCGCTCGCTACTGCCCCGACAAGCAGTCGCGCGTGACGCCCTGCTGCGACAGACCTGCCCACAGCGCGTTCCACGGCTCTCGAAAACCGTGGCCCTCGTTCGGTTACGCCCAGACGTGAGCTCGTGCAATCGCCGTGTCCGGCCAGGGTCGCGAGACGGGGTGCTCTGAGTCAGGCCCGGAATGCGTGGGTGAAACCCAACAGGGATCATGCCTTAGCCGCCGCGTTGGGCCAACCCGAGCGTCGACGGCGGTACGTCGCAGCCGTTAGCTTCGGCCTGCCCCTGTCAATGGAATCACCGATTCGGAGTCACACCATGCCGGCCCTCCGCCTCTTGTTCTTGTCGACGCTTCTGACGCTCCCCCTCCCCGTCCTCGCCCAGACCACCGCGACAGAGCTCGCAGCCGCCCGCGACATCGTGCGACAGATCGACGAGCTCCAGGCTCGCCTCGATCCCATGGGCGCGGCTCGCGAGCTGGCGAGCAGGGACGACGCCGACCGGGACGCCCTGGTCCGCCGTACGAGGGAGCTCTGGGAGTCGGAGATGGAGTCGCTCAGCGACTTCATCGGGCGGAACCCGGAAGTGGGCTGGGAGGAATTTCTGGCCGTGGACACGCTCACTGCGGTTCTGCGGGAGCGGGGCTGGGAAGTCGAGGTGGGGGTGGCCGGCCTCGAGACGGCCTTCGTCGCGACCTGGACGTCCCCAGCCGGCGCCGATGGCCTGATGCTGGGGCTGATCGGCGAGTACGACGCACTCCGGGATGCAGACGGACCGTATCACGGCGATCAGCACAACGCGCAGACGCCCATCGTGTTCGCTTCCGCCTTCGCAATGGCCGAGCACATGAGCGCGTCGGGCACGCCCGGACGAATTCGCATCTACGGGACGCCGGCGGAAGAGGTGGGGCCTCCCGCCAAGGTCATCATGCACGAGGCGGGAGTATTCGACGGCGCCGACATCCTCATCCGCAGCCACGGTGTCACCCAAACGTCCCGGGCTCAGCCGGGGTTCGGCAGCTGCTGCCTGAACATCAACGAGGTCAAGTACACGTTTCGGGGTAAGGCGTCGCATCAGATGTCGTCCTGGCACGGCCGGAACGCCCTCGAGGCGGCGGTACACTTCTTCACGCTGGTCGACGGATTACGCTCGACGCTGCGCCCCGAAGCGTCGATCCAGGGGGTGATCCCCGAGGGGGGTGATGCGCCCAACGTGGTGCCCCAGCGGGCCGTGGTGGACTACTACATCCGCTATCCGGATCCGGTGTACCTCGAGCACGTCAACGATATGATGGACGATGCTGCCCGGGGCGCAGCGCTCGCCACGGGAACCGAGGTCGAGATCGAGCGCTATGGCGAATACCGCGACGGCATCTCCCTGGGAACGTTGCAGGAGCTCTCGTTCGCCTACGCCCATGAGCTCGACGCGCCGAACATCAGCCCGGAGCCGAGGCGCCCCGCTGGATACGAGGAGACCGGAGTCGTTACGAAGGACATCCCGGGCATCGGTATCAGCGTCTTCAGCTCGAAAGAAGCGAACCACACCCGCGGCATGCTGGACGATACGTTCAGCGAGATCGGCCACACGGGCTTCCTGATCAGCGCGGAGATCATGTCGTCGGTGTTGTACGACTTCCTGACGCGGTCCGACCTTCGAGAGGCCGTGCGGGAGGAGCACCGCACCCTTGCCGGGTTGCTCGATCAGTACCACCAGGCCCTTCGTGCCGCGTATGCCAGTGAGATGGGGGCTCCGGTGTCGGAGCGGTAGGGCACTCGAATGACGGCGTCGCCACAGGCTCGACGGTGCTCTTGTGGCGGGATCGCCTGTGGGGCAGCCGCCGAAGGCCGACTCTGAGAGCCGCCCAAGCTCATCCCTCGTGGACCTCGGACCCGGCGGGCCTAGAAGTGTCCGCCCCCGCTACCTGCCCGATCTCATGCGGCGCTTCGATCCGGATTCAACTTTCGTCGACGAGCAGGACCTAGAGGCTCCAGGTGGCTCGCCGCTCCGCGGGAGGCGGGTATCGCACCGGTCCGCGGGAGCAGGATTGGGGGAGACGGATCGGGGCACCCCCACGAACCCGGTCACGCGCTCGAGCTCCTCGGCGATTTCCAGGACAGTGGTCAACGTGGTGTCGAACGTGACGAATCCCCCGGCCCGCTCGTACGAGAAGCCGGCCTCGGTGACGCCGTGGATTCGCTGCACGGCCAACCTGGCCGCCGTGGCACAGCCGCCTCAGGTCATTCCCGTCACGTCGAGCACGACGGTGCGGTACGGACCGGTTGCTTCGCCCACGGCGGCAACGGTCTCTACGTGCCCGTCATCGGCGGATTGGCTCAGCCCGCCCTGGGCAGGGGGCTGCAGGAGATAGCTTGCGCCGATCACGAGGACGACGGGGGCCCATTGCTTCAGCGACATCTCGTATCCCCCTCGAGTTTTGGGAGATCAGACCTTCTCGGCGGTCGACTCGGACCGCGACTGCTCTGGCTGTACCGGTTCAGCTTCCGGATCGGACCCGAGGCCGAACCTCCCAGTCAGCGTGCGGATCGCGGCCGGTTCACCGATGAACGTGACCCGGTCCCCTTCTTCCAATACGGTGCTCCCGCGAGGGAAGACGCTTTCTTCGCCCCGCCGGATCAGAGCGATCAGGCTGCCGCTCGGTAAAGCGGCGTCCGCGACCCTGGTAGACACGAGGTCCCAGGTCGCGGGCGTCGCCCCGATCACGATTCCCAGCGAGTGCTCGTGGCGCAGCAAGCATTCCTTCAAGTGCTGCTCGTCGGCCGCGCTGAGCCAGCGCTCGAGGAACGCATCCTCAGCGACATGAGTCGCCAGGTGGCCCAGGAGGCGCAGGTGCTGGCCGGGTTGATCCAGGGGACTGACCACGAAGAGCACCGCCCTCACGCTACGCCCATCCGGCTCCTCAGCGCCGCCTGTGGCGAACTGGACGCCTTTCGAGCAGCGGGCCAAAAGCAGCAACGGGTGCTCGAGGTCCGCCACCCGGGCGTGCGGCAAGATCACGCCCGGGGCCAGGGACACGATGCCGGCATCCACCTGTCCCGAGAGACCGTCTCTCAGCAGGTGGGGCTTCACACCGGATCCGACAGCCAGCAGACGCGACGCGTTCGCAACCAGATCTTCGTACGGCGTCGTGACGTCCACATCGAGCACGGCGGCGCGGGCGACAACCTCGTCGTAGGCATCCCCCGGACGAAGCCCTTGCTCTCTCACCAGGCCCCGGAGCTCCTGGTCGAGGCCCTCGAAGCGGTTCTGCCCCCATCGCGCGAACGTGTGGTAGATCGCGCCCGAGCGAATCACACGTGGGCGTGCGTAGGCGAAGTACCAGACGAGCGACCCAGCTACCAGCGTCAGCGTGAAGAGCAGCGACGCCATGCCCATCTCGGCGATGAGCCAGAGAGGGCTGATCAGTCCGATCAGCTGGACCCAAGGATAGAGCGGAGACCGAAAGCCTGGGTCATACGCCTCGATCCCGCTCTCGCGCATGACGATGACGGCCAGGTTGAGGAGCGCGAACAGCAAAAGGGTGAACGCGCTTGCGAACTTGGCCAGCGCCTCGACGTCGAGGAACAGGATCAGCACCGCCATGGTGCCCGACGTGATCATGATTCCGAGCGCCGGTGTGCCGAACCGGCCGAGGCGGCTCAGGCCGTCGGGCACCAATCGGTCCCGGGCCATGGCCAACGGGTAGCGAGACGCCGACAGGATGCCTGCGTTCCCTGTGGACGCGAACGCCGCGATGGCCGCGATCACGATAACGGCGAGCCCGACGCCTCCGGGCATCCAGCCGAACAGGGCGTCAGCGACGGTCGCGACAGGCGTCAGGTCCATCCAAAACGCGGAGGGCTCGATCAGGACATTGAGGATGAACACACCGGCCACGTAGATCACCGACGCGGTTCCCAGGGCGAGGGCCATGCCCAGCGGAATGTTCCGCTCGGGACGACGGATCTCCTCGGCCACGCTCGCGACCTTGGTGAGTCCCGCGTAGGACACGAAGACCAGGCCCACGGTCGCGAGCAGGCCGGTCACGCCGAAAGGCAGGAACGGTGAGAACCGCTCGACGACCAGGGCGGGGTTCCGGCCCACCGCGACGAATCCCTGCACGACAAACAGGCCAAGGATCGCCACGAGGGCCGTGACCAACACCCGCTGCAGCCCGCTGGTTTCCTTGGCTCCGACCAGGTTGACCAAGGCGAAGAGCAAGGTGAACGCGAGGGCAAGGGGCTTGACCGGCACATCCGCTACCAGCGCGAGGTAGGCCCCCATCCCGACGAGCGCGAAAGCGCTCTTGAACACGAGACCGAACCAGGCCCCGAAGCCGCCGATCGTGCCCACCATGGGCCCCAAGGCCCGATCGAGGAAGTAATAGGCGCCGCCCGCGCGGGGCATGGCCGTGCTGAGCTCCGCGACGCTGAGCATGGCGGGGATGATAAAGACACCCGCGAGCAGATAGGCAAGCACGACGGAAGGTCCCGACCCGGCTGCTGCCACACCGGGAAGCAGGAAGAATCCGGAGCTGAACATGGCTCCGGTGCTGATGGCGTACACGTCGAACAGGCCGAGCTCTTTCGGGAGCCGGGCTGACGTGAGCTGTCTGCCGATGGCCGTCATCCTGCCTCCGGGAAGCGGGGCGCGCGCGGTCGAATCCCGGCGGCCCGGGGACGTCGGTGGTCCATCTGGCCGCCGGATGTTTGGCGGCGTCATGTGAGTCGTCGCTCGCTGCCATGAGTGCGAGCGGAGACGACCCGAGCCCGGATGGGTCGGCCCAACAATACGCAAGATCGACGGTCGGTAAGCATAGGACAAATACCATTCTGCGATCCATTTCATATATTTTGACTATGGTTCTCGTGTCAGCGGCCCATGGGCGACCGTTTCGACGCCCTGCCGAAGGCGGGCTGCCGGCTACATGTCTCCACGAAACAGGCCGACATCATGAGGCCCCTCAACTATCGGCACCTGCACTACTTCTGGGTCTCTGCCCGGGAAGGGGGAGTCACCGCGGCCGCAAAGGCGCTGCACGTGAGCCAGCCGTCCATCAGCGCACAGATCAAGAAGCTCGAGCGAACACTCGGACACGCCCTGTTCGAGCGCACTGGACGGACGCTCGCGTTGACCGCGGAGGGCAAGATCGTGTTCGACTACGCCGAGGAGATCTTCCGCTTGGGACGGGAGCTCCAGGAGACGATCCACGGTCGCCTCGAAGGCCGCCCGATGCGGCTCGCGGTCGGCGTGGCGGACACGATCCCCAAGCTCATCGCCTTTCACCTCCTCGAACCCGCTCTTGCCCTCGCCGATCCCGTGCGGTTGGAGGTTCGGGAGGACCGCACTGATCGACTACTGGCCGACCTCGCCACCCATGACCTCGATCTGGTGCTGGCGGATATGCCCATTCCCCCGAACGTGAGCGTGCGAGCCTACAATCACGTCCTCGGCGACAGCGCCATCGACATCTTCGGCCCGCCCTTGACCGTCCATCGGCTCAGGGAGGGCTTCCCGGAAAGCCTCGACGGCGCGCCCTTCCTGCTTCCGGCTGCCGGCTACACCCTGCGACGCTCCCTGGACGAGTGGTTCGAGTCCCTGGGCATCCAACCCCGGGTGGTATCGGAGATCGAGGACAGCGCTTTGATCAAGGTCTTCGCTGAGGCCGGTGCCGGGCTCTTCGCCGCTCCCACCGTCGTCGGACGTGAGATCCGTGAGAAGTACGCAGTCGAGCGACTGGGTCGGGCCGAAGGAGTCACGGAAAGGTTCTACGCGATCACCGTGGAACGACGTCTCAAGCACCCGGCCGTGGTCGCCATCTCGGAGGACGCGCGTCTGCGGTTCTTCGGGGACACGGACATCGACTGAGGCCGAGGTCTGGATCTGAGCCCCCAACAGGAGCCCGCACGGGGTGCGGTGGGAAACGCCGCGCGGGCCCCGACGGAAGCCGGACAGGTGGGAGGACTGCCTACGCCGCGCTCCGCACGTGCTGCTTCGGATCGATGACGCCCAGGCTCTCGACCGCCTCGAACCCGCCGTTCCGCGCCTGGGCGATGTACATGTTCATTCGCGAGTCGTGCAGGCCGGGCACCGTCTCCGCGTAGCTTCCCGAGGCCCGTCTACCGGCCGCGCCGGCCCACTCAGACAGCGCGCTACGCCGTCCCTCAGCACCACCTGGAGCCGTTCTTGGCACGAGCGGGGGGAATGGTAGTCCGACGGCAGAACGCCAGATTCCACGGGTGCTTTGACGGATCGGGGGAGCTCTCTTCCGCTGGAAACGTCCGCCTCGACCTCGAGGCTGCGAATTCGCCGGCAGTGCCGGTCGTTACGAGTGGTCAGACGGAGCTATCCAGCGAGCTGCAGCCCGGCGTCCGCGAACCGCTCGAAGTCGTTCGGGTTGCTGGTAGCGAGCACCGCTCGGTCCACCAAGGCGGTCGCCGCTATGAGGCAATCGGGCAGGCTGTTCCTGCGCCGGCCACCGTGGTTGAAGAGTCGCGCGGCTTCGGAGGCCTCCTCGAGGCTGATGGGGAGATGGCGCTGCACGATGGTGCGCGCGACCTCTTCGTCACCTTCTTGCAGCGGCCCGCAGAGGAATTCGCTCCAGGCGAGTGTGGACATCGCAATCGAGTGGCGCGATTCCAGCCAGGCGAGCAGCGTGGCTGCCTCCTGCAGCGTGGGGTCGAGGGCCCGGATCAAGAAGCTCGTATCGAGATGGATAGGGCTCGAGGCCGAACGGATCACGGCCCCCACTCGCGGAGCGCGCGGGTCTCGCGGAGCCATGCCTCGGTCTTCTCCGGTGTCAGCGCGAGGCGATCCTGGAGCTCCCGCAGCGCCGCGATCGCCTCGGCGGAGGCATCGATCTCATCCACGCGAGCGGCCGTCTCAACGATGCGACGTAACGTCTCCGACTTCGACAGGCCCCACTTCGCGGCCAGCCGGTCGAGGTTGGCCACGGTCTCAGCGTCGAGAGCGAACGTCGATCGTATGGTCTTCTTCGCCATACTCGAAGTTATGGCCATAATGTCTCCCCGGCAAGTTTGCGCAGCTTCCGACCGCGGCATTAGAATCTCGTCAAACGTCAGGTGCGGTCCCATGGCCAGTCGAGATCTGCCGTCCCATCAGGAAGAGCTATGGGCCCATTGCGGCCCGACGCGCTACCGCTCCTCGGAGGGGACCTCGGCGTGCTCGCGGTGCAGCCCACGCCTCGGTCGTCAAGGCTGGCCCCGGCCGCCTCCGGTTTCTCCGCCCAGGATGACCTCCCTCCGCGCCACGCCGGCCCGGGGTGCGCCGGCGGTGACCGAAACGCGCGCTCCGGCCTCTCCCCTGACCACCCAACCGACGGTGGCCTGGCGCGCCCACTTGCGGCTGACGGCGCCCCGGAAACGATCCCCGTCATTCCTTCCTTTGAGGTGGCCCAGGAGGATCCTGGCCTCGCTCGCCAGCGTCCCGCCCTCCACCGTGGCCTCGGCGACAACCCCTGCGGCAAGGGGAATCCAGGTCGGGTCGTCGGTCTCCACGTTCCGGCGCGCGTGAAGGCTGGCAGCACGCTCGGTGACCGAAGTGTCCAGGAAGCCTTCGTTGCGGATGACCGCGGTCACGCGGTACAGGCCCTCGGATATCCGCTCGGCGCGAACATCGTCCAGGACGAGGAGCGGCGTCGACTCGAGGACGAAGAGGAACCAGGGCAGGATCTGCTCGGCTCGGTAGCGAAATCCCTCGGGTGGGGTGATTCCGTGGGCGTCGAAGTCGTTGCGCCATCCCCCGATCTCGATCCGACCGAGCTGCGGGTGGTCGAACGGATTCCAGGGCACGAACAGGCGGCCGCCCCACTCCTCCTCGTTCCAGCGCATCGTCTCCAGAGGGCTCACGGAGCCGTCACCGTCGTAGTCGAAGGCCCCGCGAGCCCAGATCTCGGGCGTCCACGCCAACATTCCCTGGTTGATGAAGCCCCAGTCGATGAGCGTCGCCGGGATCTCGCCCCTGGGCTCGCGCTCCCGCACGTTTGCTGCCGTGGCCCGGGAGTAGGGATACTCGGCGCGGCGCATGACCTCCTCGTACTTCGCCCCGAAAGTCGGGTACAGATAGCCCACGTCGTAGCGGAGGAAGTCGGTGGGGAACTGGGACGCCGGGGGCTGCCACAGCGTACCGCCGGGGAACACGCCCGACGTGTGAAGAGAGATGAGAGCACCTACGTTGGGCCGGGCCAGGACCGCATCGACGAGGGCCTTCGGTTCCGGGGTGAAGAGCGGGTACGGTGGGGCACCCTCCTGGGCCCAGTCCATGCGCCAGTTGACCGGGTACATGCGGTTCGAGTCGAAGCCGCCGAGCCAGTCCTCGTTGATGCGTCCGTCGCCGTCGTTGTCGATCCCCTCCGCCTCGTACGAGCGGTAGTACGGTCCGTCGCCCGGGCCGTCTTCGGGACTGCGCCGCACCAGGAGGCGCGGGTCCCGCGGGTGGGCCTTCCAGTCGCCGTCGGGAGTGACCTGCCGCATCGACAGGGTCAGGCCGTCGCCGTCGATGTCCTCCGGAGGGTCCTCGTCGGCCGTGCCGTCCCCGTCGCCGTCCCACGGATACAGGTATCCCGTCCGGGAGATGCCCTGGAACACACCGGCAACGGGAGGCTGCGTCACCTGTTCGCCAGGGTCGGGGTTCGCGTTGGGTTCGATGTAGAGCGTGCGGGTGTCGAGGATGCGAGCGATGCGCGGGTGCCCCGCGTTGTCCAGGAGATAGCCGATCAGGTAGAGGGCCACCTCACGGGACAGAACCTCGCCGCCGTCGGAATGGCCATCGATCCAGACGGCCGGCTTCTCGTGGGCGGGCCCCGTGGTCCGGTCCGTCAGCGTGAGGAGCCAGAGGTCCCTCCCCTGGACGC
The DNA here is from genome assembly GCA_039590375.1 of Gemmatimonadota bacterium. GTDB lineage: Bacteria > Gemmatimonadota > Gemmatimonadetes > Longimicrobiales > Gaopeijiaceae > UBA822. The sequence continues at coordinate 8,945 of JBDHFN010000107.1, forward strand.
TCTTTCCGAGGGACTCCACCGAGACGAGCTCCGGGTATGCCCGGGCCCACCGGTGGACGAGGTCCGTCACGGCCTCGTGGTCGTGATGCTCCGCCCAGTCGACCTCCACTTGCGCCGCCGAGGGGGTGGCGAGGACGAGAAGGGCAAAGGCGGCCAAGGACCACCAGGAGCGATACGAGCGCACGGACCGCCCATCGCGGCTTCGAGGCATGACGCAGTTCCTTCGTCGAAGGTTGGGCTGTGCGAGCGTGACCGTAGGAGGGCGCGGGGG
>JBDHFN010000108.1:0-10217 GCA_039590375.1 Gemmatimonadota bacterium
CCACGAGCGCAGAATCGGCCAAATCCCCCTATTTCCAGCGCTCACGAGCGCCCACGAGCGCTCGACTCATATCTGATAAGCGTGAGGTCGGTAGTTCGAGTCTACCCAGGCCCACTGATGGAAGCTAAAGCCCCCCAGAGCCTTAGGGCCTTGGGGGGCTTGCGTGTATCGGTGAAACACGGTGGAGCCGTAGAAGAAGCTGTAGCGTCAGATCCAGTAGAGTCCATTCCGTCTCCCCTAGGCTACTTGGCGGGAGGAATGTTCTGATTGAGACGGAACAGGTTGGTTGGGTCGTACTTGGTCTTCAGCTCGACCAAACGGTCGTAGTTTGCGCTGCCGTAGGAGGCACGCAGCAGTGATTCCCCCTCCTCACCGTGCCCGGGGAAGTTGAGGTAGGCGCCTCCGCGCGAAAATGGCTTCATCTCGGCCCACGCCTCGCGTGTCCAGGCGATGGCACTCTCATTGTCGGCCGCGTCGGTCCAAGACGTGTCGAGGCTGTAGAGGAACGGCGCATTGCGCTCGCCCAAAGCGGTCTCTGTCGGCTCGACCCGGTTCATTGCGCCCCCGAGGTGCCAGACGGCGATCAGCGACCAAGGGTTCGGCCTGGCGAGGGCTCGCGCCACGATGTGTCCGATCGCGTCGTCGTTGAGGGTGTCGAGGTAGAGCGATTTCCAGTAGTTCAGCCGTTCGCCCTTCATGAACAGAGGATCGAAAGAGGCTTGCAGGGCGGTGTAGGGGATGGGCCCGCTGAGATCGAGCACGGGGTCGCCGAGATCGCGCAAGGGCTGGATCAGGCTCTCACCATCCTTGACGGCACCCGAGTGAACCGCAGCCGGAATGACGACGGGTGTTCCGTGCAGTTCTTCGGGAAAGTTGGGGTGTGCTGGGATGCTCCAAAAGAGGAAGTTCGATGCTATGTGTTCTGGGGCCTGCTCCATAAAGTCACGCCAGCGGCGCAGAACGTCGCCCGCGCCATCATTCAACGGGAAGAAGGGCGCACAGAGCGTGACCATGGGTCCAACAGGGTAGAGCTCGAATTCGAAAGAGGTCACTACGCCGAAGTTGCCACCGCCGCCGCGAACCCCCCAGAACAGGTCTGGGTTCTCAGTTTTGCTGGCGGTGACCAAGCTGCCGTCGGCTATAACGACATCGACGGATACTAGGGCGTCGCAGGCCATACCGTGCGATCTCCGCAGCCAGCCAATCCCACCACACAGGGTCAGCCCAGCGACGCCAGTGAGCGACACCACGCCAAGCGGCGCGGCAAGCCCGAACGCTTGGGTCTCGCGGTCCACGTCACCGAGAACCGCGCCCCCGCCGACGCGCGCCCTCCGGGCTGACGGATCCACATGGACGCCGTTCAGCAGGGTCAGATCGATGACCAGCCCACCGTCGCAGCTAGCGTTTCCGGCTACGTTGTGCCCGCCGCCACGGATTGCCACCACGAGGTCTTGCTCACGGGCGAAGTTGACGGCGTCGATTACATCGGCGACGCCGGAACATTGGGCGATGAGTGCCGGGCGCTTGTCGGCCGAAGCGTTCCAGATGATGCGGGCTTCTTCGTAGCTGTCATCGCCGGCGATGAGGCTGGCGCCTCGCAACCCGCTCCTGAACTCCTCGACAACTTCGCTTCCGAGTGCGTCAGTCGCCCCCTCACGTGTCACGACTCGTAGGTCACCCATAAGCTCCATCCTTGTTAAGAGACGCTCGAAATCTGGTGGTTCCCCCGCCGATAGAAGAGGCAATATTCTCCAAATAGAGGCAGTTTCTCCACTTTTAACCAAAGGAGACAGCATTATTGTAGGCCTTCCGCTCCCACTCGATTTCTACTTGATGACCTACGTGGGCACGCTCCATTGGTGCCTCCTGACACCCGACATATGAAGGATGAGAGAGGCTCGGCCCCTAGACTTACACCGTCGGCCTGACGTTACTGTTCAGCCGGAACAGATTCATCGGGTCGAACTCGTTCTTCACCGAGACCAAACGGTCGTATGCGGGTCCGTAGTTGCCGCTCACGTTGGTCGTCTCCGATTGAATGTTGTCGTAGTAACCTGCCGTATGCGGCTCCAACGCCGCCCAGACACGCCGGCTCGCTTCGATCTTCGCCTCATCGTCTGCGGGGTCTGTCCAACCCGCACCCACGTTGATCATGGTTTCCACGTTACGATGCGGCCAAGCTGTGTCCGTCGTACCGACCCGGGCCACCGCACCACCAGCCGTATGGGTGCCCATGCCCAGCCCATCCCTTGGATCGAAGCTTTCGATCATCGCGTCGATCAATCCAGGCGTGAACTCCGTTGCCATACCGCCTTTGACGTAGGAGCGAATGCCCGGCCGCCACGCACCGTCGTTTCGCGTCTGCAGGGTCACGTACGGTACAGGACCAACTGTATCGGCCATAGCATTGCCGAACTGACGCAGAGGAGCGAGCTCGCGTTCTCCGCTCGCGAAGTCGCCACAGTAACAGACGTGCATGCCGATCACACCGGCTCCGTCCGGAGCCGTCCCCATGGACGGTCCCACATACATCTCGTCCGACAGCCTCAGCGAGTACTCGGCAAAGAACTCCAATAGCTCCCGAGCCTGCGCGATCGGCCAGAGGATGTCCCCGCCAAGCATGTCAGGGCCCACCTCATGCAGCCGGAATTCGAACTCTGTCACGACGCCGAAGTTTCCGCCACCTCCCCGGATGGCCCAGAAGAGATCGCCGTTCTCATCCGCGCTCACACGTCTCACTCGACCGTCGGCCGTCACTATCTGGGCCGACACAACGTTGTCGATCGTCAACCCGAATTTTCGATTCAGACGCCCGTAACCACCGCCCAACGTGAGACCGCCCACGCCCGTATGGGAGACGACTCCCGCCGTCGTTGCCAGTCCGTGCCTCGTCGTGGCGAGGTCGAGGCTGTAGAGCAGACCGCCGCCACCGGCCCTCGCGCGGCGACCCCCAACGTCCACCGTGACTCCGTTGATCGATCCGAGATCGATCATGAGCGCGCGATCGGCAACCGATCGGCCAGGCCAACTGTGACCACCTCCCTTGACGGACACGAGCAGCTCGCGCTCGCGGGCAAACGTCACGGCATTCGACACGTCTTCCGCATTCGCCGCACGCACGATCAAAGCCGGGTGCCTGTCGTGCATGCTGTTCCATACCGTGCGCGAACCGTCGTAGCCCGGATCGCCACGGAGCATCAACGCGCCTTGCAGGCTTTCACCAAGCTCTCTGACCGCTGCACCTTCGATTGCCGTATCGTCGCCCGCCAACGTCACTGCCGGTATGCTGGGAACCTGTCGAGACGATCGAAACGCTTGAGCGAGCAGGGAGTTGTCCGGCAGTGCACTCGCCACTCCCGAGGCCAACGAATAGCCTATAAAACGACGCCTGTTGATGGTCATGAGGTCTCCTCCCGTAGTAGTTGGTGAGCCGAACTCCAACTTTCATGTGTCGCATCACTCGCGTAAGGGTTAGAATCACTAAAATAGTGGCAAATTCACCATTTTTCGGAAAATGAGACGTAGCGTCATGGCGAAACGGCCGATTCGTGTGAGCATTCTTGCAACTCCCAACACCTCACCATCTACTCTCTACGGGCTGTTCGACACGCTCACGTGGCTGAGTACCGGGTGGGAAGCATTCGTGACGGGACTGCCGGCCGAGCCGCGGCTCGATGTCCGCATCGTTGCCGCGGGGCGAGAACCGATCCGATGTGCCGGTGGTGTTGTCATATCGCCGCACCTCTGTGTCGAGGAAGCGGAAGACAACGATATCGTACTCGTTGCATCCCTGGGTGTACCGGACACATCTCGCCCTGAAAATCACGATGGATGGGCCTTCGACTGGCTTGTACGGCAGCACAGCCGCGGCACGACCATCGCATCGGCCTGCACGGGCGCGATCCTTCTAGCGGAAGCCGGACTGTTGAATGGGTGGGAGGCGACATCCCACTGGGCTTTCCGCGATATGCTTCGAGTCCACTACCCCGAAACTCGGTGGCGCTTGGAGAAAGACTTGTGTGTTTCTGGACACGAGGGTCAAATCGTGACTGCGGGCGGGTCGACGAATTGGCAGGAGTTGGCGCTCTATATCGCCGCGCGCTTTTGCAGCGCTGAGCATGCGGGACAACTGGCAAAGTTCTGGATGATCTCGAGCCGGGAAGAAACCCAAGCTTCCTTTTCAGCCATGTGCCATGGCATCCCGCACGAGGATGGTGCCGTAAGCGAATGCCAAGAATGGATCGCCGAGAACTTCGCCAAGCCGAACCCAGTGGCCGAGATGGTCCGGCGCTCGGGGCTTCCGCCCACGACGTTTGCTCGCAGGTTCAAGCGCGCGACAGGATACAGCCCCATCGAGTATGTGCAAACGATGCGTATCGAGAAGGCCAAGCAGATGCTTGAGGTTGGCGGCGATGCCGTCGAAGTGATTGGGCGCTCGGTAGGCTACGGGGATCCGGTGTCGTTCAGGCGGCTATTCAAACGCAAGGCTGGTCTGACGCCCGGCATCTATCGACGGCGGTTTGCACGCAGCCGTTTCGAGCGACTTGGCTTGATGCAGTAAGCATCAGGGGGATTCGCTGGCGTGAGCTGTAACACAACCTGTATCATCGCCCACCAGCGCTCGACTCATATCTGATAAGCGTGAGGTCGGTAGTTCGAGTCTACCCAGGCCCACTGATGGAAATGGAAGTACAAGCCCCGCTTGGTCTTAGGTGACTGGGCGGGGTTTTCTTCTTGGTGCATGGACCTCACGCTTGGAAGGCGGGAGGTCGATGGTCTCGTGACCACCCCGCAACAGGCCTAGGCTCGAGGGCGTACCGCACGCTGCGTGAGCAAGGGTGTTCGGTGGGTCGGGTTCGCGTCAGTTCGGGGCCCGCTCCTTCAACTCCTCAGTCCAGTTCTGCACCAGGACAAAGCGGCGGCTGCGAGCGCCACTAGACTCCCCCAAGCGCCGGGCCCAGAGGAACCGCTGATCGTCCGAGGAGACATCGTAGTTCGTGGCCGACCGAGCAGTGAGGCCCAAGAAATCACCCGGAAGCTGGAAGAGCGCTTCGCGCCCGACCACGCGAAAGTCCGAGGTCGCCTCGTACCCAGCCACCCACATCTCTTCATCGCGTGGGCTCACGAAGAACAGCTCCCTTCCGTTGTGGGCCCACATCGGTTGAATCCCACCCTCGGTGGACACCTGCCATTTGCCGGCATCGACGTCGGGGAACGGACGCACGTAGACCTCGTACCGGCCAGATTCGTTCGAGGCGTAGGCCAGCCATCGCCCGTCCGGTGAGAGGTCCGGCTGCACCTCCGATTCGCTCCCGTCGATCAGCTGCAGCGCCACGCCGTCCGAGCCGGGTCGTATGGCCTGGATGCCGCGAAGGCCCTGCGCCGCCCCACCTCCGCCACGGCGAATCACCAGCCACTCTCCGTCCGGGCTCCAAAACGCCTCCGCCACGTTACCCTCGGGGACGAGGACTTCCGGCGCACCGATCCCGTCGGCCCGAGTCGAATAGATGCGGGCGCTCGGGCCCCTGAACGTGATCGTCTCACCACCGGACGCCCACCGGGGTGCCCATTCGCTGCCTTCCCCGTCCGTAAGCCGTGAGCTGGGACCGCCGGGCAATTCCTTGACCCAGACATCTCGGTTCCCCGGCTCCGCGTCATCGGCCACGTAGGCGATGCGTCGGTCGTCCGGCGATAGCCTCCACCCACTCCCCTCGTCGTCTGAGCTGAAAGTCCATCCGGCCTCGACCGGCTCGGTCTGACCCGAACGCGTCGCCCATACGAACTCCGCCCTCTCCCCTCCAGGCGCAATCCTCGTATAGACCAGCGTTCCCGACCTCGAGAGTCGGGCCCCGGTCACTCTTTCCTCCAACACGGTTACGACGTCTCCGCTCGTCTCCATTGAGCGCGGATCGAAAGTCACGGCCATCAGATCATTGGTCTCCGTGGCTTCGAAGATCAGATGGCCCGTGTTTGCGTAATACCCTTCGCCGCCTTGCACCAAGGGCGTCATCGAGCCCGTCCTGAGATCCACGGCCTGGACCTCCTCCCCCTGGGCCCCGTCCAGGAATTGCACGTCGACCAGAGCACCCCTGCCGCCCGGCAATACGTCGTAGACAACGTGCTGCCGGTGCCCCTCGGCCAAGCGGGTTACGGCTTCCGGCGACCCACCTCCCACCGGCACGCGTGCGGTTCCCTCGGGGACCGTCGCGTAGATGTATCCGTCCCCTCCCCAGAATGGTGCCCTTCCCTCCATGAGCGAACGAGGCGATCCGCCTGCAAACGCCAAGACCCTCACGTCCGTACCCTGAGAGAAGGCGAGTCCGGCGCCGTCCGGCGACAGAGCAGGGAGCACGGCCCCCTCGGTCCCGGGAATAGGCGACGCCCCCGGATCGTTCCACCGGCGCACCCAGAGCCGACCGTCCGGACCGCGGTAGACCAGCGCCGATCCATCGGCCGAGAGGCTGAACGTGCCGGATGCGGATTGGATCGGCTCCTGGCCGGGCAGGAACGGAGACACGAAGCGCGCCACCGGCCGTGGCGGCTCCGGCCGACGGAGCGACCAGCCGGCGAGGGCACCGAGCGTCAGTGTCGTGACGGCCAAAGCGAGCGTGAGGGCGTTCCACCGACCCCCGGCCACACCGGCCCCGACCGCGACGGTCTCTCCGTGCGTGAAGCCCGGATTGGCGAGCGCCCTCGCAAAGTCCTGCGCTGACGTGAATCGGTCCGCCGGCAGCGTCTCCAACGCTTTGTTGATTGCCGCGTCCACATTGGTGGGAACCGACTGCCTGATCGTAGTCGCTGACACCGGCAGGCCCTGAATGATCTTGCCCAACACCGCTTGAGCGGTATTGCCGGGATACGGGGGCTCGCCAACCAGCATCTCGTAGAGCACACACGCCAGGGCGAACGTGTCGCTCGCGGGTCCGACGATTTGGTCCCCCGTCGCCTGTTCGGGGGACATGTAGAAGGGGGTCCCCATTGAGAGCCCGGTCTCCGTGAGGCGGCCGCCTCCGCCCGCGCTGACCGCCAGGGCGATACCGAAGTCCGCGACGAGTGGTTCTCCGCGGCTCAGCAGGATGTTGCCGGGCTTGATGTCGCGGTGGACGACACCTTGCTCGTGAGCGGTCTGGAGGGCATTCGCCACGGCGGTGGCGATGCCGAGGGCCTCATCGACGGGCAATTGTCTCTCGCGGTCGATCCGCTCCCTGAGGGTCTCCCCCTCGATGTACGGCATGACGTAGTACAGGAAGCCGTCGGCTTCACCGGAGTCATGGAGCGGGAGGATGTGGGGGTGCGTCAGGTTAGCGGTGACTTGGATCTCCGCGAGGAACCGCTCGGAACCGACGACGGCCGCCAGCTCTGGCTTAAGGATCTTGAGAGCCACCTCGCGGTTGTGTTTCAGATCCTTGGCGAGGTAGACGGTGGCCATCCCGCCTTCACCGAGCTTGCGCTCGATTACGTAGCGGCCTTCTAGGGCCGTGTTGAGGCGGGTGACAGGATCGGACATGGCCGCAAAGATGTGGCTAGACTGCCCTGTAACACAAGCGAGTATTCACGCCGTTCGAGGGCCGCGCTGTCGCACGCCCACGCGGGATATCACGTCCACAACTCGGGCTGGACGCCCACACGCGGAATCCTTGGTAGTGAGAAACCTGCAACACAACCTGTATCATCGCCCACCAGCGCTGGCTGGCGCTCACGAGCGCAGAATCGGCAAAATCCCCCTGATTCCAGCGCTCACCAGCGCCCACGAGCGCTCGGCTGATATCTGATAAGCGTGAGGTCGGTAGTTCGAGTCTACCCAGGCCCACTGGTGGAAATCGTTGCTCCGCTTGGTCTTAGGTGACCGACCGGGGCTCTTGCTTCCGGTAGATCGGGCCTTCCTGTCGATTGTCCTGTCGATTCACAGCCATCTTCGGGTGCCTCCGGGCGTCCAGTGCCCCGCGGATCAGGTCCTCGTCAGGCTGCTGATAACACTTCAGAATCGTCTGCGCGTCCTTCCAGCCACCAGCGTCGCACAGGTCCCTGAGCGGGAGCTTCGTTCGCATGTCCGTCGCGAACTTCCGCCTGAGACTGTGCCAACCCCTCCTACCGACCGGTTCCAACTCGGCGAGCTTCTCGCCACGTCCCCACCAGTTTCGCATGACCCTCTGTCGGTCCTGACCGGGAGCACGCGAACTCCATGGAATATCGCTGATCGACCATGGCTGTAGCTGCGGGGGATCGCCTGAGCCGCTTATACGAGATCTGCTGCCTTTAAGCGGCGTCTGCCGAGTCCTCCTGGGTGGTGAGGGGCATGGAGGGAAATCCCTACGCTCGGTCCCGTAGCCATCCCCACAGCCGCTTTCGCTCGGAACACTCATCTTTCTTTTGGGATGGTGTGTACCCGCGTCACGGAGTGAGGCCGCGGTTCCCGCCGAGTGCCCGGCCCCGGGTCCATCATCATCCTTGGGGAGGGTGGACTCATGATTGTCCAGGAACTCGCGAATTACGGCAAGGCCTTCGACCACATGCCGTTGAAGGGGCAACTCCTGCAGGCCAAATCACTCCTGACCGGCCTGGTCACGCGGTACGGGGCCTTCGGAACAGTGAGCGTGATCCGGGCCACGCTGAAGAAGCGCGCCGAGTTGAGGATGCAATTTGGTGGGACGATCCAGCGGGACTTCCCGACGGTTCCCTCCTCGGGCATCGCCGAACTCTTCATCATGGCAGCTCTGTACGAGGTGTTGTCGGAGAGGGAGGATCGGGACACCGCCTACGAATTCGTCCTGGAGTTGTTCCGGGCGATCGGCCCGGGTGTCCACGCCAGCCTCTACGATGTTCGCCACCTGCTCAAGTGTGACGGAAACCCATACACGAATTTCTGTGCGCTGAACCGTTCGTTCTTTGAGAGCAGCGCGGAGAAGGGCTTCTACGATGTCGAAGAGATCAGTGAGACGCGAGACGTGCGTGGCGGACATCGCTGGATACGGGCCGGACGGCCTCGCCCATAAGGTCCAGTTGGACTTTCGTCGGCCGAAAACGCTCGTCCACGGGGACGACGCATGTGATTTCTACTACTACCGGGCGGGTACGGCACCGCCCGATATGGAGACCCACTGAGAATCACACACAACGGATAGGGGGAAACACACGAGGACGCCTAGAATCAAGGCGTAGATACGATGAAAAAGATTTGGCTCGTTTCAGTTCCGGTAATACTGCTGCCCATGGTTTTGTCCGTCGGTTACCTACTCAAGGAGAGAAACTCCGAGGCGGTGGCCTTCATGAACGAGCCCCGCTACGAGCTTGGGGAGCACATGGGGGCCGAGTTCTGCGGAAGTTGCCATACCGAGATTTACGCTGAATGGCAGACCAATTCTCGACACGCCGTGTCCACCACGGCCGAATCAGTGCGCGATGTGATGCGAGAGTTGGGCGAACACACGATCCTCAACTTCATATTGCGAGGCGAGGATATGTGCTACGCGTGTCACGGACCCGAAGTACCCAACGAAGGGGTCAACTGTGAGACGTGCCATGGCCCCGCCCCGCCCGACACCCCGATCATGGTTACTCACGAGGAGAAGTTCCGGCCCGGTAGGGTGGCGATGCAGAGTGAGGAGTTTTGCGCCTCATGCCATGAGATTCCCGGATTCGTAACACCCTATAGCGACTGGCAAAGCAGCGAAGCGGCAGATGCCGGCGTCACCTGCCAGGCGTGTCACATGAAGGCCACCGGACACGGAGGAGCCTACCACGGCTTCGACTCCTTCGTTATCGACGAGACCATTTATGATGGCGACGTGAGCCTCAGCGACATTCAGTTCGACTTTCCGACGCTGACTCTCGCGATCACCAATCACATCACCGCCCACTCCATTCCCGCTGGTGGCCCGACTCGCATACTCGCCCTCGAGTTGTCTTTCAGAGACGCTGGGGGCATAGAGGTGCACACCGACACCGCGACCTTCGCCAAGTATCACAGCCTCGTCCCTGTCCTGGGATTCTGGCCGGCGAAGCTCATTGCGGACACCCAGCTGAAGAGCGGCGAGAGCCGACGTCTCAGCTTTGCGGTTCCGCTTGGTTTACGAGAAAGACTCGGGTCTGTTCAGGCGATCCTCCGATTCTACGAGGTAGCCGATGAATATGAGGGGGACCTGGAAAAGGCCTACTACGTCGGTAGCCCGATCATCGCAAAGGAGATTGCCCTTGAGCCTATGCCATGAGCGGCCGAC
>JBDHFN010000109.1:0-10078 GCA_039590375.1 Gemmatimonadota bacterium
TCCCGTGGAGGCCGGGCGACCCCGCTTCCTCGCGGACGCGATGCTCGGCAGACTGGCGCGTTGGCTGCGGACGCTCGGTTACGACACGGCGTACGACGATGCGATCCCCGACGACGAGCTGGTGCGCAGGGCGTTCGAAGAGAGGCGGCATATCCTGACGCGAGACCGGCGGCTTTTCGACGAGTGGCGGATCGAGGGAGGACTGGTGATCGACGCCGAGAAGCCGCTCGAGCAACTTGGGGAGGTGGTCGCGGCCTTCGAGCTCCCTCGTCCGACCCGCCTGTTCACGCGATGCCGCGTGTGCAACGCGGAGGTGCGACGGGTCGAGCGGCGCACCGTCGCCGATCGTGTTCCGGCCCGGGTGTGGGAACGGGAGAGCGAGTTCGCGGAGTGCCCCCGCTGTGGGCGGGTCTACTGGGAGGGCTCGCACGCGCAGCGGATGCGTACCGTTCTCCACAGGGTGTTCGGGGGCGCGTGAGGGGAGTGGGTCGTTCTCGGATACGGTCAATGGCGAGACGAGGCGTCTTCGAGTAGCCTGAGCCGGCGACATCTGCGATCAAGTGGGAGAGCACCATGCCCGTTCAGCGGCTGAGGGAATATCTCGAGGAGAAGTGGATCAGGTTCGTGTTGACCGACCGCGCCAACCTGACCGGCTACCCTCCCGTCAGGCTCCTGATGTAGTTGACCAGGTTCCAGATGTCCTCTTCGGGGATCTGGTTCGCGTAGGCCTGCATGTCGGCCGTCACGCCGTCCCTGATGACCAGGAAGATCTCACCGGCTGTCTCGCCGTGCTGCCACACGGCGTCGGTGAAGTCGGAGGGCACGCCACCGGCGTGTGACATGTCGCCGTCACCCTTTCCTGAATTTCCGTGACACTGCCGGCAGCTGAAGACGTAGCGCTGGCGTCCCCTGGCGATCGACTCGGGGGTGGCCTCGACGGGATTGACCAGGGCCTGCCCGGCCTCGTGGGTATGGGGCTCCGCCGGGTGCTCCTGGGCCCCGCACAGTCCGGGTACCGCGCCCGCCACCAGCACCAGGCACCCGAGCCCGACGAGGTTCATGCCGGACTCAGTCCTGCGATACATCGTAGTTCTCCCAGAGGTACTCGGGGTGATAGCTGTGAAGGTGCAAGTAGACCTCGTGCATCAAGTTCACCACTCGATTCGCCGCGTAGGGGTGATGCCCGCGCCTGGCGACCACCCGCAGCCGCATGTCGCCTCGCTGGACGAAGGCCGACACGCTGGCGCGGGCCGGGTCCACCCGCCGATGCTCCGGTAGCGAGTCGTCCGAGCGACCCTTGACGAACGCCTTGAGATCCCGCGCGATGGGCGTCCGTGCGGGCACGTTGGGCAACGCGTTCAGGAAGACGAAGGTCCCCGTTCGGGGCTCATACTGGAGCTCGTACGGGCTGCGGGCGAGCCAGGAAAACCGAAACACGATGCGCCCCAGCCGGCCCGGCCGCTCGGTGTACCCGCGAAAGACACCACGGTCGGCGTACGCCTTCAGGCATTCACGGACGGCGTTCACGCCACCCCCCGCCACCTGCTTCACGCCGCCTCCCGCCACCTGCTTCACGCCGCCTCCCGCCGCCGCCATTACGCCGCCTCCCGCTGGCAACGGGGGCCTCTTGCCCTGCCGACGTGCGCCCATGCGCTTCCCAACGGCGCCGCTAGTGGTAATAGGACATGACGCCCGGTTCGATCTTGCCCAGGAAACCGGGTGGCTGCTCGCGCAGCCAGAATTCCTTCCTCGCCTGGACGTTGACCACTACCGGCCGACTCTCGTCCAGGGCCACGCCATAGGCACGCTCGAGCGCCGGCGTGAAGTCCCCTGGTTTGGTCACGTACTCGCCGTGGCCGCCCAACGCCTCCGCCATCTTGTCGTAACGGAGGTTCTCCTGGAACAGATGGACCGGCAGCCCGATCTGGTTGTTCACCTGACCGGACCACGTTCCCCAGGCGTTGTTGTTGTAGACGATGATGACCACGGGCATCCGATACTTCGACATGGTTTCGACTTCCATGCCGGTGAAGCCGAAGCCGGCATCGCCCGTGATGGCGATCACGGGGTGGCCCTGATATTCAGCCTGAGGGCCGACCCCTTCGCGCACCGCCGCGGCCACGCCTACGGCGTAGCCGACGTCGGGACCGATCGCACCGTACTGATAGGCCCCGTTGATGATCTGACCCGGCCGGTAGGCGCGGAGGTAGCGACGGGTGTAGCGGGCGATTCCGTAGCCGCCCTGCATGATCGTCGTCCGATCCTGCGGCAGGGAGCCACGATGGATGAAGTCGGCCAGCTCCTTGCCGATCACGGCGGGGTGCACCGCATCCGGGTAGCCCAGGCCGGTCTGGTAGAACTGCTCGTTCTCCGCCTCGAACGCCTGGCGCGCAGCGGCGACCTCTCCCACCCACTGAGCCCGACGCTGTCGCGTGACCGCGGCCGTCAGGGCCTCGAGGGCGGCTTTCTCGTCACTGACGATCCCGAGGTCGATCGGAAGGTTGCGCCCGATGTCCTCGGCCGAAGGATCGATCCGGATGTATCTGGTATCGGGGCCGAACGCGAACTCTCCCAGCGTCGGCATGCAGTACTGACCCACGAGTAAGACGACGTCGGCGCTCATGAGAGCCCCCGGGGCCGTACACGCCGACAGCTCGTGATCGGCGGGGAACTGGCCCTTCGTCGCCCCGGACTCGACGACCGGGATATGAGCCTTCTCGGCGAGCTCGCGCAGCGCGTCCCAGGCCCGACTGTAGAAGACCCCGTTGCTCGACACGATCATGGGCCGGTCGGCCGAACGCAGCATCTCCGCCGCCGCTTCGATCGCCGCCGGATCCGGATACGGCTTCGTGTCCGTCCGATACCGGGTATTGTCGTAGAAGTACTCCAGCTCGCTGGCGTCGTCGAACCGGCCGCGCGCCACCTCCGAAGGGAAATCGAGATGAACCGGCTTCGGCACGCCGCTCTTGAGCTGCCGGAACGCATAGCCCGCGTATTCCCAGACCCGGGCGGGCGTAATCAGGCGCTTGCCGTACTTGCGCATGCCCTCGGTGGTGGGCTGCTGGTAGGCATCCTGGATACCCTGCTCGGAGTCGTCGGCGAACACCGACTTGTTGCTGGCGAGCACGAGGACGGGCGACCTAGCCGCGTTGGCGGCCGCGATCGCGTTGATCATGTTGGTGAACCCGGGCCCCTCGGTCCCGGACGCGGCCGCGACCTCGCCCGTCGCCCGGCAAAACGCGTCGGCGGCATTGCACAGAGATCCCTCGTGGCGCCCGCCGTACGTCGGAATGCCGGTGTCGGCTATCGCGTGCACGACATCGTAGTTGCCGGGGCAGCAGAACAGCGCCTTGACCCCCTCCTCATGGCACGCGCGGGCAAACACCTGCGCGCCGATCATGGGGAAGTCGACGGTCGGCAAGCTGGCCTTCTCGGCTGCCTCGAACTCGGCGGGGATGGTAATCGGGTCTCCGTCGGCTTCCTGAGCGGCGGCTTCGACACCGGTGGCGCCCAGCGCGGCGGTGGCACCGGCTCCGAGCACGGCCTTCTTCATGAAAGCACGGCGTGACGTGTGAGACTCGGTCTCTGACGATTTCTTCGTGGGCTTGGTCATGGGCTTCCTCCTCCCGCGATGCTATCCGGCGGTTAGAAGCGCGTCAATGGTGAACGGGGATGCTCCCCCACCGAGTGCCCGAACGCCTCCAGCGCGGCGACGATCTCCTCTACGTGCTCTTTGCCGCGCGTCTCCAAATGCATGACGACCTCGACGTCACCCACGGTAATGTCAGCGAACGCCCGACGGTGCTGGATCTCGAGAACGTTGGCACCCAGATCGCCTACGATTTTGGTCAATTCCGATAGCGATCCTGGGCGATCCCGCACCGTCACGATCAGCCTGGCCATCCGCCCATCTGTCACCAATCCCCGTTCGATGATGCGGGCGATCATGTTAACGTCGATATTTCCGCCACACAGCACGGCGGCAGCCACGTAGTCGGCTCCGAGTGAGATCCGCCCGCTCACCAGAGCCGCCAGGGGTGTTGCTCCCGCCCCCTCGACCACGGTTCGCTCGCGCTCCAGGAGCATCAGAACCGCCCTGGCGATCTCCTCCTCTTCGACGATGACGATGTCATCCACGTACTCTTCGATCAAAGGAAACGTGAGGTCGCCGATTCGCTGCACTGCGATGCCGTCGGCGATGGTCTCGGTGCTCTCGATGGGAGTCACCTCACCGGCCTCTCTCGAGCGGTAGGCGGCAGGCGCGGCCGCAGCCTCCACGCCGATTACCTGGAGCGAAGGGTGCATGGCCTTGGCGGCAACGGCGATTCCCGAGATGATCCCACCTCCACCGATCGGGACCAATACGTGTGTCAAGTCGGGCACCTGTTCCACCAGCTCCAGGCCGATCGTCCCCTGGCCCGCGATGACGGCCAGATCGTCGTAGGGATGCACCATGGTGAGGTCGTCCTGATCCGCCATGCGGAAGGCCTCGGCCAGGGACTCGGAAACCGTGTCCCCATGCAGGATCACCTCGGCTCCGAAGCGACGCGTGTTCGCGATCTTCACCAAGGGTGTACCGATCGGCATCACGACCGTCGCCGGAATCCCGAGGCGCGTGGCATGGTGCGCGACCGCTTGGGCATGGTTGCCTGCACTGGCCGTCACGATTCCCCGCGAACGCTCCTCGTCGGACAACTGAAGCAGCTTGTTGAGCGCTCCGCGATCCTTGAACGAGCCCGTGCGCTGCCGGGTCTCGAATTTGAGCCAGAGGGAGCACGCCAGCAGATCGTCGAACGCCATCGATCTCGTGCAGGGGGTGAGCACCACTTGATCTCCGATGCGTTCCCTCGCCTCGACAATGTCGGGTAGGGTCAGCGATGGAGGCGCTCCTGGGCCGGTCGAGCTATTGTTCGAAACGAGGTCCTCCTCGGTTGGCGAAAGGCCCATTAAACTAGTTGACCGCGTCGGGTCCTGCCCCTCATGTTGACTCGACCCGCCTGAGGGCTCTTTGACAAGAGTGCCGCAGCGTCGTGGATCCCGCTGGACTGGAGGTTGAAATGAGCAAGCGCATGGCTCTACTTCTCACCATTCTCTGTGCAATCGCGGCGCCGGGCGTCGTCTCGACCGCGGCGGCGCAGGCCCCAGCCTCCGACTGGCAAGTCCCCAGGACACCCGACGGCCATCCGGATTTTCAGGGGAACTGGACGAACTCGACGCTCACTCCGTTCGAGCGCCAGGAGGGTATGGGTCCAGTGTACACGCCGGCGGAAGTCGAGGAGATCGAACGGCCGTCAGGAGATTGCCCCCCCAACCCAGGGACCGTCGCGTGCGGGCGGACGGAGCGCACGGGTACCGACCAGGCTCGACTGAGTGGCCAGGAGTACAACGAGGTCTATTGGGAGCGGGGCTCGCGCGTGGCCGTGGTCAATGGTGAAGCCAGAACCTCTCTGGTCACCCATCCGACGAATGGCCGAGTTCCGGCCCGCACCCCTGAGGCCCAACGGCTGATCCAGGAGCGCCAGGACTTCAGAAGCCAATTCGAGCAGTACGACCACCCGGAGCTGAGACCATTCGCCGAGCGCTGCATTCTCTTCGGTTCCCCCTCCGGACCCCCCATGATTCCTGTCGGAGCGTACAACTCCAACTACATCATCGTACAGACGGCCGATCATGTGATGATCATGTCGGAGATGGTCCACGACGCGCGCATCATCCGGATCGGCGAGCCCAACCCGATGCCCAAGAGCGTCCGTCCGTACTTCGGCAACTCCTCGGGTCGGTGGGAGGGCGACGCACTCGTGGTCGAGACCACGAACCTCAGCCCTCAACAGACCATCCGGGGAGTCATCCCCTCAGAGGACGCGAGGGTGATCGAGCGCTTCACTCGGGTCGACGAAGAGACCATCCTTTACGAGTTCACCGTCGAGGATCCGAGGATGTTCACGGAAGCTTGGGGCGGACAGATCCCGATCAGGAAGTTGCACGCCCTGGTCTACGAGTACGCTTGCCACGAGGGCAACTACAGCCTGGCCGGCGTCTTGAGCGGCGCGCGCTACGAAGAGAGGATGGAAGCGCAGGGACGCTAGCCACCCGCCGCTAGCCCCCCGGTGATGCCCGAGAGCGCGGGCGGCCAAGCCGCCCGCGCATCTCGAAAACGGGCGTCAGTACGCGTCGTACCCCTCGGTCAGCTCGATGCGGACACCCGATGGATCGACGATGTAGGCAATCTTGAGCTCGATGCTGTCGATCACGCGGAAGTCTACCTGCATCTCGATGCCCTTCGCCTTGAGCTCCTCGGTGAACGCCTCGAGGTCGTCGAGCTCGAACCCGATGTGATCGATCGCGCGCCCCTGGGTGGCGGCCAAGGCCTCGGGTGCGTTGCCGAAGCTCAGGTTCATGCCCGGCACGTTGGTCGTCGTCTGGATGGTGCCGCGCGGCCGCTGCTCGAGCCCGAAGACGTCGAGATACCAGGCGAGTAGCTCCTCGAACTGCGGTGTGCGGAAGTGGATGTGATAGCCGGAGATCTCCACCGGTAGCATCTGGTCTTCCTGCATCTCGACCCGGGCGCCGTCGGGCATGGTCACGTACGCGTTCGCCTGACCCTCGGAGCCCGTGAACTCCGAATCGACCTCATAGCCGGCGGCGCGCCACTTGGCCAGGAACTTGGCCATGTCACGGACCTTGAAGCCGAAGTGATCCATGACCGAGCCCTGCGATGGGCCGGTCGGCTCACGTCCGCTGAGCGCCACCAGGAACCCGGGCAGCCGCACCGCGACGAGCGAGCCCTTTTGCGTCAGCACGCCGCCGAAGTGCTCCACCCATAGGCGCTTGTGGAGCTCGACGTCTGAGACGTTCAGGTGCACGTGCCCGTAGGTCAGACCCGCTTCGTTGGGCACCGCGAGTTGGGCGTTTGCCGGCGAGACGAGTAACGACAGAGCGACGGCGGTCAGAAGCAGCTTCATGTTTCGATCCTCCTCAGTGGCCAAGCATTGGCGGTCCAAGTTTCCGCGCTCCCGCACGACGCGCACCGCGACCTACGGGCGGGCATCGTGCGGGAGCTCCTGCGGGTGCCTCAGGCGCCGGCAGACTCGGCGGCCTGGCCCGGAATCGCCCCGATCTGGGCGAGCAGGGCCAGCATGTCGAAGTATTGGCGACTCTCTTTGATCTTGTCCCCCTCGAAGGTGAAGATCCAGGCAGCAGGCGTGACCTGGTGCTTACCAGAGGCCGGAATCGTGCCCCCCGGACCCTCGAGCGGACCGTCGTGGGTGGCTTCCCAGGTGACCTCCAACGTCACGGTGTTGCCACTGGCAAAGGCGTTCGTGACGGTCCCCGCGACATCCGACATGGCCGCTTTCCACCCCTTCATGGCCTCGATCACCGCGTCGGGACCTTCGATGCTCCGCTGGGTCCCCACCTCGTTGTAGACGTAGTCGGACGTTACGAGCGCCTTGCTTCGTTCCCAATCACTGGCGTTGAATGCCTCGACGGCTTCGAGGGCGATCGTAGTCAAGTCGGCCATGGTGGTCCTCCTCTGGGTCGGTAGCGGGTCATGTCTCTCCCAGGGATTGTCTAACCTGGGTAGGCAGAATACTGCCGAGGTGGACGAGACCGCAAACGGGTGCGTTAGCGGCTCCGCGGCCAGGGCTTGGCTCAAGTACAGACGTTGAAGATCACCGTCACTCCCTTGGCTTGCAGAAGGCTCACGTCCGCACAAGGCATCGCCGGGTCGACATCTGAGAGGTTGACCGTGTCGCCCGCTCCGAGTCCCGTGTTGTCGAGCAGAGGTTGGATGGTGGTGAGGTTGGGGTTGTTGCTGAGGTTGAGGTCTGGGCCCGGGCGGAAGAAGGCACCCTCGACGTCCCCCAGGCCTGTGAGCCCGCCCAGTGCGCTGATGTCGCTGATCGAGTTGTCATAGAGGGTCAGGACCATCAAGCTCGTGAGCCCGCTCAGTGCACCGATCTCGCTGATCGAATTGAGGCGAAGATCGAGGTTGGTGAGGCCCGTGAGCCCACCCAGGGCACCGATGTCGCTGATCGAATTGTTGAAGAGGCGGAGGACCGTCAAGCTCGTGAGCCCGCCCAGCGCGCCGATGTCGGTGATCGAGTTGGAGCCGAGCACGAGCTCCTTCAGGTTCGTAAGCCCGCTCAGGGAGCTGATGTCGGTGATCGAGTTGCCCGTGAGATCGAGGTACGTGAGGTCCGTGAGCCCACTCAGCGGACTGATATCGCTGATCGAATTCACCCACAGGTCGAGGTGCGTCAGGCTCGTGAGACCGCTCAGCGGGCCGAGGTCGCTGAGCGAGTGGTCGGAGAGCGTGAGGGACGTCAAGCCGGTGAGATTCTGGACCCCCGCCAGGCTCTCGACTTCCTGGCCCGTGATGAGGCGGTTCGGCCCAACCAAGACCGCCAGCTCGGATGCGAGACCGCAGGTGAGATCCTCCTGCGCACCGATCCCCAGCGCACCGATGATCGCCGCTTCCAGGTTGGCGTCCTCGAACGTCGCGATGTGGCGTTCGGAGTGTTCGCTACAGAGCTCGCTGGGTTGAAGGACCAACCCTGGAGCGATGGACTCGTCCACACCGAGGGGGCCCCCGTCGTTACCTCCGCAGCCCAGCGGCAGGAGAAGCAGGGATCCGCAAAGGGCTGTCGAACGAACCGGGCGCATCCACTCGGAATCTCTTTCTTTGAACACCATGGTCCGTCGAAGGGCAAAACCGATGCCGCTGGGCTCCTGCAGGCTCGCAAGCCATTATGTCGGCTCTTCGCAACAGTTTACGGTGAGTTGATCCGCCCGGGACACGCTTCCGACCGGCCCAAGCACTAGCTCGGTGCTCTTGCCGGTGATGACGTGGACGACGCTTCCGGCCGAGACGTGAGAGTGGGTGGCGAGGAAGTCCCGCACGCGTGGTTGCGCCTGGGCTGCCGTGTAGCCGTGCAGGTCGAGCGTGGCAACCGGCGCCTGGCTCAAGAGCCTCGCGACACCGGTCAGCTCGGGGGGTGGGGCGGGGGCTTCCTTTGCCCGGCGTTTTCGGCGTTTGCTCATTTGGGGCGATCCGATGATGTGCGCGTCCGTTCTTGTCAAGCCAGCTCGACGGCGGCGCTACGTATTCTCCGCTTCACGCCTACGTAACATGACGTAGGTCGCCCAAAACCCAAGACAAATAGCGTTGATGGGTCCCTTCCGGAGCCCGGGAAAATCCAACATGGATGACCCGCCGGAATCTGAGTCATACCTCGAGAGGAGGGATTCTCATGACCCGTTTCAAATCCCCAGCACTGTTGATCCTGTTGTCCGCGGTCCTCGCGGTGGGAGCCTGTGACGATGAAGAGACCGGCCCCGTCGACATCGCGTCCGAGGTCGAGGGCACCATGGCCGTGTCGGGCACAGCTGCCGCCGTCCTGAACCAAGCGGATCTCGTCACCGTCGACCTAGGAGGTTCTTCATTAGAATTCTGGCCGTATACAGGGCGGACGCCGACCCTCGGCGATGCGGCCGACCCGATCAACCTGGTGCTCCGCGGCGGCGCGGATCCGCGCATTCTCCGCGCACGTCTCATGTATCTGGACGGTGATCGATCCGCGTTCGGCATGCCGTCTGTGTTCCCCTTCAACTGCACGTGGAGCGACGCCATCGGTGGAACGCAGTCGACGTTCGCCACGGGTTTCGGGTGGTCCGGGAGCGCGGTACAGCTCCAGTGCGGAACGTACGATCCGGCTCGCCTTCACTTGCGCTTCTTCCCCTTCGGGGATTGGACCGTGGCGAACAGCCACTTCGATCTCTTGATTCCGGGCACCACGGATCACGAGGTGGTGTCGTGGGAGCTGGCCGAGCAGATCGCGTGGGTGGATTTCCTCCGCCTGGGCGGCGCGCCGGGCGTGACAGGGGTGATCAACGAGTCGCCGACCTACCGCCAGATCCTGGCACCCGTCTTCGCGGGCCTTCCTGCCGGCCTGAAGGGCCTGCTGCTCGCCACCAACTCCATCATGGCGGACGGTAGGCTCGTCAACGACGGGGTGGCGCAAACCGTAACGCTACCCGACGTACCGCTGGCCGGGGGCGGGGCGGACATCGCCCGGCA
>JBDHFN010000110.1:0-15442 GCA_039590375.1 Gemmatimonadota bacterium
GGTGCACGGCCGTGCCCTGGCGGGCGGGGCGGGGCTGGCCACCGCGTGCGACCTGGTGGTGGCCTCGGAGGACGCAGAGCTCGGCTACCCCGAGGTGCACCTCGGCTTCGTGCCGGCCATGGTCATGGCGATCCTCCGCCGCAAGGTCGGAGAGTCCCGCGCGTTCGAGCTGGCCACCCGGGGCGACCGGATCCCGGCTGCGGACGCCAGGGACCTGGGTCTGGTCAACCGCGTCTTCCCGGGAGAGCGATTCGACGACGAGGCCGCATCGTACGCGGCGGGGCTGGCCGCCCGGCCCACCTCGGCGGTCCAGCTGTCCAAGCGGCTGCTCTACGGCCTCGACGGCGTGGGCTTCGAGGACGGCATCGCCCGGGGTGCCGAGGTGAACGCCATCGCACGGCTCACCGAAGCCTGCCGCGAGGGTGTGCGCCGCTTCCTCGCCCGCAAGCGGGGCTAGGTCGGCCGTCACGTGCTTCTCTTCAGAGTGGACCGATCCCGGCGAGGCGGCGATCCTTACCTGAAGTGGAAAGTCCGGCTGTTCGCCGTCGGCGCAACGCTGGGGCTGGCAGGAATCTTTCTGGATATTCGAGGGCTGATCTGGGCCGCGATCGTCGTGCTGGTCGTGGGCTTCTTGGTCCGGTTCCTTCCACACGCGTCCGGCGACGGGCAGGATCCAGGGGAATAGGATCTGGGGGCATGGGCTTCTGAGGAACGGGCTGCAGATGCCGGCTAGAAGGATTCTTGTCCGGGCGGTCTGGTTCGCCCTGGTGACCGGTTTCGCGGAGGCCGCGATCCACGGTATTCGGCGCTGGGGGATGAACCGGCTGATCTGGCTCGGGACCGACTTTCCATGGATGACGCCGGCGGGGTACGTGCTGCTCTTCGCCGGGCCGGCCGTCCTGCTCGCCCTGCTCTCGTGGGCGATGCCGCGCCGGCCGGACGGATCGGAAGCGTCCCTCGAGACGTCGGCCACGTTCCTCTTCGCGTTCCTTGGGACCTTCTCCCTGCTCTGGCACCTCAGGTCGCTCCACCTGGCGGGGACGGCCTTGCTGGCCGCTGGCGTCGCAACGCAGGTCACGCGCCTGACCCGGCGTGATTCGCGGGCGTTTTCGCGTCTCGTAGGCCGAACCGTTCCCGTGCTGTCGCTGGCCGTGCTCGCCCTGGCCGCAGGATCTCGAATCCGTACGACCGGCGTGGAGAGCCGTGCCATGTCTAGCCTCCCGGAGCCGGCCGCAGGTACACCTCACATCTTGATGGTGATCCTGGACACGGTCCGAGCTCGGCAGCTCGACCTCTACGGCTATCCCCGCGCGACGGCCCCGACGCTCGCCGAGCTCGGCGAGGGGGCGGTCGTCTTCGAGCGGGCCATGTCTCCTTCACCGAGCAGCCTGCCAGGACACGCGGCGCTGCTGACTGGGCTCCTTCCTCACGAGATCGAGGCCGACTGGCGGAAGCCCATCGAGGAGGGGCCCGTGACGCTCGGGGAGGTGCTTCAGGCAAGGGGATACGCCACCGCGGCCTTTTCGGGCAATCTGTTCTACTTCACGGAGGAGTCCGGCCTGGCTCGGGGATTCCATCACTTTTCCGGCTACCACGTCTCCCCCGGGCAGGCGGTTCGCAGCACCGCACTCGGCCAGTTCCTGATCGCCGGGCTGGCCTCTGTCCGTGCCGGACGAGGCGTCGAGGCACCGGTGGGCTGGATCACCGAGGGTAAGTCCGCAGAGCGAGTCCTCGACGAGCTGGAGCGTTGGCTTGCGACTCGTCCAGAGCGCCCCCTGTTTCTCACAGTCAACTTCCTCGACGCTCATCGGCCGTACGATCCGCCCGAGCCCTTCCGCAGCCGGTTCCTCCGGGGGTGCCCCCGGACCATGACGGTTCCCCAGTGCGTGGCGCTGACCCGCACGGACCTCTACGACGGAGCCGTGGCGCATGTCGACCACGCGCTGTCGAGACTTCTAAGCCTCGTCGAAACCGAGGGCATCTTGGCCGACGCCGTGGTGGTGGTGACGTCGGATCACGGCGAGCTGCTGGGCGAATACGGGCTCGTCGGTCACGGAAACAGCCTCTACTGGCCTGCGCTCCATGTCCCGTTGGTCGTGCGGCTCCCGGGGCTTCAGGCCGGGCGTCGAATCTCCGACCCCGTGAGTCTGGCGGACGTGCCGCGGACGCTGGCCGCGCTAGCAGGCGTCAGCGACGGAGGCGGGATCCCTGGGAAGTCACTCGAGGGCCTGTGGACCGAGACCGGCTCGATGCCCTCACCAGACACGTTGATGGCTTCGGCCAGAGGCAGCATCAATCGGCCGCCCGAGGAGCCCCTCGCTCGGGGCGACCTATACGCCCTACTGGGGTGGCCGCTCCAGTACATCCGAAACGGGGACGGCTCCGAGGAGCTCTACAACGTGGCCGACCCCCGGTCCGAGACGCGGGACCTGGCACGGACTCCGCTGGGCGGCGCGCTGGGGGCGCCTTTCCGGTCGGCACTCGACGCCGCCCTCGAGGCGCGGCGCTGAGCGAAGGTCGGTCCCCCGGCACCATTTGGGAGCCCCGGTTCCCGTCTGAGGTTCCGGTGTGGAGTGGAAGAGCCCCGAAGACCTGAGCTTTGCCCGAAAACTGCTTGCGGACCGCTTTGGTCACGCCGACTTCCGTCCCGGGCAGGAGCGGCTTGTAGCCTCCGTCCTTGCCCGTCGGGACGCGCTGGGAATCCTTCCCACGGCAGGCGGGAAGACGGTGTGCTACCTATTGCCCTCGCTCCTCCGCCCAGGACTCACCGTGGTCGTCAGCCCCCTGATCTCCCTCATGGAAGACCAGGTCGCTCGGGCCCGCCGCGTGGGGCTCAGGGCCGCGGCGCTCACGTCCGGTATTCCTCGGGCAAGGCTGCGGCAGCTGACCCGGGCTGTCGGCAGAGGGGACGTGGACCTGGTCCTCGTGGCGCCGGAGCGGTTGGAGCTTCCCGCGTTTCAGTTGCTGCTGCGGCAGTGTGCGGTCGGCCTAGTGGCGGTGGACGAGGCGCACTGCATCAGCGAATGGGGACACGACTTTCGTCCTTCGTACCGCCGCTTCGGACCTTTGTGCAGGGATCTGGGTGCCCCGGTGCTGGCCCTGACGGCCACCGCCACACCGACGGTGCGGCGCGACATCGCCAGAGTCCTGACGCTGCGGCGCCCGCTGGTGGAGGTGGGCACGTTCGACCGGCCGAACCTCCGCTGGAGCATCAGACATGCCCAGAGTCATGGGGCCAAGGTCGAGGCGGTCTGGGGGTACCTTCGTACGACCCGCGATCCAACGATCGTGTACGCCGGAACGCGCCGCATGGTCGAGGTGCTACGCAGGCACCTGGCAGGGAGAGGTCTGACTGCGGCAGCCTACCACGCTGGCCTTGAGGCCCCGGAGCGCTGGCGCGTGCAGCACGCATTCATGCAGGGGAAGCTACGGGTGGTGGTCGCCACCAACGCCTTCGGGATGGGGATCGACAAGCCCGACGTCAGGGCCGTGCTCCACTATCAGCTCTCCGGCTCGCTCGAAGGTTACTATCAGGAGGCAGGGCGGGCTGGACGAGACGGATCGCCGGCAGACTGCATTGCCTTCCACGCGCGGGAGGATTTGGACCTGCATCGGAGTTTCCTGGACCGGGTGCGTCCGGAGCCTTCGCACATTTCCCTGGCGTGGCGCCGCCTCCGGCGCCTCTACAAGAGAAACGGCGCTCGGCCAGTGGCCACGTCGGAGCTGGCCCGCGGAAGGACGCGGGAGGCAATCGTGGCGGCCCTCGAGTCGATGGCACGGGACGGGAGCGTGAAGGTCATCTCCGAGGCCGACTGGGAGGCGTCGGACGAGGAGCGGCCGAAGGCCGAGGGGGACGCCACGAGGAGAAACGGAACCCCTTCGATGTTTCGCGGGTCTCTTAGCTGGATCCCGGTTCCCGAGGCCGATCCCCCGGATTTGGGCCGGGCTCGTCGCCTGCGGAAAGCGGCTCTAACCAGGATCGCGGCCGTGGAGCGGTACGCTACGACCGGTGGCTGTCGACGCAGGCTTCTCCTCGGGTACTTCGGCGAGCTTCTGCAAGAACGAGTCAGCGGCTGCTGTGACCGGTGCGACCGCGCGAGGTCCCGGCTTCCTCCGCACGAAAAAGACTGATGAACCGTTACCTGACGGAAGAACACGTCGCTTTGAAAGCGAGAGTCCGGGACTTCGCCGAGCAGTCTATCGTGCCTGTGGCGACCGACCTGGACGAGCGGGGCGAGTTCCCGTGGGAGAATGCGAAGGCCATGGGTGAGATGGGCCTCCTGGGCGTCCCGGTGCCGAAGCGACTGGGTGGCCTCGGCCTCGATTATCTGAGCTACATCGTGGTCGTCGAGGAGCTGGCCAAGTACGACGCAAGTCACGCAATAACGGTCTCGGCTCACACGACGCTCGGATCGGGCCCGATCCTGGAATTCGGAACGGACGAGCAGAGGGAGCGTTTCGTACCGCCCCTGGCGTCTGGCAAGGTACTCGGCGGGTTCGGCCTCACCGAACCGGAAGCTGGTTCGGATGCCGGCAGCAGCCGCACCAGAGCCGTGCGCGAGGATGGTGGGTACCGGCTTAACGGCTCCAAGATCTTCATCACGCACGCGGGAGTAGGGGAGATCTTCACCGTGACGGCAGTCACCGATCCCGATGCCGGATCCAAGGGAATCACCAGCTTCGTCGTCTGCAAGCCGACGGTGGATCTGGACCGAACCAAGGAGATCGGATTCGGCCATCTGGAGGGCCTTCCGTTCGTCGCTGGTGTTAGAGCCGGTAAGAAGGAAGACAAGATGGGCTGGCGGGCCTCCGATACCCGCGAGCTGCTCCTCGAAGACGTCCTGGTGCCCGACGACAGCCGGCTGGGCGCCGAGGGACAGGGCTTCATCAACTTCATGAAGACCCTGGACGCTGGACGCATCGGAATCGCGGCACTCTCCCTCGGATTGGCCCAGGGCGCCCTGGACGTGGCGTTCCGCTACGTCCATGAGCGGAAGCAGTTCGGTAAGCCGATCTGGGAGTTCCAGGCCGTCCAGTTCCCCTTGGCGGATCTGGCTACCGAGATCCAGGCGGGTCGCCACCTGACGTACCACGCCGCATGGCTCAAGGACCACGACCGCCCCTTCGGCAAGGAGGCGGCCATGGCCAAGCTGTTCTGCTCGGAGCTGTCCATGAAGGCCACCGCCACGGCCATTCAACTCCTGGGCGGGGCCGGATACACTTCGGACTACCCAGTGGAGCGAATGTTCCGTGACGCCAAGGTGTGCGAGATCGGAGAGGGCACGAACGAGATTCAACGGATGGTTAGTGGACGCCACCTCGTCAGCGAGGCGTTCGGGGCCGCGTAGCTCGCAGCGGCTAGAAGGGTCCGACGCCGTCCACCCCCATTGGGCAGTCTGACCGCTTTCCGTCCGCGCAAAGGAGCATGGGTAGGCTTCCCAGAGTTTTCCTGCCGGGTGGATCGAATCCCACTTCCCGGCGTATACCCTCTCTCTCGATACGGTGAACGCGCGTGCGTGGGCCAACCCGTTCGTCGCCAAACCGTCGACAGTTGAGTAACCGTGAGAGAACGGGGCCTGTGGCCCCCTGCCGCCCCGCGAGACGGCCGTCCTCCGCTCCCCCGGTAGCCTACCGGACCGGGAGGGGAGACGGGGTCGAGAGGGGAAGCGGCGACCGTGGCCCGACACGCCAAAGGGGCGTTCGGCCCAGTGCCGTGGGACAGGGGACCGTGGTCTGATACCCCCCAAGGGGACCAACACTTGAAACGGCAGATCCTGATCAGCGCCACGACGCATGAGGCGTGGGTGGCGCTGGTCGAAAACGGAGAATTGGCCGAGCTCATGTTCGACCGACCCGATCAGGGTCGGCTCGTGGGCGACATCTATCTAGGCCGCGTCGAGGCGGTGCTTCCGGGCATCCAGGCGTCTTTCGTCGATATCGGCACGGAGAAGGCCGGCTTTCTCCACGCCTCCGACCTGGAGCCCTCGGACGACGAGGACGAAGAGGAGGGGGGGAACGGCCGCCGCACCCGCAAGGCCCCCCCCATCCAGGAGCGCGTACAAAAGGGTCAGAAGATCCTCGTGCAGGTGACGAAGGAGCCCATCAGCACCAAGGGGCCTCGACTCACCGCCGAGATCTCTCTCCCCGGGCGGTTCCTGGTCTACATGCCCTTCTCGTCCCACGTGGGCGTGAGCCGCAAGATCGACGACCGCTCGGAACGAAGCCGGCTCAGGCAGCTGGCCCGTTCCGTCCTTCCCAAGGACCGCGGCGGGATCATCGTCCGTACGGTGGGCGAAGAGGTGACAGAGGCGACTCTCGCCAAGGAGTTCAACCGGCTCCAAGCCTCGTGGGAGAAGATCCAGAACGGGGCACGCTCCATGAAGGCGCCCGCCCTCGTGCATCGCGAAGCCACCCTCATCAGCGGTGTCATCCGCGATCTGTTCAGTGACAAGTTCGACGCGCTGATCGTCGACTCGAAAGCGATCTTCAACGAGGTGACGCAGTACGTCCAGTCGGTCGATCCCGATCTCATGGACCGTGTGAAGTTCTACCATGGGGACGAACCGCTGTTCGACAAGTACAGCATCGGTGAGGAAATCGGGGGACTCTTCGAGCGCCGTGTCGACCTCCCCTCCGGCGGATCCATCGTGATCGAGCCGACCGAGGCGCTCGTGTCGATCGACGTGAAGCAAGAACAAGGATCCCGAGAAGACCATATTGAAGACCAACCTCGACGCAGCCCGGGAAGTGGCCCGGCAACTCCGGCTGCGGGAGATCGGCGGGATCATCGTGTGTGACTTCATCGACATGGAGTCTCAGCAGAATCGGGACCGGGTGCTGCATGAGCTGAGGACGCACCTCGGCCGAGATCGGGCCCGGACCCGGGCCTTCCAGGTCTCGGAGCTGGGCCTGGTCGAGATGACACGCCAGCGCGTCAGACCGTCGCTACCTCACTCCCTGACGGAGCCTTGTGCCTGTTGCGGCGGCCGGGGCCGTCTCGACACCCCACCGACGGTTCTGCGCCGCATCGAGCGTGCGCTTCGCCGTGCCGCCGCCTCGAAGAACGAGAAGAAGCTCGTGATCCGGATCCACCCGGAAGTGGCGCTCTACGTTCTTGAAGAGGAGTCCGATTTCCTGCGCCGCATGGGCAAGTGGACGAAGTTGTCGCTCGACCTCCGGGACGATCCCCTGATGCGTCACGACGAGTTCCGCCTCCTATCCGGGCCCGCCGAGACCGAAGTCACGAATCGCTACAGCAACTGACTGCGCGCCCGTTTCTTTACGGGGTCCCGTTTCGTCGCGCGACCGTCACTCCAGACCAGGGCTTCGCCGCCGACGTCTCCGTTTCGCGAATCCACCGTCACCCCCTAGAACTGCTGTCAAATCCAAGCTGCAGAACACTCTGCTTGACAGGCTACCGCCAGTGCCGTAAGTAGGGAAACGGAAATGTCAGAAGTTTGCAGGGGCCACGTTGCCCCAAGGAGGCGTAGGCTGACCGGTCAATCGTTCGATCCCCCACAAGACCGTTGTATTTCGCAGCCACGTTCGGAGCGTCCGGGAGAACGCGCCGGCCCGTGGCATCCGCTGTGGAACGCGTCCACAGGGGAGCCGTTTCTCTCCGACCTTGTTTGGAGGCCAGAGAAATGACACGTTCATCGTACGCTCACTTTCCCAAGGGGCTCGGCCGCCTCGCGCTCGCAGGAGCGTTGGCGCTGGCCCTCGGGTGGGCACCTTCGGCGGTTTCGGCCCAGACCGGAACAGTCGTCGGCACGGTGACGGAATCCGGGGGCCTGCGCGCGCTGGAAAGCGTGCAGGTGTTCATTCCGGGGACCGGCATCGGAACGCTGACGAACACCGCCGGACGGTACCTGCTCCTTAACGTGCCGACCGGCCAGGTGACGGTTCGGGCGGAGATCGTCGGCTATCGTGCCGCCGAGACGACCGTCACCGTCACGGCCGACGAGTCCGTCGTAGCCGACCTCTCTCTCGCCCAGACGGCCATCGCACTCGACGAGGTGGTGGTCACTGGCGCGGGACAGGCCACCGAGATCCGGATGCTCGGGAACACGATCGCCACGATCAGCAGTGACGATCTCGAGCAGAAGCCCATCACCTCGTTGTCTGAAATCCTGACGGGCCGCGAGCCGGGTATGGTGGGTCTCCCGACGTCGGGTTTGACCGGTGAAGGTGCCCAGATCCGCATCCGTGGGTCGTCCAGTCTCTCACAGTCCAACGAGCCAATCATCTACGTCGACGGCGTGCGCGTGGACCGCAGCGGTGGATTCGGCCAGGGCATCGGCCAGGGCACCGCGGGTGCGCCGTCCCGCCTGGACGACATCAACCCGGACGCCATCGAGCGGGTCGAGATCCTGAAGGGAGCCGCCGCGGCGACGCTCTACGGGTCCGAGGCTTCGAACGGCGTGATCCAGATCTTCACAAAGTCCGGCACCACCGGTGAGCCCAGCTGGACCTACACCGGAGAGGTGGGTGCGGTGAACTACCCCGGTGGAGTGATCCCGCCGAACGCAGGATTCGCTCGGGACGACGAGCAGCTCCAGAACATGCGGGCGCTCTACAACGCGCCGAGTCTTCAGCTCTACGAGCCGCTGGTCGTACCGATCTTCGAGGACTGGGGCTTCGAGACCGGCACGTATACGACCCAGGCGCTGTCCGTGAGTGGCGGAACGTCGGCGGTCACCTACTTCCTGAGCGGCCGTTACCAGTACGAGAACGGGCCGATGGGCGGCACTGACCGTTGTGAGGTGGGTTGCGCCGAGGACACGAATCAGAGGGTTCAGGGATCGGCGACCATCAACGTGTTCCCAACGGACAAGCTCCGTGTCCGGACTAGCGTCAACTACTCCCAAGTCGACCACTCCACGATCGAGAACGGCAACAACATCTTCGGAGTGAACGCGCTGCTCATGTTCGCGCAGCCTCAACGCGGCAATTGTGACCAGTCCGCCATCGCTGGTTATCTGCGTTGCACCGGCGCCGGGAATCCCACCGGACAGGCGGCTTTCATGACGCCGCAGGAGGCGATCCAGCAGGAGACCACCCAGGACGCCCAGCACTTCACGGGCAGCCTAGGGGCCGACTACGCGTTCAGTGACAGCTGGAACGCCAACCTCACGTTCGGTGTGGACTTCGTGAACCAGTTCTCGACGAACTTCGCGCCATTCGGGTACGCCGTCGACAACTTTACGACCAACAATGTCGACGGCCAGCGGTCCATCAACGACACCAACCGACGCCAGATCACGATGGACGGTAAGGTCAACTGGAACACCACCTTCGGGTCGCGCTGGACCTCCGGCCTCACGGTCGGCGGCCAGGGCTTCATCGAGGAGGTCCAGGAGGGTTGGGGATCCGGTCAGATCTTCCCCGGCCCGGGTCTCGAGGTGGTGACCGCCACTTCGCTCCCCTTGGCCAACGAGGAGTTCCGTCAGGTCGTGAACGCCGGCTTCTTCGGTCAGTGGCAGGTGGGCTTCGACGACTGGATCTTCGCTACGGTCGGTGGACGGCAGGATTACAACAGCGCGTTCGGAGAGACCGAGAGCGGCCAGTTCTATCCCAAGGGCTCGATCTCCATCGTACCCAGCTCGCGGCCGTCGTGGACCAGCCAGACCCTGTCCACCTTCCGCGTCCGGGCGGCGATCGGGAAGTCCGGGCTCCAGCCGGGCGCGTTCGACAAGTTCACCACCTTCGAGTCCCAGGGATCGGAGATCGGCCCAGGTGTAGCGCCGGACAATCTCGGGAACGAGAATCTGCGTCCCGAGATCTCCACCGAGTGGGAGTTCGGCGCCGAGTTCGGCCTGTTCAACGACGTGCTGTCCTTCGACGGGACGTACTGGAATCGGACCGTGAAGGATGCCCTGGTGGCCAAGCAGTTCCCCCTCACCGGCGGGTTCCGCAACGCCCAGCTGGACAACATCGGTGAGATGACAGCTTGGGGCCTCGAGCTCCAGGCCAACTGGATCGCGATCGAGGGGTCCGACCGGTTTAACATGGACATGTTCGCTAACGCCGCCTACATCACCGAAGAGATCAACGACATGGGCGGCGCACCGCCGATCAAGGTCGGGGGCAGCTACACCCGCTACCGTAACTTCCTCGACGAGGGGCTCCCTCCCGGGGCCCACCTGGGTGCCAAGCTACTGTCCGTTCCGGATGGATCCCTGCCGGTCGATCTGAACAACGACGGCACGCCGGATACGAGGGACCAGCTGCTCCAGATCCTCGAGGATCCGGTCCCGTTCAGCGAGATCACCTTCAAGAACAACACCGGTGGTCTCATGCTGGTGGACGAGGACGGGGACGGGGACTTCCTCGATCACTTCCTCGGCAAGCCGACGCCTGATTGGCAAGGATCGCTTGGTCTGAACATCGGCTTCCTCAGCAACTTCCGCCTCTCGACCATGTTCGAGTACCGGACGGGAGACTACTGGCGCAACAACCTCACAGGTGCCTTCCGCCAGTCCAACGCGACCATCGGGCGGAACCTGGAGCAGACGGCGACCGCCGAATCCAACATGATGAACCCGGCAAGCACGCCCGAGAGCCGTCTCGAGGCACTCGAGACATGGGTCTTCGAGCTGTCGGCGCTGTTCCCGCAGTCCGGGCTCAACACCATCAAGAGCGCCAACTTCACGCGGTGGCGGGAGCTCGCGCTCACGTACACGCTGCCCCGGAGCGCGCTCTTCTGGAACATCGACGGCCTTTCCTTCACGCTGACGGGCCGCAACATCGCGATCTGGACCGGCTACGACGGCGTCGATCCCGAAGCCGGGCTGTTCAGCCGGGGAGAACAGCCGAACAACGCGGAGAACCAGAATTTCGGCGTCTCCATCGAAGCGTTTTCGCAGCCACTGCCGCGGCGTTGGGGTCTCCAGGCCCGCCTGAACTTCTAACGTGCCCGATGACCAACAAGGAGATTCAGCCATGACCATCAAGGCAGAGAATCGACGGGGCAGAAGGGCGCGTGCCTGGCTGTTTCCGACCGTGGCGATCGCCACGGTCGGGACGCTGGCCGGGTGTGACGGCCTTCTGGACGTCGAAAACCCGAACAACTTGGTCCAAGAGGACGTGGAGGACCCCCAAGCCGGGAACGCCCTGTCCAACGGGGCCATGGCCACGGTGGCCCAGGGAATCGGCTACTACGTGGTCCCCGCGGTCACCGCGTCGGACGAGCTGAAGTGGGTCGGTTCGCGGGACGCCTGGTTCGATCTCGACCTGGGCAACTTCGACAGCCCATCGAACGAGTTCACCGACTTCGCCTGGGAGTTTCTATCGGAGGGTCGGTGGCTCGCGGACGAGGCCATCCGGATTCTGAGCGCCCAGGATTCCGAAGGCACCCTCCTCGACAGGGCCGATCTCGGACGCGCCTATCTGTGGGCCGGCATCATCTACACTTACATCCCGGACTGGCTGGAGGACTACACCTTCAGCGATCGTGGGACGTCGGCGCCTCCCCAGGGGCCGGACAACATGGATCAGATCTATGATGATGCCGTCGACTACCTGACACAGGCCCAGAGCATCCTCGACGCCGAAGGCGAGGAGGACAACGCTACCTGGGCCCTGGCCCAGAGGGCGCGCGCCAAGCACGGCAAAGCGATCTGGCAGATGCTGAATCCGCCGGGGTCGATTCCCTCGAATACGTTGGTGGGTTCGGGTGGCGGGGCCGCTGCGGACGCTGCCGCCGTCCTCGGGCGCGTAGGCGGCTCCTTGAGCCAGCCGCTGGATCAGCGCTGGTTCTTCACCTATTCGTCGGCGACGGTGTGGAACGACCTGGGCTGGCAGGTGAACGAGCGGCTGGAGCACCGCTTCGGAGACCGGTACGTGGTGCCAACCGGGGACGACAAGAAGAGGGAGTCCACGGCCATTATGGACCCCATCGACAACGTCCCCGCTCCAGGTGCCGATTTCCTGATGACGCGGCACGAGGCCGGCGGTGCCGGTGGCGCTCGTTTCGCGCCGCTGGAGATCACGAACATCCGCGAGATGGTGTTGATCATCGCTGAGGCCCGCCTGGCCGATGGCGACGTTCCCGGCTTCGTCGAGGCCATCAACGGAGTCAGGTTCCTGGACGGCCTCACGCCCTACGATCCGGACACGCACACGGTCTCGTTCCCGGGGTTCGCTTCCTCGGATTCGAACCTCAGCCTTCTCGTGCACCATCGCTTCGAGCAGCTCATGCTCACGGGCAGGCTGCTGAACGACCACTACCGGTTCAGCATCCGGTCGGACTTCTGGCTGGACGCGTCCGTGGCCGTGAGGGTGCCCGGAACGATCTTCCCCATCTCCGTCGGGGAGCAGCAGTCCAATACTTGCCTGTCGGTACCAGGCAGCTGCTGATCGACCAGAGCCCGCTGGTCCTGGCGAGTCCAGCGTCCAGGGCGAACATCATCGGAGCCCCCGGGGTAACTCCCGGGGGCTTTCGTTCGCATGGGGAGAGATGTCTCGTTCGGTCCGTGCATGAGCACCGCTTGTAAGGATGGGTTCCGCCTGGCGTATCGAAGTCGTCTCTCGACGTGTCACGGAGGCCGGGTCTTGGACGTTACAGTGGAGTAATGACGATCATGGGTTGGATTCGGTTTCGAGGATGCGCAGGCGTAGCAAGGGCCGTCCTGGCTCTGGCCCTGGCAACGAGCGTGCTCGGCTGCGAAGGCAGCATTCTGGGGCTGGACTCCGATGGGGCGCAGTCGGTCCGCATCTCGCTGGCCGACGAGGAGGGCGACCCGGGTGAGGTGACCTACCTGGTCTCCAGCAACTTTCGGGTCACGCTGACGGAGCGTAACCGCCTTCGACTCGACCTGAACGAGGCGGATACCGTGACGACTGCGCTTCCTATCGACAACTCGTTTTCGACCGGCCCCGAGCCCGGTCAGCTCGTCTTTGTCGTGATTGACCGAACGGCGGCTCCGGGCAGATTGGCGATGCGGGTCTGGCTGGACGACGAGCTCAGAACCCAGACCGTGTTCGAGGAGGGCGATGAGGTCAAGACGCTTTATCTGTTCCAGACCGGCGTATCCGTCGAAGACTTCACTGTGCTCTAGAGAACTCCTCTTGAAGACACCCATGATGAGAATCGTCCAGCTTCTCGGCTGCTTCGTCATCGTGCTCAACTTGGGCTGCTACTCCTACCGCGCCGTGCCGCCCCGAAGCGCAGCGACGGGGTCCGAGGCCCGCGTACACATGGCCCAGCCCCAGGACGTGAGTCTCGCGACGGTGACCGTGAGAAGCGTGGTCCAGGTGGAGGGTGAGCTCGTGGAGTGGACCAAGGATGCCCAGGCCGTCCTATCCTCACGGTCGTTGTTGACACGTTCCGGAGTGGGTGAGACCACCCAGGGCGAGCTGGTGCGGATTCCCGAGTCGAATATCGACGTGTTCGAGGCTGCCCAGCCGGATGCGGTAAAGACCGTGGCACTTGCGGCCATAGGCGCTGGGCTGGTGGCGGGTGTGATATTCGCCATCGCGGCGAGCGGGACCGGCGGCGATCAGAGTGGAGGAAGCGGCAACGGTCCCACGCCGACCTCGGTGATCCCCTTGCCGTGGGGAGCTCGCTGACGCACGGGACAACGATCCCGGGCGCCGGCCGGTTGCCTCGGGGCTTGGCGTGAGCCACGACGCGTAGGTCGGACCGGCCTGCTGGACCCCCGGGTCAGCGCGAGCGGGTGTAGACCAGGATCACGCCCGCTGCCGAACTCCTCCCATAGAGCACGCCTGCCTCCACGGGCGAAACCAAGATGACCCGGTCGATGACCTCGGGCGCCAGGTTCATGGCGATCATCGGATCCGAGGTCGGCACGTCGTTGATATAGACCTGAGCCGGTTGACACCCGCCCCCGCGCTGCATCGTGACCTGGCCGCGCCGGAACCCCACGCACACATTGGGCCCGCCGCGATGCACGACCAGACCCGGTGTGTTCGCATGAGTGAGCAGGTCGCCCATGTCCTGGGAGCGGCTTCTCACTTCGTCGATCACCTGTCTGGAGACCAACCTGCCGCCAACAGCCAGCGCCTGAGCCTCCGCCTTCGACTGTACGGTGACCCTGATGGGTGCCAACTCGATCGGCCGGGTCGCCATCTCGACCTCGATGTGTAGATCGCGACCGGGAGCGATCTGCAGGGCGTCGGCCCGCCTTCCGTAGGCCAGGTGCTGCGTCTGAAGCTCATAGGTGCCCGGTGGCACGTCCTCGATGAGGAACCGTCCCTTCGCGTCAGTCACCGTTACCAAGTCCGAGCCTGCCAGCGTGATCTCGGCTTCGCTGATGGCGCCCTCCGTGTCCGCGTCGCGGAGCACCCCGGCCACGGACCCGGGACGTGCTTCGCCAAGTCTGTAATCCAGCCGTGCGGGTGCGTCCAGGGGAAGGCGAAAGCTCAGCTTGTTCGTCTCCTGGCCGTAGAAGTATGCGACACCGTCGATCTCTACACCGGCGGGTAGAGAGCAGAAGCTGTACCAGCCGTCTGTATCGACGGTGGCCTGGCGTGTGGCCGTACGGCTCCCTTCGGGGGTGTCCTCGCTCCACGTGAGGAGCACATTGGCTCCCTGAAGCGGAATGCCGGTGGAGGCGTCGCCCACGTAGCCGATGGCCCGGCCGGAGGCTTGGCCCGGATCTTCCAACTCGCAGAGCAGGCTTCTGATCGTCAACATGCTGGGGGTCGCCAGCGCCACGGAGACATGGTCGCTCTCCGCCACGCGGACTGGAGTCCTGCCGGAAGAGACGCCCAGGGACGTGAGGCGGGGATGGAAGAAGACGAGGGAGTGTTCGCCTGCGGGAACGTCTACAATCGAGAAGTGGCCTACGCTGTCGGTCGTGGCGAAGAGGCTCGTGTTCCACAGAAAGACCCGGGCTTCAGAGAGGGGACCCGACGAGGTGCTGTCGTAGACCAAGCCTTCGATGGCTCCGCCCCCGACGTGGGCCACCACCGGATTCTGCCCGCGAAGCGAAGAACCGCCCGCGCCCAGTGCCAGCAGCACCAGAATCGCTCGGGCCGCCACAGAACGGAGCATCGGGAAGACCCCCGGAAGCGTTAACTCAGCAACCACGTTCTAATTGTATACGTTTTGCCCCGGCAAACGCTACGGCCGGCCAAGAAATCGGCCGTCCGCTGGCTGCCCGAGACGCCCCATCCGCACCAGGCGCGGCGCGTGGCTCCGGCCGGGGCCAGGAACGCCCGGAGACCCCGTTGATCGACCGATGCTTCCTGTCTATCTTTCCTGGCTACGGTGATCACGTCACGGGTCCGTGTGACTCACGGCTCTCTCCGCAGAGACATGACCATGTACGCAGTCTTCCAGACCGGTGGGAAGCAGTTCAGGGCGGAGCCGGGCGTGCGCCTGCGCATTCCGACCCTGGACGTGGAGCCCGGAGAGACCGTGACCTTCGACCAGGTACTCCTGGCCGGCGGCGAGGACGAGGCCGTGTCCGTGGGCGCA
>JBDHFN010000111.1:0-8970 GCA_039590375.1 Gemmatimonadota bacterium
GGACGGGAAGCGCCGAACTCGTGTTCGACCCGGACCCGACACTCGCCGAGGGATTCTGGAGCCCCGACGGGGAGTGGCTGTTGCTGCGGTCCGGCGGTACCGGGGGCGTGGTGGGGCGTCGCAGCATCTTTGCCGTCCGCCCGGGTGTGGACAGCGTAGCGCAACCGCTCCTGGAACAGGAGTACGACGAGTCGGCGCCGGCGATCTCGCCGGACGGGCGTTGGATCGCGTACGTGTCGACCGAAACCGGTCGTAACGAGGTGTTCGTGCGTCCGTTCCCGGACGTCGACGCCGGTAAAGTGCAGGTGTCGACCGAACCACGCCGGTCGGCCTCATGTATGACGTTACTCAGGACGATCAGCGGTTTCTGATGTCGCGCTTTTACGCGGGAGCGGGGGGACAGGAGGAGGAGGAGGAGGAGACCTACCGTTTCGTCCTGGTCCAGAACTTCTTCGAGGAGTTGAGGCAGCGGGTAGGGAGCTAAGGCCTCTCGCGCGGCTATTCGTCCACGCGACTGCGGCTACTCGTCGACGATCGTGACTACTCGTTGTCGAGCGTCGTCACCGAGACCGTCGCGTATCCGTCCACATCGAGCCGGACGCGCACGAGCCAGGGGCGGCAGCAGACCTCGCAGTCCTGGACAAACTCCTGGCTATCGCCGCCGACCAGATCGACGGGCAGCTCGCTGGACTCACCGCAGTGCGGGCAGAAGACCGACTCCGTGTCGCCGAGCTCGGGACCCAGGTAGTCGTCCACCTCATCGTAAGATCCGAAAACGTCGAATTCCATGCCTTATGCTGTGCGCCAAATCCGCCGGATGCAAGTCTTTTTTATGACGCGAAAAGGCCCGCGCCTCAAACCCATTTCTTTCCGCCATTTCTGACGCGGAATCCCGGCTCGGAGCCGCCCGGAAAAGGGCCCGCCAAGGACGGGTCGCCTACGTAGGCTGTTGCCTACATCGGCTGCAACGTCACCCGCTGCACCCTCCAGTTCCCGAGCTCGCCGACGAGCAGGTCGTTCTCCTCCTGGCAGTCGATCGCATTGACGGTGCCGAACTGGCCGATCTGCTTCCCGGCCGTGCCGAACTGCCCGACGATGGTACCGTTGAGCTCCACCTTATAGATCTCCCCGGCCACATCCAGATTGTCGGGGGGGTTGGAGTTCGACACGTACATGACCTGATTCGGACCCGGCGTGATGCAGATCGCCATGGGGGCTCCGAAGCCCCTCATCTCTCTCCGGAAATTTCCTCTCGTGTCGAAGACCTGGATCCGCTCGTTGTTGTAGTCGGCCACGTAGAGGTTGTCCTGGTTGTCGATCGCGATCCCCTGGATCACGTCGAACTCGCCCGCACCGGTGCCGCGCGTACCCCAGTTCATGATCCATGTCCCATCCGCGCTATACTTCGCGATCCGAGCGTTTCGGATGCCATCGGCCACGTAGAAGTTACCCTGGGAGTCCCAGGTAATGTCGGTCGGGCCTGAGAAGGACTCCCCTTCCCGACCCTCCCCCGAACCCGGCTCGAACGGAGCCTGCGGCAAGCGCTGCGTTTCCGGCTTCCGGCTCATGACCATCACGATTCGTCCATCCGGATCGTAGCGGACCACTTGGCCGGACATCTGATCGATCGCCCAGATGTGATCGTCGGCACTGATTCGAAGTTGCTGTGCGTACAGGGCGCCGTACGTCTCCTGCCCGATCTCCCCCTCGTACTCGCCGTCCTCATCGAAGTGGAAGATACGCGCTCCACCGTGGGACACGTATCGCGAAGTGCCGAGAGAAATGGTGGGATTGCCGGTGCGCGTGTACACGTAGATTTCCCCATCCGAGTTGCGCGCCACGCCGGCCGCCTCACCCATATGGATGTCGTTCGGGAAGTCGCTCAGCGCATCCACCGCCTGGTACGGTATCTGAGGAATCCGCTGCGCCTGCGCCGGGATTGCACCGGCCGCGACGAACCCAGCGACAACCAACAAGAGTTGCATCGACTGTTTCATTTGACTCTCCTGACCGAGTCTCACGGCCGTGTTGTCGCACATGGTTAGAATACGGGCGTCGAGGCGACGCGGATCTTCTGCACCCGCCAGGCGGATATCTCCGAGGTGATGATCTCGTTCGGGTTCCGGCAGGACAGACCGTGAATCGTCTGGAAATCACCGAGATTCTTACCGGCCCGGCCGAATCGACCGATGATGGTCCCGTCGAGCTCCATCTTGTAGACCTCGCCGCTGGTGTTCCAGGAAGCCGCCGGGTTGCTGTCGGAGTTCGAGTTCGAAACGAAGAGGTACTGGTGCTCACCCTCGGAGATACAGATCTCCCAAGGCGCCCCGGTCTGTTCATACATGTCCAGTAGCTCGAGATCGCTGCTGTAGACTTTCACACGACGGTTTCCACGGTCACCCACGTAGATGCGGCCTGAGTCGTCCGATGCGATCGTATGGGGAGTGCTGAACTGGTCGGGCGCTGGTCCCCTTTCCCCGCTGCCCACCTGACCCATGTAGCGGCCGTCGGGCGAGTACTTCACGACTCGGTGGTTGAAGTAGCCGTCGGACACGAAGATGTTGCCCTCGGTGTCCCAAGTGACATCGGTCGGCCGAGCGAAGAGGTAGGGCTCATTCGCGCCGGGCGAACCGGACCGTCCCCAATGGTCGCTCGGTTCGGGAGCGATCGCGCCGTCTACGGCGGGCGGCCTGTACCCGAGCACCATGACCACCCTGCCCTCGGGATTGAACTTCATCACCTGATTCGCCCCCTCGTCGACGACCCAGATGTTGTCTTCCTTGTCGACCCGGACCTTGTGCGCGAACTCGAAGCCGTAGAGCCCGGCGCCGATCTCGCGGACGTATTCTCCATCATCATCGAATTCGAAAAGGCGTGTGTCCCCACTCCGAGTGTAGACGAAGACGTGACCCTGAGAATTCTCCGCCACGCCGATGCCCTCCCCGAGGTACAGCCCCTCGGGGAGCTTGATGAAGCCCTCGACGACCTCCGTCGGAATCTCGGGAGTATCTGCGTACGCCGGCGCGCGTCCCCCGCCGCCGCGTTGAGCAGCGTCGAGCGAACCTGCCCAACCCAAAGTCAAAGCCGTCGCGACAGCCGCGCAGTACCGCCAGGAGTGTTGCCTCATGGGAATCTCTCCGAAGTGGGTTCATTCAAGCCTTGGAGTCTTGGGGCGGGCCTATGCGTTGTCAAATCGCACGCGTCCGTTCTCAAATCGAAGGCATGCGTTGTCCAAACGAATGCGGAGCACTTAGCCCGGAGGTGCTTGCCCAAATAGTCGCGAGCTTCAACGTTCGTGCATGTTCGGGCGTCCTTATCTGCACGAGTCCGTAACCACAGTTCGGTCGGAGGACTTCCCCCGTTTCCCTCATGGAGTGCTTCTCTTGAAGGAGTTCGTGTCTTGAACAAGGATCGCCTCCTCCCCCTGCTGGTCGTCCTCTTCGTGGGGAGTGGTGCGGCGGCTCTCATCTACGAGATCGTCTGGTTTCAGATGCTCTCGCTGATCATCGGCTCGTCCGCGATCTCGCTCGGCGTGGTGCTCGCCACCTTCATGGGAGGGATGTGCATCGGGAGCGTGGGCCTCTCCTACGTGGTTCCCGTCGGACGCCACCCACTTCGAGTCTACGCGGCCCTCGAGCTGACGATCGGGCTCCTGGGCGTCGTGGTGCTCCTGGCCCTACCCTGGGTCGGGGGATTGTACATCGCGATCGGGGGAGGAGGGCTCGGCGGGTTGATAGCGCGCGCCGTCCTGTGTGCACTCTTCCTGCTTCCCCCCACCATTCTGATGGGCGCCACCCTGCCGGCGATAGCCCGATGGGTGGAGGCGACGCCGAAGGGAGTGTCGTGGCTCGGCTTCTTCTACGGCGGGAACATCGCCGGAGCCGTGTTCGGCTCCCTGCTCGCAGGGTTCTTCCTGCTGCGGGTG
Source organism: Gemmatimonadota bacterium (assembly GCA_039590375.1). Taxonomy (GTDB): domain Bacteria; phylum Gemmatimonadota; class Gemmatimonadetes; order Longimicrobiales; family Gaopeijiaceae; genus UBA822. Next base: position 3,926 of record JBDHFN010000111.1, read on the forward strand.
TACGACAGCGCCGTCGCCACGTTGACGGCTGCGGCCATCAATGTGGGCGTCGCGGCCATCGGGTTCGGGCTCGCACGACGCGAAACGCATCGACCGAGCTCCGACGCCGACGATCCGGCCGCGGCCGTGGTGCCTCGGGACGCCTGGCCGGTTCTGGTGGCCATAGGCCTGTCGGGAATGACGGCTCTCGGCGCGGAGGTGGTCTGGACCCGGCTGCTCACTCTGGTACTGGGGGGCACGGTCTACACGTTCTCCCTGATCCTGGCCGCGTTCCTGACGGGGCTCGGGATCGGGAGCGCAGCCGGGTCGTTCCTGGCCCGATCCATCCGGAATCCGCGGACGGCGCTGGGCGTGTGCCAACTGTTGGTCATCGGGGGCCTGGCCTGGGCGGCCTATGCGTTGACCACGGCCCTCCCTTACTGGCCCATCGATCCCTCGCTCGCCGTCACGCCCTGGAACAACTTCCAGATCGACCTGGTCCGGTGTCTCGTGGCGGTGCTGCCCGGCGCGATCCTGTGGGGTCTCAGCTTCCCGCTCGCGCTTGCGGCGGTGGCGTCCGAGGGGCAGGACACGGGTCACCTCGTGGGCAAGGTCTACGCGGCCAACACCGTCGGCGCGATCGTAGGAGCGCTGTCCGTTTCACTTCTCGTCATCGGCACGGTCGGTACGCAACAGACGCAGCGGATCCTGATCGGGGTGGCCGGGATCGCTTCCCTCATCCTGTTGGTGCCGCTTGCGACCGACTCCATCCACCGGATCACGCTCAGCGTCCGGAGTGTCGGCGCGACGGCGGGAATCGTCTTGGCGGCGGTCCTCTTCGCCTCCAGCGTCAACCCCGTGCCGGGGATTCTGGTGGCGTTCGGTCGCTACGCGGCCACCTGGATCGAGACCGCGGGCGAAATCATCTACGTGGGAGAAGGTACCCACGCCTCATTGGCAGTGTCGCGCGAAACGAGCGGCATCATCAGCTACCACAACGCTGGCAAGATTCAGGCGTCCAGCTACCCGCAGGACATGCGCCTGCAGCGCATGCTGGGGCATCTCACCACGCTGGTGCCGAGTGATCCAAGCTCCGTACTCGTGATCGGAATGGGCGCGGGGGTAACCGCCGGCGCGGTGAGCATCGATCCGCGAGTGGATCGCGTCACGATCGCCGAGATCGAATCCCTCGTGCCCGAGGTCGTGTCCGAATATTTCAGCGACTACAACTTCGGGGTCGCCACCAATCCGAAGGTAGAGATCCAGATCGACGACGGCCGTCATTACTTGTTGACCACTGATGAGACCTTCGACGCGATCACGTCCGATCCCCTGGACCCATGGGTCAAGGGAGCCGCGAATCTGTACACGAGGGAATTCTGGGAACTGGTCAGGCGACGCCTCAATCCGGGAGGGGTCGTCACGGTCTTCGTCCAGCTCTACGAGGCCGGCACCGAGGCGGTGAAGAGCGAGATCGCAACGTTCCTCGAGGCCTTCCCCTACGGAACGATCTGGGCCAACACGCTGAACGGTCGGGGGTACGACCTCGTGCTCATGGGCCAGGTGGAGCCGACGCGCATCGACATCGATGCGTTGGAAGAGCGACTCCGCCGGCCCGGGTACGAGGGCATCCGCACGTCGCTCGCGGAAGTCGGCATCGACTCGGGGCTCGAATTGCTCTCGACCTACGCCGGCCGTAGCCCGGAACTAGGACCGTGGCTCGCGGGCGCGGAGATCAACCGCGACCGCAATCTTCGGCTCCAGTACCTGGCGGGCCTGGGGGTCAATCGGTACGAGCAGGATGTGATATTCCGTCAGATGGTCTCCTATCTATCGTTCCCCGATGAGTTGTTCGTGGGCCCGGAGGATTCGCTGATGTGGCTGCGCCAGAGGATCCTCGCCCAGTGACGGTCGATCATCGCGGAGTGCGTGATCCGAGGCCCACTCCACGGTCTTGCGAGTCGCGAAGCAGCCCCCAAGGTTGACGAGTGAGCGACTCTGCCACCAATCCCCGATGTCGAGGAGAAGCATGATGAGTTTCCGCACCGTACGGTTGGCTGTAACCCTCTCGATCATCGCCGGCGCTGCTCCCGCCGAGGGATTCGCGCAGAACGCTGCATCCTCGAGGGACTTCGACGCGGAGATCGAGGCCGCACTACGATCGGCGAAGAGAGCGGCCGGTTTCGAGTTCCTCGGCACGCTGAACCGGAATTGCCTGCTTCCGGCGAGTGGCGGCTTAAACACGAGCAACAACCTGCCCCGTTACGTCCGAGACCCGAGCACCATCCCCGCGCGCGAGGCCTGGTACGCGGACGCCACCAAAGTCTTCGACAATCTCTATTTCGTAGGCGGCAGGGTTCACTCGTCGTGGGCGCTGACCACGAGCGAGGGTATCATCATCATCGACACGATCTTTCCTTATAACTCCGAGGAATTGATTATCGGCGGGCTGGAGCGCCTCGGCCTGAATCCCGAGGACATCCGATACGTCATCATTTCGCACGCCCACGGTGACCACATCGGCGGTGCTCAGATCCTGCAGGACCGGTACGGCGCCGAGGTCGTCATGGGCGGCGCGGACTGGGACCTCGTCGAGACCTACCCGAACCGTTACGCCACCATGGCCCCGACGCGTGGAATCGTGGGGACCGACGGCATGGAGCTCACGCTCGGCAACACGACCGTCACGATCTGGGAGACCCCAGGACACACGCCGGGCACGCTGTCGTATACGTTCACGGTCTACGACAACGGTACCCCGGTGAACGTGGCGTATTCGGGTGGCACCGCGTTCAATTTCGTGAACAACACGCCGGATCCGGGAATCCAGAACTTCCAGAGCTATATCGATGCGCAGCGGCACATGGCCGAGGAGGCCGCCGCCGTCGGGGCGTCCGTTCTTCTCTCGAACCACTCGGAGTTCGACAACGCGGTCAACAGGAACCGGATGCTCGCGGGTCGTGGGGACGGCCCGCACCCCTACGTAGTCGGCGAGGAATGGGTGGGGCGTTACTTTCAGGTCATGGAGGGATGCGCGCGGGCGGCGCAGCTCCGCCTCGAAAAGGAGCAGGCCGAGGCGGCGGTGTTTTAACGAGGTACATCCTCAACGGAGCAGTCCATGACGCGATTCATCCTCAACGGAGTACCCCGGGAGGTGAACGTCCCCGGGGCCAATCCACTGCTCTGGGTCCTGCGTGAGTCGCTCGAACTGAGGGGCACGAAGTTCGGATGTGGGATCGGCGAGTGCGGAGCGTGCACGGTGCTCCTGAACGGCCAACCCGTCCGGTCGTGTCAGCTCCCGATCGTTGGCGTCGAGGGGGCCGAGATCACCACCATCGAGGGTCTGTCCCCGGACGGCGGTCATCCGGTACAGCGCGCCTGGGTGGAGGAGCAGGTGCCTCAGTGCGGCTACTGCCAGTCCGGGCAGATCATGTCGGCGGCCGCGCTCTTGGCGACCAGCGAGCGGCCGACGGACGCGGACATCGACGCCGCGATGTCCGGCAACGTGTGCAGGTGCGGGACGTACGGCGCGATCAGGCGTGCGATTCACCGCGCGGCCGATATTCGGGCGGACGATCCCCAGGGGGCGATCTCGACGGACACGGGTGGCGCGGGAGGCGACCGATGACCACCGCGGCCGAAAACGCCGGCAAGGGGCCCTCTCGACGCACTTTCGTGAAGATCGGCGTCGTCGCGGGCGCCGGCCTCACGCTCGGCGTCACTTACAGAGTCATCCGAGGACCCGGCACCCCACCCACGGACGCGGCCTTCGCCCCCGACGCGTTCCTTCGCATCGATACGGACGGAAAGATCACCGTGGTGGTGGGCCGCTCCGAGATGGGCCAGGGCGTGGCGACGGCGCTTCCTCAGCTCATCGCGGAAGAGCTCGACGTCTCCTGGGACCAGGTTTCGTTCGAGTTCGCGCCCGCCCATCCGGCATACGGCACGATGGGCATGCAGGTGACGGGAGGAAGCACGAGCGTGATCCAGTCGTGGCAGCCGCTACGGGAAGCGGGCGCCAAGGCGCGCTGGATGCTGCGCCAGGCCGCCGCCGAACAGTGGGGCGTGCCGGCCGTTCAGGTGCGAACGCGCGACGGGAGGGCCATCAACCTCAGTGGCGCCCAGCTCACGTATGGCGAGCTCGCCTCGGCGGCGGCGTTGCTCGACGTACCGAAGGACGTTCCGCTGAAGGATCCCTCCCAGTTCGGAATCATCGGCAGGTCGGTGCCCCGCCTGGACGTCCCGGTCAAGACGACGGGCGAGGCCGTATTCGGCATCGACGCCGGTCCCTCGGACACGCGCGTGGCCGTCGTCGCCCGCTGCCCGGTATTCGGGGGCTCGGTACGCTCATTCGATCCGGCTCCCGCGCTCGCCGTGGACGGCGTCGAGGAAGTCGTAGAGCTAGAGAGCGGCGTCGCGGTGGTCGCGAGCGTCGCGGGCGGATACGTCGCCGCGAAGGCCGGGCGGGACGCGCTCGTCGTCGAATGGGACGAGGGGCCCGGAAGCGAGCTCGACGACGCGGAGATCTTCCGCCGCTTCGCCGCGGCAGCGCAGGAAGGCGGCGGATCGACACGCGACGAGGGCGACGTGGAGGCGACGCTCACGGCGGGCGGGGAGCCGATCCGAGCGACGTACCAACTGCCGTACCTCGCACACGCCACGATGGAGCCGATGAACTGCACGGCGTGGGTGAGGGACGGTCGATGCACGGTGTGGACCGGGACGCAGTTCCAGAACGCGCCGGGCATCGTGGGTGGGGGTGCGCGCCAGGTGGCCGCGAACGCGGCGGGCGTCGGAGAGGACGACACCGAAGTCCACACGACCTTCCTGGGAGGCGGTTTCGGGCGGCGGGCCGAGCGGGACTTCGTCCGCGAAGCTGCCGAGCTCGCCGGCAAGATCGAGGGGCCGGTGAAAGTGATCTGGTCGCGCGAGGACGATATGCAGCACGACTTCTACCGTCCGGCATCGTATCACGAGCTCGCGGCGGTACTGGATGCGGAAGGGATGCCCGAGGCGTGGCAACACGACATCGCGACCCAGTCGATCCTGGAGCACATGGTGCCGGG
>JBDHFN010000112.1:0-8630 GCA_039590375.1 Gemmatimonadota bacterium
ACGAGTCGGCCCAGAGATGCACGTCCTCGTGAGCGTCGATGAGCTGGAGGTTGATCCGGACCCGGTCGCCCCCACGTTGGACGCCGCCTTCCAGTACGTAGTCCACACGCAGCTCGCGACCGATGGCCGTGACGGTCTTGTCCGTGTCCCGGTAGGCCTCGGTCGATGTCCGGGAGACCACGCGTAGTCCGGGAAGCCGCTGCAACAACGTCAGCAGATCGTCGTGAATGCCGTCGGCGAAGTATTGATCCTCCGCGAGTCCAGAGCGGTTGGCGAGGGGAAGGACCGCCAGGCCCGGCAGGCGACTGAGGATCGCCAAATCGCCTTCCACCTTACCGCTGGAGGGGTCCGGGTCAATCGAGACGGTTCGACCCGCCGGACCGAGCATTGATATGACACCACCCCCGATCGCCAGCAGCAGCCCGATCATGAGCAACTCGGGCCCGCTCACCGTCTGGCGCCCCTTCTCGCCGTGATACCAGGCGAGGATGAGCGTGACGACGAACCCGATCGCCAGGAGGACGGAGAGGCCCTGGAAGAGTACGTCCGGAAGCTGCCAACGGCCGCCCACGGCGTCACCCACCTCGAAGACCACCCACGCCCCTGCCATGTATGCCAGCGCCCACTGGAACAGCTTTCGTTCTTTCAGGCGGTCAAAGACCGACGCCATGGCGAAGACCTTCGGGGTTGGGGACCGACAGCCTCACTCTAAGGCACGCCGTGGGGAGGGCCTCGGGCTACGTCCGGTACGTGAGTGGTTCCGCCCGATGGCACCGGCGGCCCATCCCTGTGACCCCTCGAAGTTGTGGAGCCGAGAGTCCGGAGGGCAAGGCTGTGGAGGGGGGCGCCTGGACACCCAGCAGACGGGAGGGAATGGCTGGCAAGTTGCCCGCCGTGATCTATCGTGCCGTCATGGCCCACCTCCTGGTAGCGCCACGATCCGAACATCGTCGATCCACAGTGTGCCGGGGTTCATGATTCCCAGCTCGAAGCGGATGTCGCGGTGGGGCGGAGGCACCCTGTAGGAGTAGGAGAACCGACGCCATTCGTCCTCGCCGGTTCGCTCCGACCCGATCGTGTCCACGATGGGTGCCTTGGTCCCGTCCTCGGGAAACTCGCTCGTGATCCTGAGCCGGAGCGCGCTGCTCTCGTTTCGGACCCACAAGCTCACCTCGTACGTCTGACCCTCCTCCGCATCAGTGACTTGGAAGAAACCGGGGCTACGGTGCCCTCGGCCCGGGAAGGCCGTCCACAGCTGGAACCGGACTGAGCGATCGCCGTCAACGGCCTGTGTGGAGTCCACGGAGAAGGTCGCCGAGCCCTCGCTCAGGGGACGGTGATACACCGCCCAATTGACAGGAAGCCCAGATCGTACGACCTCGAAGCTCCCGTTGAAGCCGGCCGCCTCGTCCGTCTCGATCACTCTCGGCGAGAGTACCTTGAGGAGAAGGACGACCGCCACCACGCAAGCCGGGACGGGCACAGTGACCAGCAGCACGCGGCGGACCCACGGGGGCGTACCCGCCGTGAGGCGAACAATGAGGGCAGCCACCAAGCAGATCGCCGCGCCGGCCGGGCAGACCAGCAGCGCGGCGAAGAAGCACGCAACGGACAGCACGCCGAGGGCACCGCTCACGAGAGCGAGAGAGTCTGTCAGCTCGCTGAAGGCATCGAACACGTTGTGGAGGATGACGAAGGCGGGGAATCCGATAAGGAAGGCAAGCGAGGCAAGCAGGAGTCGCCTGCTTTGCTTGGCCGGGTCGGTCATGGCTGCCTCCGCTCGAGGTCCGGCGGGCTGCCGAACGAACGACATACAGAGCCGCAAGCCGAGGCATGGACCAGGCCACATCAGGAAGGCGGTTCGTCCCCGTTGGTGCGGGAGCGATCCAGTCGTACCCGCGACCCCCGGAAGATGCTCCACAGCGGCGGTTGGAGCAACGCTCCCGCCCCACCGCCGACGAGAATCCCCATCGGAACGTTGAACGTGAGCTCGATCCCGGCTGCGGGGAGGTCGGCGTCGAACGCCTCCAGATACTGCCACTTCGGAGGATAGCCTACCCCTGCGGCCCCATCACCGCCTCGAAGGGCTCGTATCCCCGGAGGACCTGGTATTCCTCCACGAGCTCGTCCCACGTCCAGTGCGGCCATCCCTCTTCGTGAGCTTGCACGATGAGCTCGACCGCGCGGTCGCGGTCGCCCAGAAGCGCGACGATTCGCGCTCTCCACTGGGTCGCCCAGCCGTTCTGGGTCGGGTTCTCCTGCGCCCATTCGGCGTACCATCGCTCGACCTGCTCGGCGAGCGCCCGGTCTCCCAGTCCAGCCGCCGCCACGGCCAGGTCGCCGCGTGCGACGTGCGGGTCGTGACCCTCGGCTAGGAGCCCTTCGAAGACGGCGCGGCTCTCCGCCAGTCGGCCTGACGTAAAGAAGCTCCGGCCGAGCTGCCGACGGGTCTGGGGATCGCCACGCACGGAGTCCGACGACGCCTCGTAGAGGTCGAAGACCCGCTGCAGGACGTTGTGGGCGGCCTCGCGATGGCCGTGGACCCGGAGCTCCAGAGCGATGTGTCGCAACCTGTCCGCCGTCTGCCACGTCCAGGATCGGAATCGGGGCTCGTCCTCGACGTACCGCAGGACATCCACCACCCGCCCCAGCCCGGCCAGGGCGCGGAGCTCGGCAAGCTCCGCGTAGGGTGGTAGCCTCGCGCTCGCCTCCCGCCAGCGCCCCACCCGCTCGAGCTCCGCGAGGTACTCGCCGCGCATGTGCAGCGACTCAAGACCGGTTCCCCAGTACATCCGCTCCGGGATGCCCCGCACGTTGCTGGGCTCCACCTCGGCGAGAATCCGGGCTGCCTCCCCGGGACGGTTGAGCCAGAGGGCCTGCCGGGCCAGCAGGACCTGCCACTGGCCGGTTGGCGAGAGCCGCACAATGTCGCGGAGGGAGTCGTATTGACCCTGCAGGTCGCCCCGGATGCGGGCCAGGTGGTGGTCGAGCATGGCACGGTCCCAGGGTGCCAGCTGGTCACGTCGAGGGGCCAGCGCGAGGGTCAGGGAATCGCGAGGCCCGTCGCCCGTCAGGGAGTATGCCTCAATGGCCCAGAGCACCGCCGACGTGAACGTGGAGTCCCGTGCCGCCGCCTCACGGAAGCGATCGCCGGCTTCGACATACCGCTCCTCCTCCAGAAGCTCGAGTCCCTCCGCGAACAACCGGTACGCCGCGTAGCTCGGGGGCTGACTGGCCACGTTTGCCCACTCGGTCATCCGCGGGTCGACCGTGGTCGCGAGCGCCCCTACGGTTCGGGCTCGAATCCGCTCGATCGTGGACAGCGGGGCCGATGCGGCGGTGACCATCGGCTCCAGAGACCGGAGAATCCTATTCTCCCGTACGTCGATCACGACTGTCGCGAGGACGACCTCCCCCCCGTCGCGCTGCACGGATCCGGTGACGATGAGCTCGGCGCCCGCTGAGGCGCCGACCGCCGCCCACCGGTTCCGATCGCCGACGGGGAGAGTTCCCGGGACCACTTCCACGAGACCGGTCTCGATGAGTCCCCGCGAGATCCAGTCTGCCGCGATGCGCCCCAACTGATCCAACCCCGGATCGTCGGTCCGGTTTTCGAAAGGAGCTACCATCACCCGTGTCTCGTCGTGCGCGGCGATTCGGGATGGAGCGTCGCTCCCCCTACGAATCCCGCTGCCCAGGGCCACGGCCGCCAGGACGGCCAGCGCTCCCAAGGCCAACTTCCTGAAATGGCCAGCGCGGGTCCGCCCGGGTGGGGTTCTCACGTCCCCCTTGGGAGGGCCCTTGACGGAGGCGTCCGTCGCCTCGTCGAACGACTTCCCCAACCCGGCGCCGAGGGCCGCATCGCGGCGGGCCGCGATCCCGCCTTCAACCGCCCCCGCAGGGCGAACCAGGCGGCGGGTTTCCTCCGACACGTCGGTCCCCAGCTCTTCTCGAAGCCGGGTAGAGAATCGGTCCAGCTCGCGAACTGCCTTCGCGTGGTCCCCCTGCCCCACCAGCAGCCCGAGCAGACGGCGCAGGAGCGTCTCCTGAAAGGGGTCCAGCTCGATAGCGCGCCGCACCCAACGTGTCGCCTCGGCGAGGTTACCGTCCGCCTCCTCACGGGCTGAGAGCCCGACGGCGGCGTCGACGGCGCGCCATCGATAGTGCTCGCGCTCCGCCTCCAGCCACCGGTCGAATTGGAGGCTGTTCGAGAGGTGGAACCCCTGGAGAAAGACGCCGCGGTAGAGGTCGATGGCCGCTCGATGGTCACCGGCGACCGATGCCGCATCGAACGCGACCGCATCGACCCAGACGAGGTCGGCATCGAGACCGATCTCGGTGTTGCGGGTCGTGACGACGGGCTCACCGACGACCGAGCGGAGGACGTACACGGACTGGTTTAGTGCCCGACCGGCTCTCGCTTGCTCCAGCTCCGGCCAGAACATGCCGATGAGCTCGTCGCGTCGGCGCGGTCCGTACGGTCGTGCGCAAGCCAGGTAGACGAGCAGCGCAGCTCGTTTGGCTCTGGAGAGTATGGCGGCCGGATCGGTCTCACCGGGAGCACGCAACTGCAGCGGCCCGAGGGTCCGGATCTCGATCACGCTGGCCTCCGCGACCTGTTCACCGGGTCGCGACCAGCCATCCGTCACGCCGCGACCTCGATCACGAAAGCTCGCGACGGCGGGCGCGACGGGTCAACAAGCTCGTACCTGCTGGTCCGGACCTGGCTCAGCGGTTGAGCGTGAGCCTGACGGATCCGCCGTTGGGGCAGACCAACTTCTCGTTGGTCGACATGTCCCAGCTCACGATGCTCCCTTGGGCGTAATCGTAGACGTCCTCGCTCGGGCTCGTGACCACGCTCTCGCTGACGCGCGTCCTGTACTGCCCATCGTCACCGTTATCGAACCACGACTGGTTGATGTTGCCCGTCATGTTGGCCGGATCCTTCCTGTTCACAGTGAAGCGGAAGGTGCGGCTCTGCGAGTCGTCGGTCAGTCGGTCGATGAGCCGCTGGACGGTGACAGGGTCGGTGGACGCCAGATCAGGGGGATCGGTGACGCACCCGCCCAGCGCCCCGGGAGACGGAGCGCCAGCCGCCACGAAGAAAGCCAGGGCATCGACGATGCTGAAGTCGTCTGCGCCACCGGACCCAGCCAGCTGATTCTTGCTGTCCTTCGAGATCACTACGGGCTGCGCAGAAGCTGTCGTCACATCGCCCGAGAGGTCGGCGGTTGCGTTTCCCGCCGGGGCTGGTGGATCCCCACAGGAGGGGTGTCCGGGGCATGTGGGTTTGCCGAACTGCGCGTCGACTCCGTCGGTGCCGACGATGGACTGCGATGCGTCCCCACAGCCGAGGCCGAAGGCGCCCATGAGAAGTACAACGGAAAATCGAGGGCTCGCGACGTACATCTGGACCTCCGAATCATTCTGGCGCTCGCTTCGCGACCGCGATTTGGACGGGACCGTTACCAGGACCTGTCGAAGACTAAGCGCTATGGATCACTGGCCGATCACCGCCCCGGTGATCCGTCGACGGTTGACGCGCGCCAGGTTGCCGACCTTTGACCGCGCCGAGCGAGCCTGGAGGACACACCCAGTTCCTTGCGGCCCGATGGTTCCGTGCGGGATCTTGGGCACCATGTCCGATCCTGCCGACCGCCTGGACAGAGCCCTCGAAGGCCGCTACCGCGTCGAACGGGAGCTGGGCGAAGGCGGTATGGCCACGGTCTATCTGGCCCACGACGTGCCTCCCACTTCATACCACGTCCTACTGACCGTATCAGGATCCATCCTCGGCGGGCCAGCGTGAGTCGATTTCGTGCCGGATCAGTCGCAGCAGCTCGTCGGCCTCCGGGATGCGACTGCCGTGGTCATACGCAGCGGATACCAGATACGCCTTCCTCCCGTAGAGGCGAGCGCGAAACTCGGGGTCGCTCGCGAGACGCAGGTGGGAAGAGGTCATCGGGCCGGACAATGCACATAGAAGACTGCCGCACCCCGCTGCAAGATCGAAGTCGGGCCACCCGCGGACCACGAGGAACTCGCGCACGGATCCAGCCGTCTCGCGTCGCGAGAGGTCGTTGGTGTGGATGTCTTCCAGCCAGTCGGGCCACTTGGCGAGCCTGGAGCGTATCTCGCGATTCCGGATCAACTCGAGTCGGCCCGAGGCCAGCAGGGCCTCGAGCGGACCGCCTTGATCGAGCACGTTGACGAGCAGGACGTAGAAGAACGCCGAGTCCGCCGCCGCCCGGTCCAGGCTGGCCACGGAGTCCGAGAGGAATTGATCCAGCAGGCGCACGCCAGTTCGATTGAACCCTTCCCACCGACTCAACCGAGCCCGCAGGTCCAAGAAGTCGGCTTCGAGCCCGACGAGCACCTCGTACTCCTCCTCGGCCTCCTGCCGCTCGTCCCACCACGCGTCGATCCCGAACGCCAAAAGGATCGAAAGGACGATCGCGACGCTCTCCGCGACGATGCGGAGCCAGGGAATCCGACGGGACGAGGTCACGCCTAGCCGTGTGCTGCGAGTGGAGGTCGAGTCGGGTGCAGGGTACGACCTGCACAAGTCGGTCTGACCCCGCGGTCACAAGTTACTTGCGGTGGTGTGGGCGGGACAGGGCGCCGCGTGGCGCCTGAGGGATCATCGGTAGGGGATGGTGGTCTTCCTGCCACAGCGACTCACGGAAGGCTTCGTCCACTACGCCCCGAGCATCTCGCCCAACGGTCGCTGGCTCACACACTCGTTTCCTGAGACGGGACGAGAGGAGGCGCTGCTGGACTCGAACCAGCGACCTCCTGCTTGTAAGGGGCCCCAGGGGACCGCCGATTCTCACGAGTCTCGTGTAGGCATTGGGGTTTCGTACCCGAGACTCGGGTATGATCTCGGGTTCACACTCGGATCTCGGGGATGCGAACGTACACAGTTGTGTACATACTGTCGGCCAGGGGACCCCTCAAGGTGTAGGCCAAGCCCGAGTTTTGTCTCGTTGAAACAGAAGAGTCACAGGGTTAGTTGAAACAGAAATGTCCCACCCGACTGGGGCATTAAGGTTTTGAAGTATCGCTTGCTCCCTCGGGTGAGTTGGGGCGTAGCGCCGCAGGCGCGGAGGCCACGTTCCGACGACGGCGGTTCGGATCGTTTTTTCCGACCTTCAGTGGATATCGCTTCCACGGATGATCGGGCGTCAACGGGGGAGGCGTGGGCTTGCGCCTCGGCTTCGGTGTGGGTTTGGGCTTCGGGAGCGGGGGTGGCTTGGTGCGCCCCAGGTCCGAGGGCAGGAGATAGCGTTCACGCCAGCGGTAGCGAACGGAGCCGTCGAGTCGGCGCTCGATGGTAATCTTGGTCTTAGGCATTCGAGCGTCGGCCTGGTGGCGCTCGATCTGGTAGTAGCGGTTCCGGTAGCGGAAGGTGAAGTCCTGGCCGATGACACGACGGTCTTCGTCGGCGAACAGGCGCTGGAGATCGACGCCCCTGGGTAGCGGGCGGTGTGCATCGACGGGATCGGCGGCCTCGACAGTGTAGCGCTGGTTCCAGAAGGGCAGGAACTGCTCATCGAGGAACCGGTTGGCGCCGTCCAGAGAACAGACGTTGGCCACCCTGAGCTCCTTGAGGAGTCGGTCCTGCATCGTGCCGAAGGCCCGCTCGACCCAGCCCTTGGCCTGAGGGGACAGGGCGCGAATGAGAGCGATGTCGAGCAGCTCGGGGGCTCGACGGATCAGGGTCATCGCTTCCTGCAAGTCCTTGGCCCGACGCGACGAAGCGTGGAAGTGTCCGGTGAAGTGGCTGGCCCGGTCGGTGTAGAGGGCACCCATGCGGCCGAAGCGCTCCAGGTAATCGATGATGAGCGCACGGTTGGCTGCCCCGGTGTCCCTGGGGAAGAAGCGCGCCAGGAGCCGGCTGGTAGCGTCATCGATCATGGCGACCAGGACGATCTCCTCTGAGCTCCGGCTCTCGAGCCAGTCATGGATGGAGGTGTCCATCTGCACAAGCTCACCGAAGGCGGAGCGACGGGTACGACGACGTCGGTGACGCAGGCGCTTCCGCTTCCGGGTCCACAACCCCTCATCGATCATCCAGCGCCGGAGCGTGTGAGGGTTGATCTCCCCGATCTCGGGGTCACGACCAAGGTGCTCGGCCAACAGCGTGGGCCCGAAGTCGTAGAACACGTCTTCACGAGCCCGCTCCAGCACCATCAGCCTGAACGCCTCGCTCTTCGTGTTGTTCGGCCTCTTGCCCAGGGCCCGGTGGATCAGCCCGCGATCCCCCTCCTCACCGTAGCGCCTCAGGATGCCGTGCAGCTGCCGCCGGCTCAGGCCCAGCACTTCGGCCCCACGCGTCACCGTGAGCTCCTTCTCCACCACCTGCCGCACCACCACCAACCGGTCCCGCTCCTTCACACTCATCGTCAGCATCTCCCCACCCCGTGAGAGCTGTTCTCCCTACCGCGAGAGCACAAACTCCGGTGTGGGACATTTCTGCTTCAACGAAGTGGGACATTTCTGAATCAACACTACATTACGGATAGGAAGTTCAAAGGGCCTTTCACGGCAGGAGGCGAGGTAGGACGGGGCAGGGGGCGACGAGCGAGAGCGGCGGAGACGAGCGGACAGGGTCCCCTGCGGGCGCCACA
>JBDHFN010000113.1:0-981 GCA_039590375.1 Gemmatimonadota bacterium
GTCAACATCCGAGAGTGGGGCGGTAGGCGCAAGCAGAAGCCTCACCACATCCGAACGTTTCCCCGCCTCCTGAACGAGAAGACGGCCACCTCCGAACGATGGGGATGGCTGACTCGCTGTTGAGATGAGAACGCGGGGTGCTCAGAACCTCGCATGGAGCAAGTGGGTCCGACTTGCGAATCTCTGCTGGGCGCGACCAACTATGGTCTCGTTTCAGGGGGTCACGTCAGATCCGAGGGTAAAGCGGAACACCGCCCCCTCTCCCGGTACTCCCTCGCCCCACACTCGCCCGCCGTGGCGACGCACAACTCGCTCCACGGTGGCAAGCCCGAGTCCGCTCCCGGCGAACTCCGTCCTGGTATGGAGCCGCTCGGCACGTGGTAGATCGGGACATCACCCTCGTTCTCGCTGACCCCCAGCTCGATCCATGCGTCCTCGCTAGGTCCGGTGTACTTCCATGCATTCTGGAGCAGGTTGGTCAGAAGAAGCCTCAAGAGCGTCTTGTCGCCGAGGGCCTTGATCCCAGGCTCTGCCTCGAACCTCACGTTACGATTCGGGACCAGCACACTCAGATCGTCGATGATGTCTCGCCCCATCACGGACAGGTCGACTTCCGCTGGATTGATCTCGAGTTGGTTCGCGTCAGCGAGGTCGCGAACGTCGTCGATGACATACACCATGTGGCGGCCCGCATCCCGAATGCGCTGTAGGTCGTCTTTCTGCTGTTCATCGAGCGAGTCGCCGAGGGCTTCGTGGAGCTGGTGGCTGAAGTTGGTCACGATCAGCAACGGGTTCTTCAGATCGTGCGCTAAGGCGTAGCTCAACGCCTCCAGCTCCTGATTCGCCGCTTCGAGCGACGCGACCGAGTGTTCAAGCCGCTCCTCCGCCTGCTTGCGCTCGGTGATGTCCTGCACCATGGAGATATAGCCCTGCTCCCCGTCCAGGTCATCGAACTTCTCCACCCGCATCGCCACCGGGAAT
>JBDHFN010000113.1:996-8843 GCA_039590375.1 Gemmatimonadota bacterium
TGCGCCTTGCCCGTCCGGTGGTACCGCTCCAGGTAGCCGTCGTGCTCCTCACGGTATGGCGACGGCATCAACAGCATCACGTTGCTTCCCACCACCTCTTCGGCCGTGTACCCGAAGATCTTCTCGGCGGCTCGATTGTACGACTGCACGATCCCCCGTTGGTCTATCGTAATGATCCCGTCCGCCGTCGAGTTCACGATAATCTCGGCGCGCCGGCGCTCCCGGTCGGCGGCTCGTCTCTCCCGCTCGTGCTCGATAATGTTCTCCTCTGTCACCTATGATCCACGTCGTATTCGAGGCGCAGTTCCGTACCGACCGGGGTGCTCGGAGTGAGCAGTACGAAGAGGAGAGTCAACAGTATCCGATAGGTCTGTTTCACAGATCACACCTTGTCGCCGCCGGGGGGGAGAGCGGCTGGACGTGAAACACTAATCGGCGGTGATCCTACGGGACCAAGATGTCCGGGGCTGCCTCTGCGATGGTCTTGAGGAGTTCTTCGGGGTCAACGGGCTTGTTGAGTGCGGCGAACGCACCCATGCGCTCTGCCGCAGCAAGCGCACCCTCCCCCGAACCAGAAACGGCGATGACCGGAGTATCCGGAAACAATCCTTCTAACAGCGCGATGAACTCCAGCCCATCAACGTTAGGCATGTTAAGATCCGTGATGATGATCTCGATGCCGTTTTTCAAGTAGGTCTTGTAGCCTTGCTCGCCGTCCGAGGCGACATAGACGTCGTGACCCCCTCGCATGAGGACCTGTTCCAGGATGAGCCGCTCCGATTGTTCGTCGTCGACGATGAGTATGCGTGCCATGGTACTCGACCTCCTAGTCCGGACCGCTGGGGGGGAGAGCGGCTAGGTAAGTATGTTGTCACCAAATGATCGACGAAGATTCTACCCAAAGCAACCCATTTCCCCGGGCAATCTTTTGCCTGGTGGCTTGGCTTTTTGGGCTTTACAAAAGGGGAGGACTCAGCCAATACCTTCTGACAAGGATCGATACTTTGGGGCGAAGGACGCAGCTGATCAACTTAATCGAGACATCCAGAATCGATTCGGCGTTACTCCAATCCCCGAATCTTGATCCGTGCGGAGCAGTTTCTCTAGCGCGTAAGCTCTTGAGGCGGTGCCATTAGATCTTGTTGAAAGACCTTACAGGGTGCGGTAAGCCAGAGCAAGCAGGATCGGACCTGCCCGTTCAAGGCACGTGGTCGTGTTTTCCGTTAGGAACCCACCGAGCTTACCATCTCTCTCGCTAGACCGTGTCTGCAGACCAAACAAGACCAGGCAGCGGAGACCGCCAGATCACGCCCCACGCCAGCTGCGGCGAGCCCCGTCGAAAGACATCTAACGGATCTACGATTTTGTTGGGCGACCATGATGTCGACCGTAGGCTCAGCGCGCAACAACGACGACCTCTTCTGGGGACCCAAAACTGTAACCCATCATTGCCCAGTATCTGTTACCATCAAGGTTCGGGCTCAACTCCCCGGTGCGCGCTTCCACTACCTCCATGAGCTGCCGGATCGTCGTGGTCAAGCCAGTCAATCAGTTCCTCGAAAGAGCAGCAAGTCCGCAGACCCGGGAGCGTCTCGTCGAATAGCGGGGGGTCTTCGAGGAATACGGGCTGTGGTGTTACTACCACGCCGACTATCTCATCCAATTGACTCAGGTCATAGTTGACGCCAACGGGCTGTCGGCGAAGGTGGCGGAGGAGCTCCTCCCACCGTGCTGCGGCAGATTCTATGTTTGAGCGAACGTTCCGAACTGCCGCAAATTGTCCCCGATCGTATTGGTCTGTGTAAAGAATGCTCTTGCAGGATACGATGATGCCGACCCCTTCCCGAACGGCGAGAGCGTCGAATTCACCGAAGGGCTGGCTACCGTCGTCTGAAGTAAGATGGCGCCCGACCAAGTCACGTAGCGATCGGTCGGGCCTCCAGGGCGAGCGGTCTATCGCCCCCTGAGTGAGTGACTCGAAGCCTCCAGCTCGGACGTTCGCCACATCGCCTGCCTCCAATGGGTACGCGAAACGAGTCAGTAATCGCAGGGTCGCTCCATAAAGATCCAGGGCGGAGTGCCCTACCGCGGTGGGAAAACAAAGGCGGCCGGTGCATGGCGGCCAAAGCTGCTCACCCAGTGTCGCGAGAGCCTGAGCCAGGTCGTCGATTCTCCGCACCGCCTGTGCGAGCGCCGGCGAAACCGATTTCTCGATCTCGGTTGCAACGTCGTTCCTCAAATCTCTCCATAGCTCGGCTATTGAAACATCTGGCAAGATCACATATCCACCACGGAGGAGATTGGCTTGGTCTATTCGATTCCGTGAGCCGAACACGAAGGTGCCGAACGTCAAGGCTGCGAGCAGTATCGGGACGTCCGAAGGCCACAAGCCTGCACCCGCCAGAGTGGGGCTCTCAAGCAACCCCCTCAGCTCGTCCGCGGAAAGTACACTGGGGCGGTAGGTGGCCCATATCTGGCCGTCGGGGTCAGGAAGCGGAAACGGGACCCTCGTAGGGCCTGCCGATATCCGGGCCACCATGTACAGATTCACTTCGCCGAACCCCTCAGCTCCGGAAAGCACAGGGGCTCCGAGCCGTCCAGAGTACTTAGCGTTGGCTACCCTCTCATCGTACACCCCGACAGCGCGACGAAGCGGGTTGTCGGGCACGGCCTTAGGGAATGAGTGATCCATGCCAGGGGTCCGATGTCGAGGCCGCAGCGGAGCCCCTTTCCCACACAGTCGATAGGCTACATGAAGTTGGGCGAGCGCCTTCGCGACACCGATCAGGCGGGCGATCGCCTCCCCTTCCCGGTTGCCGAGCGGGAACATACCAGCTTTCTCAGGAGCCTCCGTGGGGGTACCCACCGACACCCGCGCTGCCAGCGCTTCTGCTAAGTAGCGATCATATGGAGCGGTGGTCGCAACCGAGCCCTGAAACGGTTCATCGGGCACCCGGCGCAGGTACCACGTCCATTGGTATCTGGTCCAACGAACCTGGACGCATCGAGCCGCCTCTCCATGAACTCGCTCGATACAAGCTCGAAGATACGTCTCGGCGGCTTCAGCCTCTATGACCGTAGAACCTATTCTCAACCGAGTGGCCACATGGCCTGTAATTCGCCCGACCGCCGCCAGTCCTCTCTTGGCGTGCCCATCCCCAATGGCGCTCGAAACTATTCGTTGCACCGCACTCTGGGTCTCGTCCACTCACCCCCATTGACTAGCCGACGTGGTCTTCCGGTTCGTGGTTCCGTCTAACTAATAGCGGTACCGCAGATCCTCGCGAGCTTCTGAAGCGGATCCGCTGCCTGGATGGTAACGTAGGGGAGACCGGAAGCCCCCAGCCATCTCGCCCCTTACCCGTCCGATTCGGGGCCAAACATGTAGAGTAACATAGAGACTCCTTCCGCCGCGAAGCCGAAGGGGTATCCAGTAACATTAACAATCACAACGCTTTAGATCAGTGGAGCCAGCCGGGATCGAACCGGCGACCTCTGGCTTGCAAAGCCAGCGCTCTCCCAACTGAGCTATGGCCCCTCTGTGCTGCTGACGTCGCCCGCCCAAGAACGACACGTAAGGTAGTCTCGCTGTCGGCCTGCTGGTAGGACGTCTTTGAAGGGCTTGGTCGGAGATTCTCTCCTCAATCAGGGGCTGGTGTGCTGCTGCTGCGCCGCGCCGCGATCGTGGTGTCGAGCGCCCATGCACCGGGCCCGATGAGCCAGACGCAAATGAGACTGGCGATCAGTACGACATGGTACTCGAACCCGTAGGCCAGGGGGGCGTTGGGAACAGCAACGATGAAGAATCCCTGCCGCAAGTGAAACAGCAGGACCGCAGCTGCCATCTCGACCGCCAGAATCAAGGCTGCCCATTGAGTGACCAAGCCAAGGATGAGTGCCAGGCCAGCGAGCAATTCGACACCCGTTACGAACCATAGCACGGCATCCGGTAGGGACCAGCCAGCCATGCTGAGCATCTCCCGAATGAACGATTCGCGGCCCTCGATAAGGTTCATCCATCCGTGCAAGAAGAATACGAGGCCCAGGGCCACGCGCAGCACCAACATTCCCGTGTCCGACTTGCTCAGCTTTGCCATGATACCCCTCCGATACTCCGGTTGGTGTGCACTTGGGCATTGGGGTCATTTTCGTTAGACCCGCACCCCGCTTTTCGGGCAGGACGTACCGCTTACTCCAAGCCGCTCTCGTTCGAGAGGCTTCGAACGTAACTGGTGACGGCTCGGAGTTCTTCCGGGCTCAGCACGGTGGTGTAACCTGGCATGGCGGCCCGGCCGGTCCCAATGACTGCCAGCAACTCCTCGTCACTCAACCGTCCTAGGCGATCCTTGTCCGTGAGATCGGCAGGAGGGGGACGGAAGGCGACGGCTGCCCTCCCGTCGCCCTTCCCCTCGTTCCCGTGACAGACCGCACACTGACGGCTAAACACCTCTGAACCAACGGAGTCCTGCGGCTCGCGAGGCCCGACCATCGTGCCGGACTGCAGGGCGTCATCCGCCTCGCCCAGACTCCGATCGTCGCCAAGCAGGGTGCTCGACATGATCAAACACAATGCGGTGACAACGTATGCGAACAATCTCATCTCCGCCTTCCCGTCGCGATCCAATGGGTGTCGAATCGGCCTTCCAGGCGCCGCCAACCCGTACCAACGACGAGCGGCCAAGGAAGGTCGAAGTCCCCCCACTGTACTCTAAGATGAAAACCGCAGGTGTAGCGCGCGACCCTCGTAATCTCGCTGTCGGCCCGTCCGTAGAACGTCTTGAGGCTCACGGCGCGCCTCCATCCGCCCGCTCTATCCGTTCCCGCAGATTCAGGAGTTGCTTGCGCTGCATCACGACATGAGCCGGAGCCATGACCGAGTTCACAACCAAGCCGAGCCACGGCGGCCGAAGGATTCCGCGCACGCGCACCACGAGACGGGTCGTGTCACGTTGCTCGCGCAGGAGGAATGCCCACGTACTGCGGATGTACGCTCTCGGCCGCGCGCCGTCCCATGCCAGGGTCGAGACACGCGGTATCCGGAGGAAGGCGCCCAACACGAGAAGTCGAGGGGCCTCCATCCGCAGCACTTCGAAGCCGTCAGAGCTTCCCGGACGCGACGGCAGCACGTCGCCCACCTTCGTATCCTGGAATTCCGGCAGGATGCGTTCGGCACTGGCGCGGCCTCCATTATCAAGGCGGTCGTGGCTATAGAACCCCGCCCGGTCGCAGCCCATCTGCACCAACCAGGGCCAGATGTCAGCGGGCGTTGCTCGGATCGTGATGGCATGGGTCGAGTCGCCACGTGCCTCGGGCACGAGGTCGTCGCCCGGGAGTTCCTCCCGACGTTCCTGTCGAGTCGCTCGCCAGTCGAGCATAGCGCTCACGCTCCCATGCTTGCCTCAGACGAGGAAAGCGCCGACCAGAATCAGGACTGCAGCGCTCCCGAAAATCGGCGCGCACAACTTATAGGGAAGCAGCGAAGCCTTGGCTCCGGTGAAGAGGCTCACAAGGGCCATTGCCAGCAGGAACCCGCTCGACATCCCATAGACGAGCCCCGAGCCGGGTGCTCGTGGCCCGTTGACCACCGTAACGACCGCGACCAAAGCGGCTACGAACACGAGCGCCACCCCCTCGACGATCCATTCCATCCTGAGGACGTGACGGTTGTCCTCCGTCAACGGCTCGAAGCCGGCCACGACCGGCCGTGTCTTCACCAGATGCATGATTCCCCAGACTGCGACGGCAGCGGATGCTAGGAACAAGAGGACGTAAGAAAGCATGAGGTACCTCCTAATCGATCGGGGCAGAGCTCGACCCGTTTCGGCCGGCGACCGCGCCCGCTGTCAGGTTCCTCCGGCCCCACACGGCCAAAACGCCGAAGCCCAGGACCATCATGAGAGCGTTGAGGGTGGCGACCGCGGCGACGGAGATCTCGGCGGCCACTAGGTTCGACACATTCCAGATCACATGCCACAGCGCCACGACCCAAACGCTGCCCCCCGTGCTGTTGAACACGAACGTCAGCCAGAACGCACCAGCCAACAGGCCAACGAAGAAGCCCACGATCATGTCGGGCCCTCCGAAGTCGAAACGGTAGACGAAGAAGGGGGCGTGCCACCCCGCCCAGATCACGGACAACAGGAGCGTGCTCGTCACGGCTCCGCGTTTCTCTTGCAGGTGGGGAAGCAGCCAGCCTCGCCAACCCGGCTCCTCTCCCAAGCCATACAGAACTGAACCGACGAAGACGAAGGCGAGCCAATCGGGCCGGGACAGCGCCTGGCCGAGCGCTCGATAATCGGGCACGTCGGCGAAAAGAGTCACGCCCGCTAGGCCGAGCGCCAGTAGCACGATGGGCGAGACTATCAGTAGGCCCGTCCACATCGGGGAGAGTCCTCCGGTGCCCTGGCGACGGTAGAGATCCCGAAATCGGGTGGATCGGTCGACCGAGGATCGCATCGCGAACGCCGCGTACACCGGGCCGAGAGCCCCCACTCCGTGCCAGAGCGGTGAGACCGCCCACGGCATTCGCCCAAGCGCCTGGAGTACCAATGGCAGCGTAAACAACCAAGAGATCCCATAGGCCAGGAGACTGTATCGTAGGATCGCGCTCGATCTCATGGCTTCCGACGCCTCAGGTTGGAGTTCACCGAGCTGCAAGGCCGGCGCCCGGCTTCGGCGCGACTTCCGTGGGCCTGGTAGCTCACGCGGAGGACTAAGGTATGCCGACCACGAGCGGGTTGGCGGGGTCAGCGGCCCACTCCTGGAGTGAGGCGGTGTAGACGGCGACATCAGTGAAGCCGAGTCGGGTCATGACGAAGGCGGCGGATGACGCCGCGATCCCGCCGCCGCAGTACGTGATCGTGCGGGCGTTGCGGTCGCCCTCGAACATGGCGGCCAGTTCGTCGTGCGGGCGGTAGCGCCCCGATTCGTCGGTCAGTCCGAGGACGGAGGTGTTCGACGCGCCAGGGATGTGGCCGGCTCGACTATAGAGAGTCTGCTCGCCCCGGTAATATTCCTCAGGCATAGTATCGATGAGGCAGACGGCCCCGTCGTCGACGGCGGCGAGCACTTCGTCCCGGTCGGCGATCAGTTCCGGTCGGGGAGCGGGGGTGAGTTGTTTCGCAGGTTGGATGGACGGCTCGGACGACAACGGGCGACCCTCGGTGATCCAGACCCTCAGTCCGCCGTCGAGAAGCGCCGCCCGGTCGAATCCGACCCAGCGAAGCATCCACCAGACTCGGGCGGCCCACCCCGACATCGATCCATCGTACAGCACCACCCGGGAATCGTCGCCGACACCCAGTGCGCCCATGGCGGAACAGAACTGCTCCGGTGTCGGCACAGCAAACTCATGCGGGCTCTCGCGGTCGGAGAGATCATCCGTGAGATCGGCGAACCCCGCGGACGGGATATGGCCACCGTCGTAGTCGGCGCGGCCGCTCACATTTCGGAAGCCACCGTCGTCGTCCGTGGTCGTGCGGACGCTGCAGTCGAGCACCACCAGATCCTGGTCATCGAGGTGCTGGCTCAGCCAGTCCGTCGTCACGAGCGTGTCCATTCTTCCGGCCTCCTTCCTTGGGATGCCGAAATCTATCCGGGTGAGGCACGAGGTTGTGTCAGGTTTTCCCTGGATCGGAGGAGGGGAGTCGTCCCGGTCGGATGCCCTCCTAAAGCGGTGACAACCAGGGCGCGTTGGAGACGTGAAGAAGTATGACGACTATCAGTACTGCCCAGGGTCGCCCCCCGAACGACTCGGCGTCGCGGGCGCGTCGCAGGTAGAACCACCCCGCCAGCCCGACGAACGCGAGCTCGACGAACCACCAGCCACTCGGCAAAGCCCTCCATAG
>JBDHFN010000114.1:0-8035 GCA_039590375.1 Gemmatimonadota bacterium
GTCGTGGAGCTTGCCGGCGATGCCCAGGCGCAGTTCCTGCCTGGCCTCGAGCTCCCGGAGCTCGACTGCCTGACGCTTGTGAAGCTCGCGCAGGCGATAGGCGTAGAACGCGGAAATCAGTGAGAGGACGGCGACTACAACGGCCGAGCGGAACCACCATGTCTGGTGGAACGGAGGGCGGACTCTAAGGGGAATGGTCAACCCTTCACCACTCCAGGGGGCCCCGATGAGCCGGGCCTGCGCCCTGAAGGTGTAGCGACCGGGAGGAACACTGGTGTAGTTGGCCACGGGGTTCGTTCCGTTCTCGACCCAGTCGGCGTCCAGCGGATCCAGCCGGTAGCGGTACTCGTTCAGCGCCACGTCGGTGAAGTCCAGAGCGGCCATCTCCAACGCGAAAAAGTTCTCGTCAGGGCCGAGGTCCAATCCCGAGCGGACGGTGTGATGATTCACCTCCGGGCGCACCGCACCTCGGACCGAGAATCGGGTGAGGGTCAGCGGGGGGGGATCCCCACGTGAGGCCAACATCGTGGGATCCACCACGGTGATACCGTTGGCGCCTCCGAAGTAAAGCGATCCGTCTTGGGCTCTGACTGCGGAGTTGAAGAAGAAACGGTTCGACTGCAGCCCCGATTCCTCTCGAAACACCACGAACTCCCCCATCGACGGATCGAAACGAGCCAGTCCCCCTTCTGTGGACACCCACAAGTATCCGAGGCCATCCTCCAGAATCCCAGCGACCGTGTTGTTGGGAAGGCCGTCTCGAGTCGTGTACCATCGGATGGCAGTGGTGTCGCGGCGGTCCAGGCGCCCCAGGCCGCCACCCTGGGTTCCGAACCAGACGAGCGTGTCGCCACCCAATTCCAGCGAGATGACTTGTCCCGAACCTGCGTGGCCGGAAACGGATGGGTCGGTAGGGTAAGTGTTCAGGCGCGACCGGTCGGGGCTGAGAGAATGAAGACCACCCCTCGGGCCATTCGCGCCAAACCAAAGGAATCCGAGATCGTCCTCCACGACGGGCCATAGGTAGTCGTCGAGGTACTCGAACTCGCCCGTCGGACCCGTGTACCGGACGAAGTGGTCGGCTTGCCCGTCGTAGACGAAAAGGCCCTGGAGGGTAGTGGTGGCCCAAACTCTGCCCTTTCGGTCCACCGTGACCGACGTGAGACGGTCATCGGGAAGGCTTCCCGGACCGGAGCCGCCCTCCCGGTACGAATGCCACCGGCCGTTCACATAGCGGTGTATTCCGGTGCCCTGCGTGACGACCCACACATCCCCGTCAGGACCCACCGCGATCGACCACACGGGGCCCACGTCTCCCCCCAGCCCTTCCAGTGCTGACGGCGGGAGGCGTCCCGACCGGCTGAGTTGAGCCAGCTTGCCACCGACGCCGCCGACCAAGAGGCGTCCGGGTGTGATCTCGGTGATCCCGATGACCCCACCGAATGCGTTACCCAGCTCCGAGGGTGGAACGAAGCGAAGTATGTGCCGAAGAGAGCTGAGTCGGGCCAAGCCGTTCCAGGTACCGACCCAGAGCACGCCTCGCCGATCCTCGAAGAGCGTGAGCACGACGTCGTGTGGCAGCCCTCCCTCTTCGGCTCGCCCGAGGCCGTGCCAAGTGACTGACTCCCTGCCGGGGTTCTGTGCCAACCCACCCGCGGTTGCCACCCAGGTGTCTCCGAGGTGGTCGGTGAGAGCCGCCCAGACCTCGGCCCTGGTGCCTGTGGAACGCAGCTCTGAAGGAGCAGCCAGGAGGTCTCCAGCACGGTTGAGCGCATATAAGCCAGTCGGATCTGAGGCTACCCAGACGGTGTCGCCGTTCCCACCGGCGATATCCCGGATCCAGCCTCCCACTCCCGGCAGAGTGCGCGATGCAGTCCTGCTGAGGATCTCAATGCATCCGCTCTGTCCACCGACCCACAGATCGCCCTCCGGCGATGCCCAGAGTGCGGTCGGGTCGACGCGGCAGCTCCCCGACACCGCCGAGTCTTCGAGACGCATTCTCCGGTCACGAGGCGGGGTTCCGAGGAAACCGATACCCTCTGAGGTAGCCACGATCAGCGAGTCCCCGAGCTCTTCCACATCGCGGACGAACGCAGGTGCCGAGAGCGTTTCGCCGTTTGCCGAAATCACCGGGATCCTGCGGAACTCCTCCTCAGCGCCTTCGAATCGGAACAGTCCGTGGCCGTCGACTCCGACCCAGAGGACGCCTCTCGAGTCGACGAAGAGAGTTCGCACCCACCCGTAACTCACCGGGCTGATGTCCGCTCCGTCGGTCCACGAGCTCCTGAACGATCTTCCATCGTACCGGTTGAGTCCCTGCTGCGTCCCGACCCAGAGGAATCCCTCGCGGTCCTGAGTCACGGAGAAGATGATCACGTGACTCAATCCCTCTTCCATACCGAGCCAGTCGAACTTGACCCGCTGCGCACTGAGCGGACTCGAGGCGCCGATGATCGTTGAAGCCAGGAGCCCGAGCATCACTCGATGAGAGCTTCTCAGAGTCGACTCCGATTCAGACGAAGAGCGAGACCGGGTTCAGGTCCTCTTCGGAAGCGCACGAGGCAAGAAGACCCTCAGCTACGGGGACGTCGTAGAGGCGACCAGGAGCCAGGCGCCTCCAGAAGTGTCGGAGGCCCGGGACGATGACCTTCGCCACGGCGATCCCCAGGTCCGCCCGCGACATGTCGTGAACGAAGACTCGAAGCCCGTGTTGCCGGGCAACCTCGCAGCATGAGTCCACGTCGATGAGGATATCTGTTGTGGGCTCGTAGGCCCAATCCCTCATCGTCAAAGGTGCCCGCTCGGCGTCCGGGAGAAGATGCTGGTTGTTCGAGAGTGTGCCCTCCCTCCACCAGTCTAGCGCGGCTTCGTGGCCACCCCGGAGCTGCCCGGTACGGCGCTCGTCTGGCTGGACCACCGTTGCCAGCAGCTGATTCATTTCCGTGATGCACCTGCGGAGTGCGATCGCCGGGTCGAAGTGAGCTCCGAAGCCGAAGATGATCTCGGGAGCCCCGTGGCGGCGGGCGGAGATCGCGACAAAGACCGGGATGCCCAGATCCGAAGTGACATCCAGCACCCACGCGTCCCGATCCAGCCCGTCGTAGTGCTCGATCACAGCGTCGAGATATGGATCGTCGAAGCTCTCAACCGCGACGGGCGCATGGCGGGTCCGATTGTACCACCAGATGGCGACAGCGTCGCGTTCCACGAGCTCCATGAATCCCTGGAGGATCGCTTCTTCGAGCGTCTGACCGGCGGCGAGCCCGTTGGAGTCGGCATAGCAGGACTCGCGGCCGGGACCGCGGAATCCGAAGTAAAGCAGCGCCGTGGGTAACCAAGCCGCTTCCCCGCCGTCTATGGGCCACACCCTACTCCACCCGACGTCGGTGGTCGGATCGAACGGCGCAGGCACCTGCGCGAACCGGCTTCTCGAAGCCGCGTTCGAATCGGCCCGCTCCCGGTATTGACGCTCGCTGAAGAGCATGCAGTCCGCGGGAGATATCGCCCCAGAGAGGGCCGTCATGGGGGCGAGCACGTCGACCTCCGTGCCTCGGTAGACGGCAGAGAAGCGCTCCAGGGCTTCGCACAGGGCGCTCGCGCGGGCTTGCTCCCGGGTGCTTCCCTTTCCGCCGCTGTGGTCCTTCCCGTCTCGCATGAACTCGGCCAGGCTCACCGACTCGGTGGCGACTGCGTGGCTCGCGGTCCAGATGTGTAGGAGTTCGGGAGCGCCCAGGTCGACCTCCCTGACGTGCCGGACCGCACCCGTCACCGGGCTCACGAGTTGGCGGTATCGCGCGAAGACGTCGGCAGGCCCTGACACGCGCGCGCCGGTGTCAGAATCCCGGTGCTTGCGGCGAGAACGTAGGACGGGCCGATCGTTTCTGGGGCTGGCACCATCGCTCCCACACATCGGACAGTCAGGAAACGTGCGTACGGGGTGCTCTGCGACAACGTCGCCCCGGTCGTCGACGGCCAGGATCATTCCGTGGAGATTCTCCCGCCTCGAGGTAAGCATCCGAGTGCATGCCTCAGCGATGGCGGAATCCAGTCTCGGATCCGTAGGGAGGTCGAGGAGGGCCTCGCCATGCCGATTGGGCATGACTGCCCGCTGCAAGCAGATGAGGCACGGTCCCTGTGGGGGCGCAATCAGTGGACCAACGAGAATGACCTCTCGACGGCGAACAGCTGGAAGCACGCACTCTCCACGCTGCCACGCTTCCGTCGCGGGTAGACTCAAATCCGGATCGAGATGCCCGGTTGCCCGGAGGACGGTAACGTCGCCGATGCGATGTGGCTGAGCCGTCTCATCAACGGATGGGTTGTGGACGTGCGCGGCGATTCGCTCCGCCTCTTCTTCCGGCTCCCTGCCAGCTGCCTTCGACGACAGTCCGGCGACGTGCATCGACGCGAGGTGGGCGACGGCGAGGCGCATCCAATCCGGCGCCTCGCCGTCCACGTCTTCGAAAGCGCTCTCCCGGACGCCGAACCTTATCCCACCCCATGAATCGAGCACCACGACCCCACCGGGGACCAGCACCGCGTGACCGTGTGCGTCCGCTATACGGGCTCCGTCCACTCCGCCGGAGTCATCCACTACATGCACACGTCGCTGCTGGTGAATACTGGATTCCCGGCATCCCCCTTGATGATGTCCTCCAGTACTGGCTCCAGTTTGGGCGAGTCGATCTCCTGCGGAAGCACCAACCCTTTGTCCGTGATCATCACGTCCCTGCGATTCCAACCCGACCAACTCGCAGATCCAGGGGGTTGGGTGACTTCGATCTCGAGATCCACCGGAAGCTTCTGCTCCAGACGCTCCTCGAGTAGCCTCTTCAATCCACCATGTTGGTAACGCCACGTGTAGGTGCCCTTGTTCTTCGTGTCCACTGGGACGTCCCATACCTCTTGCTCGTGCCACATACTGGCGATGATTCGCGGGAGCGCCGTCATGATCCCCCGGTACACGTTCCCCGTTAACCACCACGCCGGAGGATTGCTGTTTTGGTTGAGCATGCCCTCGAGCCAGACCTGGCTGGCTTGGGAGGCTCCCGTCGGGCCCGCCGGCGTCCGGACCGGAATGTGGAGACAGCCTCCTTTATCATCCTTTGCAGTGGCGGGCAGGCCGGGCAACGCGATTGGCCGCGACCCGGTCTTTCTGTGCTTGTACATCTGGAGCATGTTCTTAAGGGCCTTCTTCCTGGCTGTAGGTGCCTTGTCTACAGGTTTCCCTCCCTCCTTTGGGAACGGCGTCGGCCCAAGGAAGAGGTCCAGTCCACCTGGGTAGAGGATGAAGTCGTATTCATAACTCCGAATGACTCGTACCCTCATGATCTTCTTCCCATCCAACTCGTCTTTCACGACTTTGTCTCTCTCCGCTTGCGTTGCATCTGCCATTGTGGCGGCGGAGTAGTATTCCAGCACCGCGTGTGCATTGCGATGGAGCGACCCAAAGCGAATGTGGGGTTTATGGATCGCCTTGGAGTAGGTGTCGTATTCACCGGTCCCGGTTGAGTCTGAGCCCTCCTTGAGGAAGCTGATCCTCTCTAACGCGTGCCACCAGTCCTTCAGGGGCGTGAATGTCAAGTTTCCGCTTTTCCTCCCCCACAGAGGGTAGGCCAGGACCCACTTCGACATATCGCCTTTATCGCTTAGATCCTTCCACAGGGTTTCAGGGTCGATGTCATCGACAGGTGGCCATTCGAGTTTCTTGTCCGGGAGGAGTTTGTTATCGTATTCCAGGTCTGACAGCCACTGAAGTGCGGCGATCCTTGCCATGACGTCGCCCCAAAAGGCGTTCACGACGGAGCTCGGTACGTACCACTCATACGGGCAGAGCATCCTCGCCTCCTTATGCTGAAGAAACTTGGTCTAGGGGCCCTTCCAAGTGCACCCAGCGATTCATTGACCCCGAGCAGCGCGTTAGTTGGGCACCCCGGCTTTGTCCTTCTGGGCTGGTTACATCCTCCGGCTCAAGGGACTGACTAGCCGCGGTCCGGTGGGACCAGTTTTTCCTTGTACGCCTTGGCGATGGCTCCGGGTGCGGAGTGCACGTGGAGCTTGGCGTAGATGCTCCTGAGGTGGGTGTCTACCGTGTGGGGGCTCACGAAAAGCGCCTTTGCGATCTGGCGCTTGGTCTTCCCTTCGACCAGTTCGTTGAGGACGCCCTGTTCAGCTTTTGTCAGGTCATAGTCCCAGCGCGGGGCCTGCATCTGGGTAAAGAGGTTCAGCACTCGCCTCGCGATCTGCGGGGTCATCGGAGCTCCACCCTCCAACGCTTCCCGTACCGCTGTGAGTATTTGCTCGGGCGTCGCGGTCTTCAGGAGGTAGCCGCATGCGCCGGCACAGATCGCGTCGAATATGCGGTCGTTGTCCTCGTGAATCGTCAGCATCACGAGGTGTGTGGCCGGCGAGAAGCCATGGAGTCGCTGAACGATCTCGATGCCCGACATACCCGGAAGCCCGATGTCGACGAGGACGACCTCGGGAGCCAGGTGATCGTTCAGGAATTGAAAGAGGTCTTCGCCTGACGGGAAGGCGTGCGGACAGGCCAGATCGTCCTGGGCGTCGATGAGCTCCTGTACGGTCTCTCTGTAGTCCTTGCTATCCTCCACCACCCACACGGGAGCTGGGTCTGTCCGAGGCTGGCTGTGAGGGTGCATTCTTCCCCCCCGGTGTGCCGCTCGCTGAGTGTCGGGATACCACGAAGAGCGAGCAGTAACGGTGATGCCCGACGTCCGTCGCCGGCCGCGATTGGGCCGGCACTAATGCTACACCGCGGAGCTGGCGGGAACATCACGTAAAGGCGGGATCTTCGGTCACGCGCTTACGTGACTTGGACCGTCTATTGCACGATACACACCGGGACGCGCAACAGCAAAGGTCGCGACCTCACACGAACACCGAGATCGGATTCAGGTCCGCTTCGGACGGGACGTCGGATGGTGGGATGCCTGACAGTGGGTGCCTGATGCCAGGACGTCGGATCGTGGGATGCCTGATGCTTGGCCGTTGAACCCCAGGGCGCCCGATGTAGGACCCTGGCCCCTAGCGACTCACCGCCACCGACAACTCCTCCAACAACGCCTTCGCGTCCACCAGATCCGGCGTGTCGAATCCCTCGGTGAACCAGCCGTAGATGCCGCCAAGGATCTCGCGAGCCTCGGTTTCGCGGTGTTGGGACTGGAGCAGGCGGGCGAAGCTGGTGGTGGCCCTGAGCTCCTGCCACTTCGCGTCCAGGCTTTGGGCCACGTCGATGGCGCTGCGGAAGGCGGCCTCGGCCTCCACAGGCCTTGGCTCGGGCAGGGCCATCAGTAGCTCACCCCGCGTACGCTGGATCTCGGCCTCGCCGTACAGCTCGTCGGTGACCGTGTACTTGGCACGGGCCTCGTCCAGAATCCTGAGGCCTTCGGCTGCCTTGCCGCCGGCGGCGAGGGCCTCCGCGAGATACGTGGTGAAGTACGCGACGAGCATCTTGCCCCCTCGGGCGACGAACGCGTTGAGGCCTGTCCTTATCGCTTCCGTGCCTTGCTCTACCTCGCCGAGCTGGAGCGCACACCATCCTTCGCGGACGAGGATGAAGGGCTCCCAGTAGACGGTCAGTCCTGCTTCAGCGCAGGCCGATCGCATCTCCTTGCAGTCGGCCTCCACGGCGGGCGCGTCCCGCAGGAAGTGGTGAATAGCAGTGGCGTGTTGCAGGACTGCTGTGAGACCTATGGCGTTGTCCGCAGCTCTCGCATGCGTCAGAGCGTCCCGAAGACCGTGCAAGGCCTGCTCCGGATACCCCAGTTGCAGCCTCGACCTGGCCATGATGCCTCTGGCTCCGGGCCCATGCCTTGTCACCGAAGGTCCTCCCCAGGTGCTTCTCGGGATCAAAGAGCCTGAGAACCTCCAGCTCGTGTTCCACGACGCTCCGGAACTGGCCACGCATCTCCGCATTGCGCGCTGCCGCCTCGTGGGCATGCACGAGAAGGCCTACGTCATCTTCCTCTTCCGCGATCTCGAGACATCGCTCGATGAGCTGCCGGCCCAGCCGATG
>JBDHFN010000115.1:0-5260 GCA_039590375.1 Gemmatimonadota bacterium
CCTGTAGGACGGGTCCTTCAGGTAGTTGGTCCCCCCGCGAGCCGAGACGTTGAACTCCGGCGCGCCCTGCGATCCCCTCTTCGTGATGATTTGGATCACACCGGCCGACGCCTCGGTTCCGTACAGGCTCGCCGCCGCCGGTCCCTTGATGATCTCGATGCTCGCGATGTCCTCGGGGTTGAAGTCGTCCATCACGCTCGACTGAGCCCCCTCTCCGATATCCGGTCCGGCTTCGTCGTCATTGTTGACCCGGATGCCGTCCACGAAGATGAGCGGCCGATTACGCGAGGTGCTGAAGCTGGTGACGCCCCGGATCGTGATCCCGGAACCAGTACCGATGTTGCCGCTCTGTGTGACGAACTGAAGGCCGGGGGTCCGCCCCGCCAGCAGGTCCTGGAAGTCGGTTATCGCGATGTCGGTAACGATGTCGTCCACAGACACCGTGGCGACCGTGTTACCGATGGCCCGCCGCTGCGTACCACCCGGCGTCCCGGTCACGATGATCTCGTCGAGAGCCAGAGCTTCCTCGGTCATGAGAAAGTTCTGCTCGACCGTTTGACCGGCACCGACGGAGGTCTGTGCCTCTGCCGTCCGGTACCCGATACGGGCCACAGTCACCGTGTGGGTGCCCGCAGGGACGTTTTGGAGCAGATAGCGGCCGTTCTGCTGCGTTAGGCCGCCCAAATCCAGCGCGGAAATAAAGACCTGCACAGCCGCTAGCGGCTGTCCTGTGTCGGTGTCCAGTACCCGACCGGTAAGCGTACCGCCCTGCTGCGCGCTGATGCTCGGCGCCACAAGCAGGAGGGCCGTCACCAAGGCCCCGACCGTGCTGAGTACTCTGGAACGGAATCCTGTTTGCATGGCTCCCCCTTGGGTTGAACTACTAACTGCACCACGGACGGACCCGGGAGCGGGTCCTATGGTGCGGAAATACAACGAAACCACGCGTCCCGCTAGGGGCGCGCTTCTCGATGCGAACCTCGAACGAATGAGATTCTTCAAGAAACCTCACTGTTGAGCACGAATTGACTGTGTGTCGACTTGGTCCTACAGCCAACAAAACTGAGGGTAACGTTCGAAGTCGGTCGCGTCAACAAGCCTTCTGGCCTGTCTTCCACACGTCTTTTCGGGCACACCGACCCGCGGAACTCCGGACGGGACGCCGGAGTCCACGCGAGTCGGTCGATGCACTACCCGTCCTGCAGCCAGGAGCACCAGGGCTCCAAGCGCCCGAGCCAGTCCATAGCCGGTTCGCCGATCGGGGCTCCGGGTGGTGCGGGCGGAGCCACACGGTCCGAAACGGCCTCCCCGGGGCGATCCAGGAAGCGTTGGATGTCCCTCGCAAGCAATTGAGCATGAGGCTCCGAGGCGGACCTGTCCCTCAAGTCGTCGCGTGCCCGGCCCAAGGCGGCGGACGAGATTGCTCGGACCTGCCGCATCGGGGCGTTCGCCGCCAGCCACATGGTCCGTTCCAGTACGACTCCCTCCACCACCCGTTTCACGGCGGCCTCGTACTCCGTCTTGGTGTCCGCATTCAAGCTCGCCTCGAACAACCCCTCGAGTACCTCCTCCAGGCCGGGTAGGGACGGGTCCAGCGTATGCTGTTCCACCAAACGGGCCGCCCGGCTCGGTTCGAGCACCATGCCCAGCGTATGGCCGGCGGCAACCACCGCAGGAGTCAGCACGTCGAATGCCGAACCCGTATAGCGTGGAAACATCTCGCGATGGCGGCCATACCCCGGCGGCCTCGGTGGAATGGCGTTCACGACCCGGTCGGGAAGCGTAAGCTCTGCCGGCGAGATAGTGCGCAAGAGCGCATCGAGCGCGCCACGCTGCGACTCGGCCGACACCCGTCGGAACGGCTCGAGCCCGTCGCCCCGCACCGCGTACGTGTACTCCACACCCCCGATGGCGGAGGCCGTTGCCTCGACCTGATACCGGTGATGCAGGTAGAGCGGTACGAGCGCCTCCTCGATGGTGGCCATCGGCATGCCCGACTGAATCGCATTGGCTCCGAAGCGTGCGAGGGCGGACGCGCGGACATCCATCATCCTGTCCAGCTCGTGAGCCATGTCGGTCCCGTTCGCCCACTGATCGGCCTGAGGCGTGACTCCGATGTCCTGATTGGTCATGTAGCGGATGTCGTCACCCCAGGCGACCTGGATGATCCGCTCCAGCTCGGCGTCTTCGTCCGTCCCCGGTGGAAAGACACGGTACCCGTACGTGATGGCGACTTTGTCCCAGTCGCCGATGTCGACGTCGTATACCTCCGAATAGTCGAGTGACCCGTCGTCGTTCAGGTCGATGAGCGGATGGGGGTAGTCCATGACTGAGATCCGCCCGGATCCGCTGTTGTAGTAGTTGTGACCCAACCCGATCGTGTGCCCGACCTCGTGCGCCGCCAGCTGACGGATTCGGGCGAGCGCCCACTCGGTGAGCTCCGGCGGCGTCTCGTCACCATTCGTGTAAGGATTGAGGAGCCCTTCGGCGATCATATAGTCTTGTCGGACGCGCAAGGAGCCCAGCGTGACGACGCCCTTGATGATCTCCCCCGTGCGCGGGTCCGTCACGGAGCCACCGGTGCTCCAGCCGCGCGTGGATCGGTGCACCCAGTTGATGACGTTGTAGCGGGCGTCGAGCGGGCTGATGCTGTCGGGGCGGATCGTGACCTGAAACGCGTTCCGGTACCCTGCAGCTTCGAACGCCTGGTTCCACCACCGTGCCCCGTCGAGCAGCGCGGAGCGGATCGGTTCGGGAGCCCCCGGATCGAGATAGTAGACGATCGGTTCGACGGGATCACTCACGCGAGCCGACGGGTCCCGCTTCTCGAGGCGGTGGCGGCGAATGAACCGTTGGGTCATCGGTGCGCCCAGCGGCACTGCGTAGTCCTGGAAGGCCACGGACCCGAAGCCGGACCTCGGATCGAAGGCGCGAGGCTCGTACTCATCGTCCGGCAACTCCACGAACGAATGGTGCAAGCGAATGCTCGCCGCTTCACCCGAGGCGGCCACGCTTCCGACCCCCTCGAAGTTCGCGTTCCCGCCTCCCCCGCCGCCACGTCCACCCCCACCGCCGGGCTGCTGCACGAACGTCAGCTCGGCCTCCAACTCCGTGTTCGACGGAAACGCTCCCGTCATCTGCATATATATAGAGCTGCGACTCGCATCGAGCCGGTAGGTCCCCGGACTCATCCGCTGGCCCGCCCCGATCGCGTCCCGAACCAGGAAATCCGTGAGATCGACGAGCACCCGTCCGTCGGTCTCGGCCTCAATGGTGAACCCCCATAGTATAGAGCGCGAGAAGGCGTCCGTTACGGCCCGAACCTCGGCCGCGTTATCCGTGATGGCGCGGAAGCGGTAGTTGGGCTGCACCATCATGGCTTTGCGGCCGACCCTCTCGAACTTCACGATCCGGGACCCCCGAAGAGCCCCTCGGTCCAACCCGAGGTCGTTCGACCCCAAGCCGGCTCCGAACCCGACGTAGTGGATCATTTCCTGGTCGAGTTGCGGGATCTCCATCCACAATTGTCCAAAGTCTTCATCCCAATACAGAGACAGAAATCCATCGATCCTTTCCATTCCGTCGGTCTTCTCGGCGATCGACGGCAAATCGCTCGTCTGTACCCGCTGGGCATCGGCCTCCAAGCCCATGGGAACAATGACCAAGAGCCCCACTGCGGTGGCGAGGAGGGTCACCGTGGTGCGGATCCTTCGAGTGCGGTACGTCGGCAAAGGCGTCATGTCAGATCTCCTCGGACTCCGGGTGGTCCCGTATGGACGGACGGGGGCAGAAAACATGCGACCGAAATCCCTCGATGGAAACACCTTCAGGCCGAACAGAATCATTGCAAAACCCGGCCGCTATGCCACAGGATTGAGCATAGGAAACATTCGCCCCAACCCTCTCCTAGCCATGATCACGACCTCAAACAACGAATCCCCGGAAGGCGCGTTCGTCCATCGCGTGCTCCAGGAAGCGATGACGCAGGGAGCCTCCCACGTCCATGTCGAACCCGTCGATGACGATGTCGCGGTGCGATATCGGGTCGGGCGTGAGTATACAGAATTCTCAAGGGAGACCAGGGACATCTCGGCGGTCATGACGCGGCTCAGGACCCTGGCCGGCCTGAGCGTGGTGCCGCCGTTCGGTCCGGAGTGGGGCATCATCAAGTTCGAGAACGGGGAAAGGGTGCATCGGTTCGGCACCCAGATGTTGCCGAGCCTCACAGGCGAAAAGGCCGTGCTTCAGCTGCTCCGCGAGACCTACATGGACCCCCGTCGTCTCGACGAGTTGGGCATGTCGCACGACCAGTTGGCCGCGTTGAAGTACACCCTCGAGCAGAGGTCCGGCCTGATCCTGTTGTGCGGCCCGACCGGCAGCGGACTGGACACTACCGCGTACGCCGCCCTGCTGCGGCTCGACCGGAGTGCTCGCAGCGTCGCGACGATCGAAATAGTGGCTCAGGGGCAGGTTCCCGGTGTGCACCGGATGGAGGCCGGAGACATCGACGAAAAGAACGCCATGCTGAGAGCCCTCATAAGGACGGATACCGACGTCATCTATGTGCAGGATTTGTCGGGTGTCGAATCCGCCACGTTGGCGCTGAGCGCGGTGATCGAGCACCAGAAACTCGTGATCGCCTCCTTCCACAGCTCGAGTGCCGCGACGGCCGTCACGCATTTCGTGAACATGGGAATAGAGCCGTGGCTGGTGGGGAGTGGAATCCGGCTGATTCAGGCGCAGCGGCTCATTCGGCGCCTCTGCCCCGAATGCCGCGAGCACGCGGTGGTTCTTGGAGCCCCCACGCCCAACCACGGATCGGAGGAGAGCGCGCAGGAGTCCTTCGCTTCCCATCGGGCCGTCGGGTGCGACGCGTGTGAGGGTCTCGGCTACCTCGACGACAGAATTCTGGTGTGCGAGTCGATGGCGTTCTCGCACCCTCTGGTACGGGAGGGCATGACCACCCTGCGCGCCAGTGCTCTCGGTATCGCCCGCGAGGGGGAGACCACCCTGGACGAGGTCTACCTTCACACGCCGCCGGACTGAGAGTAGCACCCCACCCCAGGTTGCCGGATACGATCTCGCGGCCCATGCTGCTCGGAGGCTCGACCGAAGCTTGAGGCCTTTCCGAGATCGGACATCGATCTTCCAGGCCCACCAGGCTGAGCCGTCCTACGAGACCGCCCTTGCCTGGAGAACGAAGATGCGCCGCTTCCCGACACGATCCTTCGCCGCCACAGCCGCCACGCTCGCGTCCCTT
>JBDHFN010000115.1:5274-13039 GCA_039590375.1 Gemmatimonadota bacterium
CTTGCGTTCGTTCCATCCGTCGTCGCGGCAGCGACTGCCCAGGACGCCGACCCACGCCTCGAAGCCCTGAAGATCGAGGCGCTCGAGCTGGTCGAGGGTCGCGCAAAGCTGGTGCAGGAAATCGTCGATCAACTGTTTTCGTTCGGCGAGCTCGGCTTTCAGGAGTTCGAGACCCAGCGATACCTGACGGGGCTACTCGAGGACAATGGCTTCGAGATCGAGTTGGGCGTCGCCGGAATGCCCAGCGCCTGGACCGCGAGGTGGGGCTCGGGCCGCCCGGTGATCGCCCTGGGATCGGACGTCGACGGCATTCCCCAGTCCAATCAGAAGCCGGGCGTGGGGTACCGCGAGCCGATCCTCTCTATGGCCCCCGGGCACGGTGAGGGCCACAACTCGGGGCAGGCCGTGAACATCGCCGCGGCCCTGGCCGTGAAGGAGATCATGGAGCGAGACAACATCCCGGGCACCCTGCTCATCTGGCCGGGCATCGCCGAGGAGCAACTGGGCTCGAAGGCCTTCTTCGTTCGGGACGGTGTCTTCGAGGGTGTGGACGTGAACCTGTTCACGCACATCTCGTCGAACTTCGGCGTGTCATGGGGCCAGAGCGGCGGCAACGCCCTCATCTCGGCCCAATTCAGCTTCACGGGTGAGACCGCACACTCCGCCGGATCGCCTTGGCGGGGACGGTCGGCGCTGGACGCCGTGATGTTGATGGCGCAGGCGTGGGAGTTCAAGCGGGAGCACCTCCGACCGGCCGCGCGCTCGCACTACATCATCGTCGAGGGCGGAGACCAACCAAACGTGGTTCCTCAGCAAGCCAAGATCTGGTTCTTCTTCAGAGAGCGCGACTACGCGCTGACCAAGGAGCAGTACGACGCCGCGATCCTGATGGCGGAGGGTGCCGCCCTCATGACCGGTACGGAGATCGACACGATTCAGATCGTGGGCTCAGCGTGGAGTCGCCACTTCAACAAACCGGTGGCCGAGGCGACTTACGAAAACATTCAGCGCGTGGGACTGCCGGACTGGTCCGAGGACGACCAGACGCTGGCCAACGGGCTCCAGCGTGAGCTGGGCCAGGAGGAGCGGGGGCTGCCCGACTCGATCGGAGATCTCGGAGGGCCCGTCGACCTCGATCGTTCGTTGGGGGGCGGCTCCGACGACATCGGCGATGTTTCCTGGAATATGCCGACCGTGACGCTGCGTTATCCCGCCAACATGCCGGGGGGACCCGGGCACAACTGGGCCAACGGAATCGCGATGGCTACACCGATCGCGCACAAGGGCAGCTTGGCCGGTGCCAAAGTGCAGGCGCTCACACTCCTGGATCTTCTGCTGCGGCCCGAACTCGTGGACGAGGCCTGGTCCTACTTCAACGACGTCCAGAGTGAGGAACAGGAGTACATCCCCTTCATCTCGGCCACGGACGAGCCGGCGATCTTCCTCAACCAGGAGATCATGCAGCGCTATCGCCCCTTGATGGAGCCCTACTACTACGATCCCACGCGCTTCGACACGTACTTGGAGCAACTCGGCATCGAGTATCCCACGGTCAGGGAGCAGCCGATCGCTCCGTAGGCCGATTGCTTCCCAGGCCGACCACTCCCTAGGAGGGTGATCGGAAAGCGAGGCGGGTCGTGCTACCGGGCGCTTGCCTAGTCAGCGCACCTGGAGTGTGAAGGCGCCGAGCTCTCCGCCGAGAGACGAAGCGATCACGTTGTAGACGCCGTCGTCCGGGAAGGAGACGCTGAGACGGGAGTTCAATCCATCCCCGCCGTCGTCGTCGAACAGTGGCTCTGCCAGACCCGGGCCGACAACGAACAGGTAGCTGTCGAAGTCGTCGGAAATCAGATCGATGATCAGGAAATCCCCGGCGCGCGCCTCGAGGGCCCATGCTTGCACAGGCTGACCCTCGATCACCGCGTCCACTCCCGTGAGAATCCCCTTGGCGTTCGACCCTATCCGAAGCGACCGGCCATCGGTTGAAAGGCCGCTCATATCGATCGGATCGCTGACGCTCAGAGTGTAGGACCCGGACGACGGAGACGACAGCGCCCCCGCTCCGATCGTGTACGTGCCCGTCTCGGGAAACCAGACCGTCAGCTCGGAGTTCAAGCCGCCGCCGCTGTCGTCGTCTGTGAGGGTTTCCATCATGCCCGGACCGTAGGCGAACAGATACGCATCGAAGTCCTCGGACTCGAGGCGGATTGTCGCGGTCTCGCCCGCCAACGCCTCCAGAGCCCACGCCTGCACGGGTTTTCCGTCAGCCAGAGTAGCTTCGGTGCCCAAAAGACGGCCCTGGGCCGGTACACTCCAGGCCAATTCCCTTCCATCGGTTGGCAGCGCGGCCAGCTCCAATCCATCGAGTCCACCACAAGACAACTCGACGACTGGGCGTGCTTCGCGCGACGCACGGAGTCGATAGGTACCGGTCTGCCGCGACATTGTGGAACTCGCTACCACGTGAAAAACGCCTCGATCGAGGACCGTGAAGTTGATCCGGGA
The DNA here is from genome assembly GCA_039590375.1 of Gemmatimonadota bacterium. Lineage (GTDB taxonomy): Bacteria > Gemmatimonadota > Gemmatimonadetes > Longimicrobiales > Gaopeijiaceae > UBA822. The sequence continues at coordinate 7,780 of JBDHFN010000115.1, forward strand.
GTGACAAGCGCCACCGCTGTCATCGTCCGCGAGGGTTTCTCCGAGACCCGGACCTACGACGTACAGGTAGCTATCGAAATCGTCGGACACGAGATCGATCGAAACTTCTTGTCCCGGCGATCCCTCGAAGGCCCACGCCTCTACATAATTGTCATCCGCAGTGATGAAGTCGGAGGCAGACAGGGCGCCTCGGACCTCGTCGCCCATCTCCAACTCTCGTCCATCGGTGTCGAGGAGGGTCAGGACCGAAGTGCCCTGAGCACTCGCGGCGACGGGCGACAAAAGGACGAAGAACATGAAGCACGCGGCCAGCAGCCGCGCCTGCACGGAGTCATGGCGCAAGAAATCAGACACGAGCCACCTCGGGAATATGTTAAGAGGGGTCGATCAGGCAGGACCGACACCGTTCCATCGAGACCGTTCCTATGATTAAAGCTAGGAAGACCCTCCCACGGCACTCAACACATTCCTCGCGGCAGCCCGCACGTGAGAGTCGCCTCAGCCCGCCCCAAAAGTTACCGTGGGGCATGACCCAGATTCCCGTGGTCGCCGCGATCATAACGAGGGAGAACAAGGTTCTCCTGGGCCGGAGGCCCGACCATAAGCGTCATGGAGGCCTGTGGGAGTTCCCCGGGGGGAAGATCGCCGAGGGGGAGACGGAAGGCGACGCGGTGACGCGCGAACTGCTGGAGGAGTTCGGGGTCGAGGCGACGACGGTGGGGAGTGTCGTGTACGAGTGTCGAGACCCCGGCTCACAGTTTCTGGTTCAGTTTCTCGATGTCGACATCCGTGGCACGCCCGAGCCGACCGAGCACGCTGAGATCGGTTGGTTCGAGCCCACCGTGCTACGGACGCTCTCGCTCGCCCCGTGTGACGCCCGCTTCGTCGCAGAGTACTTCCTCCGGGCTTCCGGCTGACTCCTCTCCGGGGCCCGACGTCGAGCGACTCGAATCCAACTCAGCAACTCGAAGCCGACTCAGCAACTCGAAGCCATCTCCAGGATTTTCGCGAGCCAGCGCGCCGGCACCTTCGGAATCTCGTGTCGCACGGTTTCTCCCCGCACGAGGCCTCGGCCCGCAACGTGCCCCTCGAGCCCGAGGGGCACGAACCCGGATTCGACGCCCGGGACCGCGACATCCTCGCCGTCGAGGAGCTTCGTCCACTGGTCCACTGAGAGAGAGACCAGTTTGGGCAGGATCGCCTGCTCGAGGAGCCGAAACAGATCGTTGGTCGGCCTGGGACGATTCCGGTAATCCGGTACCATGGCCCGCAGGCCGACCGAGACCACCCGCCACTGGTCGCTCTCACCCCAGCTCTCCACCGGCCAACTTTCGCAGCGGTGCACCCACAGATCCTCGCCCCTCACGATCCACCCGAAGTCGCTTCGAACGTCCGCCCCGATCCCGAACAACGATTCCAGCCGATCGAATCCGGCTGCGATGGTCTCAGCCGCGACCTGCGGATCCGTGCGTCCATCTGGAAAGGCGGTCGGCACCGGACTCCACCCGGGCAGCGCCGCGGCATCGCGCACGACGGAGCCGGCGGGTTCGTCCCCACCGAGCCGCTTGAGACGCGCCAGGAACAGTCCGCCGGAATCGAAGTGGTGTGGATATATCCGGCAGGCGCCCTCGAGACTGCTGTCGAAGCTCTGGCCCTCGAAAGACGTGAGTCCGGGAGCATGTGGCGCGTCGATGGTGATCGGTTCGAGTACGACGGGAGCGTCCTCGAGAACGCGGTCGACGACGGCCTCGTTCTCTTCGGGGGCGAATGTGCAAGTCGAGTAGAGAACGGTGCCGCCCGGGCGCGTGAGGGCGATGCCTCTCCTGAGCAGCGCCTCCTGCCTGCGGGGCGCCTGCCGCCGGAACTTGGCGGTCTGCCCCCTCGCCTTCCCGCGCTTTCTGCGAAGCGTCCCCTCGGCCGAACAAGGAGCATCCACCAGCACCCGATCGAACAACGCCCCATCCGGCAGTGATCTCCCATCCCCCGCCACCACGAGCACGTTCGGGTGGGCCGTCCGGTACATGTTTCCGAGCAGAGCCCGAATGCGGTCTTCGTTCCGGTCGACGGCCACGATGCAGCCGCGGTCCCGCATGAGGTCGGCAGCGTGGGTCGTCTTCCCTCCCGGCGCGGCACAGAGATCCAGGATCCGCTCACCGGAGCGGGGGGCCAGGAGTGGAGCCGCGACCCCCGTCGAGGCCTGCTGGATGTAGAACAGGCCAAGCCAGTTCTCTAGCGTGTCGGCCACGGAGTGGGGACCGTCGACCACACGCAGGAAGTCCGGCAATCCCTCCACCTCCGAGAGGACAAAGCCCTGAGCTCGGAGCCGGTCTTGGAGGCTCGCCTTTGAGATGCGGCCCGTCCGAACCCGGAGCGTGGGAGGGTCGCGACGAAGCATGGCGTCCTGAAAACGCTCCCAATCGGGAATGACCGTCCGGTATCGCTCGAGCGGACCCATGGAATCAGTCAGCTGGCGACCCCGGCCTCGATTGCCTCGACCAACGAATTCGGAGGAGCATCAAGACGGCCAGCACCGTGGCAGCCACGATCGGCCAGTACGTATCCAGCTTCACTTGCCAGTAGAAATGCAGCGCGCCCAGACTGGTCGCCACGTACACCAGTCGATGGATCCTCTGCCAGTTCTTCTTGAGCCTCCGGATCCATCCTCTGGTCGAAGTGATGGCCAGGGGGATCAGGAGCAACCAGGCCGTGAAGCCCACCAAGATATACGGGCGCTCCATGATGTCCTCGATGATGAACTCCATATCGAGCGTCTGATCCACCACGGCATACCAAAGGAAGTGCATGGTCAGGTAGAAGAACGCGAAGAGCCCGACCGGGCGCCGGAGCGGAGCGAGGCTGGTCCATCCAGTGAGCCGCCGAACGGGGGTGATGGACAGCGTGACCAGCAGGAGAATCAGGGCGGTGTCGCCCAGCCGGTGCAGGACCTGCTCGATCGGGTTGGCGCCGAGGCGATCCGTAAACCCGCGCCATATGAGCCATGCGAGCGGCGCGAGTCCCAGGAGCCAAACGAGCCCCTTGAGTAGGAGGAGACGGCGCTTCTTGTTCAAACGCGCCCGATGGGACTCAATCGATCCCGTCCGGTTCCGCTCAGTAGTAGACCCGGAGATCCATTCCGGCGTAGAGGCCGGCCACCTGGTCGACGTACCCGTTGAACAGCAGGGTCTCGCGCCGGTTGAACTCACCGAGCCGGCGCTCCCGCGCCTGGCTCCAACGCGGGTGATTCACCTCCGGGTTCACGTTGGCGTAGAACCCGTACTCGGACGAGATCGCCCTCTGCCACGAGTTATACGGCGGCTGCTCCGTAAACGTCATGCTCACGATGGACTTGATACCCTTGAACCCGTACTTCCACGGTACGACGAGCCGGATGGGTGCACCGTTCTGGTTGGGAAGGTCCTGACCGTAGACGCCGGTCGCCAGAATCGCGAGAGGGTGGCGCGCCTCGTCCAACCGCAGGCCCTCGACGTAAGGCCAGTCCAGGACCCTGGAACGCTGGCCAGGCATCTGGACCGGATCGACGAGCGTCTTGAACTCCACGTAGCGAGCGCTTCCGAGTGGCTCGGCCCGGTCGATCACGTCCTTCAGCGCGAAGCCGTACCAGGGAATCACCATGGACCAGGCCTCCACGCACCGCATCCGGTAGATCCGATCCTCCATCTTTCCGGGCTGGACGAACTCCTCCAGCCCGTACACACCCGGATTGGCACACATTCCCCCTACCTCGATGCTCCAGGGGCGAGGCTGAAGCGTGTGCGCGTTTCTGGCCGGATCCTCCTTCTGCGTCCCGAACTCGTAGAAGTTGTTGTACGAGGTCACGTCCTCAAACGGTGTCAACTCCTCGTCCCTTTCGGTGCGCACGGCACTCCAGTCCCTCTGGCCAGGGGTCTGGGCCATCGCTCGACCGGGCCGGCCCACGAGCCCCCCCGCGATGGCGCCACCGATCAGCCCACTCCCGGCAGCCCCTCCGAGCGCGATCCCCGCACTCTTGCCGATGAACTGGCGGCGATTGATGTAGACGCGCTCGGGCGTGATCTCGGATGACGGGATGTCATTGGGCTTTCGGATCAGCATTTATCGGGCTCTCCAGTGGGGCGGGTGGCGGGTACACACGCGCCGTGACGTGATGTCCTTAGTTCCACGAACGGGCTCGTAAGTTCCAATCTTACTCGCTCGATAATTACTCGTCCACAGAGGCGAAACGAGTAATTACGGTTGCAGGACCGAACCCGGCCGCACGCCCGTGACGAACCGGACCAGCAGGCCGATCACCACGGCCAAGCCAAACGTACATACCAATAGCGGACCGGTGGGGATGTCCGAACGAAAGGACGCCACGACGCCGGTCACGAGCACGACGGCGCCTACGCCCCAGGCGATCCACAGTGCCACGCCGAATCGGCTCGTGAACAGGAATGCCACCACCGCGGGCATGACGAGCGAGCTGAACACCATGAGGACGCCCGCCACCGGTACCGACAACGAAATGACGATCCCGAAAAGCGCGTAGAAGAGGAAATCCCACGCCCGGGCGTGTGGCGCTTCGGTCTCTCCCAGGGATGCCGATAGGAAGGGCCTTCTGAAGATGTAGTAGATCGCCCCGAGAACAGTGTAGACGACGGCCATGCGAATGATCTCCGGCCACGCGACCCAGATCAACGTACCGGTCAGCGTTTCGGCGATGTGCTCGGAGCCCTCGGCCGTGAAACCGGCGATCAGGATCACCGCGGCGGAAGCCACCACGAAGGTGATGCCGATCAACGCCTCCTGTGGAGCGACGGTCTCCTCGAGACGGCTGAACGAGAACAGGAGCGCCCCGACGAGCGTGAAGCCCACCGAAAAGGCCAAGGCCAACGGCGTGTCGTGCTCGACGCCCATCAGAAATCCCACCGTGGCGCCGAGCGCGGCGATCTGCGCGAATGCGAGGTCGACAAAGATCACGCCGCGCGCGATGACGTGGAGGCCCAGATACGCGTGGATGGAGAGAATCACGAGGCCGGCCGCAATCGGCGGGATCATGAGATCGAGCATGGAGTGCTCCTTGAAGAGTGCTTGAGTCGGGCTCTGCGGCGATCGGGCCTCAGCGCCCCGACCCGGCGAACGCTTGCGCCAAACCGTCCACCCACATGTCCACGAGGGCGAAGTAATCGTCGACACCCGCCCTTCCCCCGGGGTTCATTGGGACCACGACCGAGCGGGCCATCCCACGTTCGGCGACCGTCTCGACCTTCCGTTCGTCGTA
>JBDHFN010000116.1:0-7697 GCA_039590375.1 Gemmatimonadota bacterium
CCTGAACCACAGGAAGAGGTTGGTGCTGAAGATGATGGGAAACGGCCCGAAGCCGAGCATATATGTTTCGCGCCGGGTCCAGGCCAGAAGCATGTCGAAGGCGTAGGCGAAGACCAACTGCGCCACCAGGAGCCAGGCGAATTCGTAGACGGGGCGCCAGTACCAGCCCCAATACGCAAACACCGAAATATGGATCAGGGCCTGCAGGTAATGCTGCGGGCGCAGTACGGTGCCGAACGACCGACCCTCGGACGCGCCCTTCAGCCGCAGGAAGAGCGCCGCCTGCCAGACGAGCAGCACGATGGCGGCGCCCCAGAAGGAGCGTACCAGAATCGGGTTGCCCGACACGCGGGGCACGAACGACAGCAGGGCGAGGCCCAGCGTCAGGGCCAAGGGAAACAGGAACACGCTCAGCGACGACCCGATTCGCGCATCAGTCGAGTCATCACGGCCGGTGCGGCGGCTACCGTCTGCTGATCCCTGCCTCTTCTTGTGTCGGCTTGCCTGATCGGCACGCCGCCGTCGCGCAGATGACATCGTTTCTGTTTCGGGGCTCTGGTTGGACTAGGGCGGGGGATACGGAATAGAGCCCTTCACAGTGTGCCCAGCCGGGCGGGGAGGCAAGGATTCGCGGCCACATTCACGAGGCTCGCAACGGGCGGGGACGGGCGCCCGTCTCTCGACGGGCACCCACTTCATGACTATCCGGTCGCGACTTGCGTCGCACGCACATCGCCGTAGATGCCACCGAGTACGCCTCCGTACACGAGGTGGCCGACCAGGCTTCCCATCGCCAACGACACGGAGCCCGAGAAGAGCGGCATCCCCATCATCGGCATCACCAGAAGTTGCGCCATCAGGAAGGGCGCGAACGAGTATATCGCGCCTCGGGCGATGCCCGGTCCCGGCAACGCGGACCCGACCGCCGCATATCCCAGCGCCAGGACGACGCCGATCATGAGGTGCCCCCCCCAGCCCAACACCAGGTTGCCACCCATCGCTCCCGCGAGCATCTCCGCGGGGTTCATTGGGGGCAAGCCCATCATGGGGGCCACAAAGAGTCCCACCATCGTCATCACGGCGGTTCCGATCAATCCTCCGATCACCGCACGTCCGAAGTCGATATTCATCTTTGTTCTCCTCGTTGGTTCGTTTGTCGCCGCCGGGCAACTCCCGGGGCAGCAGAACTGCAATCGATCTCAACGAGAAAATCAGAGTCGGGCCCGCCGGGTTCCCCACTCGCCAGATTAGTCCGGATTCGCCCGACTATTCCGGGGCGGGGTACTTGGCCAGAAGCCGACGGACCGTCGTCATGTTGCGCATGGTCAGTGGTCCGCCCCCCGCCACCTTAGTCAGATCCACGCCGAAGAGGGGGGACTCGCTGAGCTTGCCGCGGATGAGCCAATAGGCCTCACGACCAGCGAACTCGAATTTGTCCATCTCTGTGCTGAGATCCTCGAGGCTTCGCCGAAAGTCGGCGTCGGCGGCGTCCCGCATGAAGATCACGTACACGGACTGCTCGGCCGCGGCCGGCTCCCCCGGCTCGAACGCGGCGATCGAGGCGAGCTCGGACCGGGACCTGATAAAAGTCGCGACTTCGTAGCCCAGAGCCGCGTGCAGATGATCGGCGATGCGCTCCTCCATCGCACCGACGTCGTCGGAAGCAGAGGAGAAGATCACATTGCCGCTCGCGATGAAGGTCTCGACCTGCGCGAAACCGAGGGCCTCGATGAGCTCCCGGAGCCGGTCCATCTTGATCCTGTGGCCCCCGACGTTGATCCCCCGGAGGAGGGCGAAGTATCGCGGCACGGCTCTCGGCCCCTCTCGTCTAAACCGGCTTCAGCGTGTCCAGAATCCAAGGCATGAGCTCGGATATGGTCGGGTGGACGAGCACCGATTTCCGGTACTCCATGCAAGGAAGGCCGCTGTACATGTAGGCGGCGAACATGTTGATGACTTCGTCGCCACCGGGCCCGAGGATGGCGGCGCCCAAGATCTGATCCGTATCCTCGTCGACCAGGAGCTTGGCGAACCCGAGGGTCTCCCCCATCTCAATAGCACGGCTGATTCGAGCCATCGGTCGTGTGGCCTTCATCACGTTGTGCCCCTTTTCGATCGCCTCCTTTTCCGTCATTCCGACGCGACCGAGCGCGGGGTCGATGAACAACGCGTATACGGGAATCCGGTCCGACAACTTCCGTGTACCACCGCGGATCCGGTCGAGGACGATCTCGGCGTCATTGACCGAGGTATGGGTGAAGGCTCCGTGTCCGTTGATGTCGCCCAGGGCAAAAACACCCTCCGCGCTGGTCTGGCAAAAGTCGTCGACCTCGATGAAGCCCCGTTCGTCGAGTTGGATGCCAGCCGCCTCGGTGTCGAGCCGGTCCGAGTTCGGGACCCGCCCCACCGCGACGAGCAAGTGAGATCCGGTTATCAACCGCTCGTCGCCGGCCTGCGAGACCGTGACGGCCACGCCGGTCCCCTCGGACGAGACGCTCGCCGCGCTCGAATCCAGACAGACTTCGATCCCTTCCAGCTCGAGAATGTCCTTGATAGCCTCCGCAATGTCCGCGTCCTCCCGAAAAACGAGTTGAGGGCCCCGCTCGATCACGGTGACTCGCGCGCCCAATCTTCGGAAGATCTGACCCAATTCCAGCCCGATGTAACTCCCTCCCAGGACAATCAGGTGCTCCGGTATCTCGGTCAGATCGAGGAGTCGGGCGTGATCCAACCATGCCACGGTATCCAGGCCTGGAATCTCCGGGACGCGCGGGCGTGCCCCCGCGTTGACATAGATCCGGTCCGCCGTGATGCTCTCGTCGCCCACTCGAATCTGCCGTGGACCCTCGAACCGGCCCCAGTCCTCGAACAGGGCAACGTTCTCCGCCGAGGAGATCCAAGAGACCATCCCCGAGTTGTCGCGGATGGCGTTCATCCGGGCCCGCACCGCGTCGAAGTCTATCTCGACGCCGTTCGCGTGAATGCCATACTCCGGCCCGCGCCTCATCATGTGGGCCACTTTGGCCGTGGCCACGAGCGCCTTTGTGGGTGTGCACCCCGTGTTGACACAGGTGCCGCCTACTCGATCTCCCTCGATGACGGCGATCGAGTCTCCCGTGGACAGGAGGTCGCCCAGCAGCGTGCCCGTCGCTTGGCCCGTTCCGAATATCACGTGTTGGAAATGACGCATCGGTGATGCTCCTAGAGGGTGGTCGCCACGATAAGCAAACGGTCCCTCCTTCGCACACTCGATGACTCCGACCCCACGACTTCAGCCGGTCGGACTTTGAGCGGTTGGTGTCGGGAAGTACGTTGCCCGTCACGTAGAATCCTGCGCTGCGAAGGGCAACTCGATTCCGAGAGCCCGGAGGGGAGGTGACCATGACGCTCCAGTCCATCCGCAAGACCCGAGATGACCGACTCGCCGGGCCCATTCGAATCGCGGTCGGCAGCGCGGACCTGAAGACGTCGGAGGGCCACCCGGTCGCGGGCGTGGGAGAGTGATGAAGCTGTCCTCCGTAAACGTGGGTCTTCCCAAGACGGTCCAGTGGAGGGGCCAGGCCGTCACCACCGGCATTTTCAAGAGTCCAGTGGACGGACCGGTCGCCTTGCGCAGACACAATCTGGACGGGGATGGGCAGGCCGACCTCTCCGTCCACGGCGGACCCTACAAGGCCGTGTACGCATACCCCGCTCAACACTATGCCTACTGGCGTGAGGAGTTACCCGACGTCGAGCTCGGGTGGGGCCACTTCGGTGAGAACTTCACGGTCGAGGGCATGGACGAGGACTCGATCTGCATCGGCGACGAGTTCAGCGTGGGGTCGACCCGCGTGGTGGTGACCCAGCCGCGCATGCCATGCTTCAAGCTGGGTGTTCGCTTCGGTCGAGCCGACATGCCGAAGCTGTTTCTCCAGAGTCAGCGGAGCGGCTTCTACTTCGGAGTCGTAGAGGAGGGCCAGGTCCAGGCGGGCGACGCCATCGAGTCATTGGCGAAGCATCCCGACGCGCTGAGCGTCGTCGACGTCACGAGCCTGTACACCACCGAGCGGGACAACGTCGCGCTGTTGAAGAAGGCCATCGCGGTGACTGCGCTACCCGACACCTGGACCGAGTACTTCGAGCACCAGCTCGAGAGGTTGAACGCCTAGGGACCAGGCCGCTCAACGGGATTCAAAGGCGACGGAGTCGACGATATGAATCCCGTTCGCCAGAGTCTTGTGAACGGGACAACGCTCCGCTACCTGCGTCAGCCGCTTGCGTTGGGGCTCGTCGAATGTTCCGTGGAGCGTCACGTGCGTTTGGATATGATCGATCCAGCCGTCCGCACGTTCGTCGCACCCCACGCAGTCGTCCGCGTGTACGCGGTCGAATGTGAGCACGACTCGAACCTCCTCCAGGGGGATGCCCTTGTGGTCGGCGTAGAGCCTGAGCGTGGTCGTGATGCACGCCGCCAGGCTCCCCAGTAGGAGCTCGTACGGTGTGGGGCCGGTGTCCGTGCCCCCAGCGCCAATCGGTTCATCGCCGAGCCACGTGAAATCACGAGCCCGGAGCGTTACCTGGGTGCCTTCCTGAAGCACACCGGTTACAGCCGCCATGACCAATTCTCCTTGTCATCGTAGTTTTCCGCGACAGCTCTACCTCGCGGGCATCGGCGTTCCGCAGCAGCTATACGCCGGGATCGACCTTCCCGACCCGGGAGCACTCTTCGCTAACGCGGAGCTGGTCCGTCTGACGAGATGAGCGCCCTCGGGCTCACCAACGATATAGACGGTCCCGATCTCGACGATTGACGGGGGGGCCCGCGACCTCATCGTCCGAGCCATCCCCGGTGGCCGGCCGGGGTAGCGGAGCGCCGAATATGGCCCGAAAAATCATCGACGGAATACAGACATCCAGGGTGCTCACGAGAATGGCCACCGAGGCGAGCGTGAAGCCAAGAACGTAGCCCACCACAGTCAGCCCCGACTCGAAGGCCCCGACCGTCACGATCAACCAAAGGGCACCGATTCCGGAGGCGAATCGGCTCGGGGGTCCGCGCTTCGGAAGAGGTGGCGTTCCCGTCGCGTAACGAACGCCGTAATTGTAGATCAAGTCGAACGGATGAACTGGAGACAGCGCCGCGAGAAACGCGATCCCCGCCAGTGTCAGCAGGAGTGCCTGCGAGGCAAGCGCGGTCCCGACAATCGCCAGCGTCGCACAGAGCCCGAACGCCAGACGCAACCACGGCGCAACCTGGGCGACGAGCTCCGCGTCGACCGTATCGAATCCCTGCACGTCGAGACGACGAAGGCGTTTCTCTTCCAAGAGACCCGGCACGTCAGTCACCTGTCGTGTACTCGATCCAAATGCCGCCCTCACAGTAATAGGCGGTCGCGCCCTTCTCGTAGAACGCGTCCGAGATGGCAGCGTGATTCAGAGAATCGGCAGACGGGCCCTGCGGGCTCGACCAATACCGTGGATCGAGCCGAATACCGGATATACCGCGTGAGAAGAGGATCCCGTCCAGACCCGTATTCTGAAGGAACGACCGGTCTGCCAACGGGGAAGCGATCGGGGATGGACACGTGACGGGTCCTCCCCAAATAACGACGACCGACGAGTTCCCTTCGCGAGAACACAGCACCGCCCAGTCGGTCTGACCCGGCGCGCCGAAGGATCCGACAACGACGTTGTGCGGCTCGTTCTCACCCCATGCCTGCGGTACGGTGCAGCCCCCGGCCTCCAGAGCAGCAGCAGCATCCCGCGGCAGGTCGCCGAAAGCCGTCGGTGCGAGTCGCGTGATTCTCTCGGCCGCGATGTCGAAATCCGTCTGGGCGGCAGCACGCATCGAGAAGGCCAGCATCACGACCGTCGCCACCACGATTCCATCCACCGTGACCCGCTCAGAAGCCTTCATATCTCGACCCGCCTCGTCAGAAGTCCGTTGCATCGCTAACCCCTTACGACTAGCATAGTTCGTCGGCAGAGCGCGGGTCATCAGCTGAGCCCGTCGCCGACCACTGTTTCATCGGGAGGAAAATGTGAGATTGGTCGGGCTTACTTCCATGGGCCTTTTGGTCGCGGCGCTCACGGCGTTCCGTATGCAGGCCGGGACTGAGGCCTCACTGGCCCTCACCCCTCCCGCCCCGATTTCCCCCGTTCTGCTCGTGGAGCCGCTGCCCGCGACTACACCGGAACCGATCCGGATCGACCGACCCCTGGAGGCCGAGCCTATCGAGGCGGCCCCGCCTCGTGCGGGCACACCGGAGATAGTCGCTCCTCCCGTCCGCACCAGAAGAAGCTTCCGACGTCGGAGCCGTAACCGCTATCCAGGGCCTATCCCCACACCGGCCGACTGGGCACCGCCCGAGGGGCCGGTGCGGATCGCGCTGCAGGCGGGCCACTGGAGAGCGGAGGAGGCGCCCCGGGAGCTCTCCGGCTTGAAGAGGAACGGGACCAGCTGGCAAGGGACCGCCGAGTGGGAGATGAACCTGGCGATCGTTCAGAGTACGGCCGAGATGCTCGAGGGGATGGGCTACGAAGTCGACATCCTCCCCGCGGTCGTTCCTCCGAGCTACCGGGCACATCTCTTCATCTCCATCCACGCCGATGGGAGCAACGACCCGAGCGCGTCCGGCTATCGGGTGGCCGCTCCACGGCGAGACGCCACCGGCCGCGCGTACCATATCGCGGCGCTCCTCGACCAGACCTACGGGGACGCGACAGGCCTCAAGCGCCTAGGGACGGTCACTCGGCGCATGCAAAACTACTACGCGTTCAACTTCCGCCGGTACGAGCACGCGCTCCACCCCATGACCATTGCGGTCATCCTCGAGACGGGGTTCCTCACGAGCTCGAGGGATCGCAAGGTGATCGTGGACGACCCGGCGCGTGCGGCCCGCGGTATCGTCGACGCCGTGGTGGCGTTTGCCGAGACACCCCCCCCCGTGCTCGTGGCGGACCAGTAGGGTCTCGATCCGACTCATCGCTCCAGCCGCTCCAGAACTGCCTCCCGCGACATCGCGGTTGAGCTTACCGGGTCCGAGGTCACCCGTTCGACACCTTCCCAGTTTGCGCATAACACGCGGCAATCGCGGCCACGGTTCCTATTAGCAGCACTGGGCCGATCAACAACAAGTCGACTCGGATCGGCGCTATGACAGACTGCATCCAGAAGTACATCCACGTTTCGTACGGCGCGTAGGCAAGCCAGGCGAACACAGCGGCGCCAGACACCAATCGGCGGAACGGACCCAGGTGAGTCCACCGTTGACGGACCCACAGGAGCAGAAGGAGCGCCGGTAGGAACGCCCCCCCTGGTACGGCAATGAGGAGGACAAACGGAAAGAACAGTATCTCCATCGGCGCAGCGCTAGGCGCCGGATTCCATCTGGCCACGCAGATCACCCTCGGAGACCACTCGGATTCCCATCTCGGACTCTGAGTCGGGCGCCAACGCGACCTGCCCCGAGCAGTGGAGGTAGCGAGTCACTCCCTCGACGACCTCCCCCTGATTCATGCTCCACTGCAGTCCCCAGTCCGTCGGACTAATGGCTTCCCGTTTCAGAATCTCGCTCCTCCAACCCGGAGTGTGATCGGCACTGTCCCATGATCGACCCTCGACCCGCTTCACAGTGCTCGGTCGCCCTGAGCACACAACCGTGCCTCGGGTCTGCGGCGCGACCAATCTGGCGCCGGCATGCCGAGCGCGCGAG
>JBDHFN010000117.1:0-7619 GCA_039590375.1 Gemmatimonadota bacterium
GGCCCGGCGGTATCGGCCAAGCCATCTGCGCCCTCGCCAATCTCGGCCGCGTCCTCGGCTTCGGCCTCGTCGTCACCCGACTCCAGTTGCCTGCGTGCCTCCGCCTCGGGCGCGGCGATCAGGCCCATCTCCTGCTTCAACGCCAGGAGACGATCCTCGACATCACCCCCCTCGGTACCGCCCTCCAGCGCCTTGAAGTCCTCCTCGAGCGTTCCGGGGCCGAGCGCCTCGGTGACCTCCTGGTGGGCCAGACTCTGGCGCTCCTGCTCCTCGATCTTGTCCGCCATGCGGTTGAACGCGTCGAACGCCGACGCGTCGGAGAGGCCCGACATGGTTTCGTGGATCCGCCTCTGAGCCTGAGCCCGACGCTGCTTGGCCACGAGAAGATTCCTCTTCCGCTTGGCCTCTTCGATCTTGTCGTTCAACTGCCGAAGCGAGCCCTTGAGCTTCTCCGTCTCCGCGGCCTGCGCCTTCCAGGTTCCGTCGAGAGAGCTGGCGCGCTCCGCGTGCTCCTGTTGCCTCACCAGGGCCTGCTTCGCCAGGTCGTCCCTGCCCTCCTTCACGGCCAGCATGGCGCGATGCTCCCACTGGCGCATCTGCTTGACTTCACTGTCGAGCGATGCACGGAGCTTCCGTTCGTCCGCAATGGCCGCCGCCACTTCCCGCTTGGCCTTCGCGAGCTGATCCCGCATGTCCAGAATGATCTGGTTCAACATCTTCTCCGGGTTTTCCGCCCGGGAGATGAGATCGTTGATGTTCGACTTGATGACCGTAGACAGCTTGGTAAAGATGCTCATTTGGCTGAGCCCTCTCCTTCCGAACCGCCGTCGTCAGCCCCGGCGAGAGCCTTGATTCGTCCGAGGTGACTCGAGGCCGCATACTGGAGGCTCTCCACCGACGCCTGTAACTCCTCGAAATCGAGATTCTGCAATTCGAGCGTGTCGGTCAGGATCAACTCTCCGTCCTCGATGCCGTACGCCCCGTGCACGATGTCGGTGACGTTCAGCTCGAGCAGGGTCCGGTAGAGCTCTCTCAGGTCCGACTCGCCGTTCGGAAGGTCCATCACCTTCAGGCGCACCAGAAGCACGGGATCGGAGAGGTGGACGACCACGCCTCCGCTCGGACTCTGCACCAGGAACATCCCCTCGTCCACCTCACTCCATTCCAGATCCATCCGAATGAGGAAGCTCTCGAGATCCTCTCGAGTTACCATGATCCACTCCGTACGCTGTGCGGCCCTTTAGCGCGGCCGCGGCCAGACAGTTTATCGACAGGCCCCAATTCAGGGGGCCCTTTCACTACGAACGACGAACGGAAACGGTTTCTTCGCCCTTGGGGACGCGTACCGAAATCCTCTCGACTCGGATCTAATTCTAACATGAACGGCCGGCCCGCCGCGACTGCACGTGACCGCGGCTAGCGATTCTCACCGGCCTCCGCGAGCACTCCCAGAAGCGGTCCGAGGTATCGACCCGTGTGGGAATTCGGCGCCCCGGCAATCGTCTCGGGAGTCCCCTCGGCAACGATCCTCCCGCCGGCCCCTCCGCCCTCGGGGCCGAGGTCGATGATCCAATCCGCCGTCTTGATGACCTCGAGATTGTGCTCGATCACGAGCACGGTGTTGCCCCTTTCCACAAGCCTGTGGAGGACTTCCAGCAGGACCCGGATGTCTTCGAAGTGGAGACCAGTCGTCGGCTCGTCGAGAATGTAGAGCGTACTCCCCGTGGCCCGCTTCGACAGCTCGCTGGAAAGCTTCACGCGCTGCGCCTCACCCCCGGAAAGCGTCGTCGCGGACTGCCCTAGGTGAATGTACCCCAATCCTACGTGTGACAGTGTCTCGAGCTTGGCCCTGAGTCGCGGCACAGCCTCGAAGAAACCGAGGGCCTCGTCGACGGTCATGTCCAGAACGTCGGCGATGTTCTTACCCTTGTAGAAGACGTCCAGGGTCTCCCGGTTATAGCGCCTTCCACGGCATACGTCGCACGGAACGTACACGTCGGGGAGAAAGTGCATCTCGATCTTCACCAGGCCGTCCCCGTGGCAAGCCTCGCAGCGGCCCCCCTTCACGTTGAAGGAGAAACGGCCGGGTCCGTACCCCCTCATCTGAGACTCGGGAAGGCTGGAGAACAGCTCCCGGATCGGCGTAAACAAGCCCGTATAGGTCGCGGGGTTCGACCGCGGTGTCCGGCCGATCGGCGACTGGTCGACTTCGATCACCTTGTCGATCATTTCGATCCCGTCGATTCCGTCGTGGTGTCCGGGAATCACCTTGCTCCGGTACAGGTGACGAGCCAGCGCCCGGTAGAGCGTCTGGTTGATGAGTGTCGACTTGCCGGATCCACTCACGCCCGTCACCGCGACGAAACAGCCGAGAGGAATGGCGACGTCGAGCTCACACAGGTTGTGCTCGCTGGCACCTCGCAGATGGAGCGCATGATCCCCACTCACCTCCCGGCGCGATTCCGGTGTGGGAATGCGCCGCCGACCCTGGAGGTACGCGCCCGTGAGAGATGCCTCTTCGGCGAGCACATCGTCCAGGGACCCCTGCACCACGACCTCTCCACCTGCACGTCCGGCCCCGGGTCCCAGGTCGACAATGTGATCGGCGACCCGGATCGTCTCCTCGTCGTGTTCGACCACGATCACGGTGTTGCCCAGGTCGCGAAGCGCCTGAAGGGTCTCCAAAAGGCGCCGGTTGTCCTTCTGATGGAGTCCAACGGAGGGCTCGTCCAGGATATAGAGCACGCCGACCAAACGGCTCCCGATCTGCGTGGCCAGGCGAATACGCTGAGACTCACCGCCGGAGAGCGAGTCCGCCGAGCGGCCGAGGGTCAGATAGCTCAAGCCGACATCGTCGAGAAAACCGAGCCTCTCGACGAGCTCCTTCAGGATCGGCGTCGCAATCTCCCCGTGGAGAGCATGCCGGTCCGCCCCCGAGCCTATCGGCTGATCCACGGGCAGCGTTCGGAAGAACTCGAGCGCCTGGGAGATGGACAGTTCCACGATCTCGCCCAGGGATCGCCCCGCGATGGTCACGCCCAAGGATTCCGCCCTCAGCCGGCTCCCATCACACGTCGTGCACGTGAGGGATGACATGTAATCGTGTAGTTGGGTCCGCACCCCATCGGACTTGGTTTCCTGATACCGAGTCTCGACGTTTTCGATCACGCCATCCCAGTGGTCTTCATAGTGGCCACGTGCTTTACCGGACCCAGCGCGGTACGGGAAACGGATCTTCATCCGGCCCGAACCATGCATGATGGCGTGGCGCGCCTCCTCGGGGAGTTCACTCCAGGGCTTGGCCGGGTCGAACTCGTAGGCCTCGGCAAGACCCGCGATCACCGAATTCCGAAGGTGCCCAGAGGGCTCGCCCCACGGCAGAACCACGCCTTCGAGGAGGGATATGCTCCCGTCCGCCAGGAGAAGGTCGGGATTGACGTGTTTGCTCGTCCCGAGTCCGCCGCAATCCTGGCAAGCCCCGTAGGGTGAGTTGAACGAGAACTGCCGGGGCTCGATCTCGGGCAAGCTGGTACCACAATGGGCGCAGGCGTAGAACTCGCTGAAGAGGTGCGACACGCGAGAACGACCCTTCATTTCCACGACCTCCACGGTTCCCTCCGCGGCCCGCAGCGCGGTCTCGACGGAGTCCGCTAGCCGGTCCCGGTCCTCCGCCCGAACGACCAGCCGGTCCACCACGATCGCGATGTCGTGGTTTTCATAACGGTTGAGCGCCGGTGGGGAAGCGAGATCGACCGTCTCCCCGTCCACGATGGCGCGAACGAATCCCTCCTTTCGGGCCTTCTCGAAGAGATCGCGGAACTCACCCTTCCTACCCCGAACCAGAGGCGCCAACACCTGAATCTTGGCCCCTTCGTCGAGAAGCAGCAGCTGCTCCACGATCTGCGACCCCGACTGCCGAAGAACCGGTCTGGCGCACTCCGGACAGTGAGGGACGCCGACGCGAGCCCAGAGAAGCCGGAGATAGTCGTAGATCTCGGTGACCGTGCCCACCGTCGACCGAGGATTCCGGCTCACGGTCTTCTGCTCGATGGAGATCGCAGGGGAGAGGCCCTCGATCGAATCGACGTCGGGTTTCTCCATGAGCCCCAGAAACTGGCGGGCATACGCCGAGAGCGATTCCACGTAGCGGCGTTGACCCTCGGCGTAGATCGTATCGAACGCGAGAGACGACTTGCCGGACCCGGACAGACCGGTGATCACGATCAAGCCCCCCCGGGGGAGCTCGACGTCGATGTTCCGGAGGTTGTGCTCCCGGGCACCGCGCACGACGAGGAATTCTTGAGCCATAGCCTTCAAGAATATCAGAGACGGGGTGCTGACTCAAAGGGGGGGGTGCGGCGCCTAACCAGAAGTGTGCTAGATCAGTAGCCCCATTCCCGGAATAGCGAGAGTCCCAGCCCCTTTTCGCTCTGAACTCCGAGCTCGCCGAAACCCACGGCACGACCTCGGAAGAACCGGTCCTCGAAGTAGGTTTCGATCGTGTAGGACTCGGAGGGCACCCACTCGAGACGGAGTCCGGGTAAGCGATCCATGCCGGCCGCGTCTGCCGACGGAGGCCGGAAGAGTAGGGTCAGGAACATATCCTCGGCCACATAAAGCCCCGTCTCAACGACCGTAGTACTGAGCGCTCCACCAAAGTTACTGGCTCCGAAAGTGCTCATGTCCTGCTGCGTAATGGACAGGTAGTCCAGCCCTAGTCCTTGGGTCACTACCGCACCGAGCTGGCTACTGAAACTGCTGAGCCCCAGGGTGCCGAGCGCCCCGACCGTGGTTCCCAGCGCTTGGCTCTGGCCGGAAGTCAGGGCGTAGGTCGGGCGGCCGAACCAGAGGTAACTCAGGAGGTCATTTTCGCTGAACCCGGGCTCGTCACTGGTGAGTGTCACCCTGGGTGAAACGAGAGTTCCGGTGACACCGGCGGTGATCGTGAATCGGTCACCCTCCGGCGTCCTGATGTCGTTGCTCGCCGTGAGATCGAGGTCAGGGTCGATACCCGGGGTCCCCAAGAATCGCAGCGTTCCTCCGTCCACCTGAAACTGCCGCCCGAAGGCACTCAATCGGTAGAGATACGATCCACGTACGGCCTCCAGAGAGCCGACCAGAGCCAGATCCTGGTTCTGCCGGTCGTAGAGCACGTCGAGTTCGCCATCGAGTTCCACGTTCATGAGTTCGCTGCGAATCCAAGTGTTCCGTCGGACCGTCAACGTCGTGTTTTCCATGCGAATGTTCTGCAGGAACGGATTCTCTCCGGCAACGAAGGGGCGGAAGCCCACCGCTGTCGTATCGACCACGGATGCTGCGGCCAGCCCCGCCGAGCGCTGGAAGAAGAGATCCGAAACCTCCGCCGCACGCTGGAACTCCTCAACAAAGAGGGTGCCTTCATCGACAAAGAGATCGCCGGAGACCACGGGCCTCGAGTACGACCCCCCAAGTCGAACGTCACCGCTCAAACGACCTGTCGCATCGCGGCGGTCCAGCGCCAGGAAATCATCGAAACGGACGTCCAGATCGAATCCTGGGTCGGACGCCGTGGTCAGCGTCACCGTGCCCTCCACCCTGGCGGTTCCTTGCGCCCGGGCACCCAGATCCATCTCCAGCCGCCCATCCGGGAACCAATCCAGAGTGCCGGCGACCTGCCGATGGCGTACGCCGAGACCACTCAAAAAGGCGCTCCCTCCGCTCAGGGTCAGCCGACCCTGGGGAGCCAGGCTTCTCGACGTTCCCCCTATGTCAACCCGCCCCGACATCGTCCCTCCCACCTCTTGGAAGCCCGGGAACGGCGCCATGACCAATGAAAGCGGGAGCACGTCCGCGACGACGGCCAAATCGATCACTTCCTCGGGAAGACGTTCCTCGACCGCGTTGAACGACAGATTCAGAGGAAGTTCCCCAGCCAATGTGAGCACCCGGCGTGAATCGCTCGTCAGCGCCACATCGCCAGCGGTTCTTCGGTCTGCGTAATTCAGCTCGGCCTCGAGCCGGTCGAGCACATAAGCCCGGAAACGGAAGCCATCGGCCAGAAGGGCCAGACCTATTACGGGCTCCTCGTCGGTCCCCGTGAGGCGGAGATCGAGATCGACTACACCCTCGAGTACTTCGTCCAACTGAAGGACCTGCGCGATCCGACGGACATCGAGAGCCTCGGTCTCCAGCACGAAATCAGCCTCCCCATCGAACGGAAACCGACCTTGAGCCTGAAGCCGCATGCCGCCCAATCCGGGGCTCCTCAACCGGAAGTCCCTGATGGTGAGCCCGTCCGCGTCCCAGGAAATGGTGCTGGGGCCACCGAGGTTCCAACGCTCATCGGGAAAGCGTAGGACCAGCTCGTCGAGGTGGACGGTGCGTACGTCACGCTCTTCCTCGAAAGCAAGACGGCCCTGAAAGCTCTCTTCCGGGGACCGAACCAAGTAGAAATCCGCACTTCCGGTCTGCTCGCCATAGGCGAAGCTCGCCGACACCGAATCGAACGCTCTCTCGAAGACGCGTACGTCACCGGCATCCAGCTGAACGGCCAACTCGCGCTCCGGAGAGAATAGACCCGTCATCGACAAGGAGACTTCGGCCTGCCCAACACGGTTGCCCGCGTAAGCACCGTCTTCGACTTCGGCCCGGCCCCTGGCGGAAAGACTCTCGAACGAGCCGCCGACCACCAGCTCCCCGGCCATCCGCCCCGACACCAGCACTTCCGCGAGCGTCGGCAGCGTATCCGGATCGATCGCCTCGAACTCGAGGATTTGACGCTCGAGCACCGAGAGCGTGTCGCCCGCGATGACGCCGGCACCGAGCAACAGCGGGCGGAGGCCCTCCAGGTTGTCCGTCTCGAAGCTCACTCGAAATTCTTCGGTGGGCGAATCTCCCGACGTCGCAATGCGACCGGCCCCCTCCATCGTCACGCCGCCGACCCGACCCTGAACGTTGTCCATCGTGACGAAACCGTTCGACACCATCACATCGACGGACAGGGTGTCGAGGGTCAAGTCGGCGAATCGGGACGGGCCCAGGCCCACGAATCCGACCAAGTCCGTCGATCTCTGGTCCCCACCCTCGGCGACCAGATCGAAGGACCCGGAGAGCACCGTACCCTGAGGGAGCCCCGGGACGAGTTCCACGGCATCGTAGTCGACGGCCTCTCCTTGGATCCGGTAGGACGCCAGGGGAGCGCGGACGTCGAAGAGGCTCTCCAACGTGAGTCTTCCGCCCTCGGTCGTCAGATCACTTCGGAGAACGAGGGCCGACAATGGTCCCTCGGCGTGAACGGTTCCGCGAGCGACACCAAGCCGGGAGAGCGGCGACTCCTCTCCGAAAATCCCAGGCATCGAAAGAGGACTCAGTTCGCCATCGAGCGTAACCCGAATCTCCTCGTCGACCTCCTCGATGGTGCCTTGGAGCGTTACACGCGATGCTTCGGAGCTCGGGTCGGGTCGGATGCCCTCCCCAACCACACGAATACCGGTATCGAGCCGGCCAGATGCCTGGATATCGAGACGTACGTTGCCGTCCAGTGACAATCCGTCGACCACGCGATTGACCAGGGCCAAGTCGAGCGCGGTCATCCGAGCGGCCAGTGCGGTTACGCCCAGCGGGCTCCGAAGATGGAGCAC
>JBDHFN010000118.1:0-8422 GCA_039590375.1 Gemmatimonadota bacterium
AAAGGCCTCCTGGGCCAGGCGGGAGAACTCGTCGAAGGTCATCACGAGGATCAGTGTTGACCCATCGGTACGGCAGCGTCAACGGGCGGAGGGGCTCACAGGTCTGCGTCGTGTGCCTATCGTGGGTCCCTGAGCTTGCCCCCCGGTAACCACAGCCTCACAATCACGACTGGTGCAAAGACGATCGCTTCACGTTACATGGGGGCCGCCCGGTGTCCTGGCGGTGGGTGGCCTGCGGACCCAGGAGGTGGAAATGCTACAGGAAATGGGGCTCCCGAAGGTGTACGAGCGATTCATACGTCTCATGGTCGTGCCTCGCCCGTCGCTCTTGGTAATCGCGCTCGCGTGCTTCGCGTGCACGCCTGACGGCGGAGCCATGAATGAGGCCATCGGCGGGGTAGTCGAGGGCCGGAGCGGCCCCGAGGCCGGCGTGTGGGTCATCGCCGAAGCCGACGCGCTCGGCACCGGGTTCGCGAAGATCGTGGTCACCGACGACGACGGCCGATTCGTTCTCCCCGAGCTACCCTCGGCGACCTACGGCGAAGATCGTGGTCACCGACGACGACGGCCGATTCGTTCTCCCCGAGCTACCCTCGGCGACCTACGATGTGTGGGTACGGGGATACGGCCTGGCCGACTCCGAGCCCGTGACGGCCGCCCCGGGCGACGACGTCGTGCTGGCCGCTGCGTATCCCGAGACTCCCCAGGAGCAGGCGGCCGTGTATCCGGCCAACTACTGGTACTCACTCCTGGAGGTCCCACCCGCGAGCGACTTCCCGGGCACCGGGCCCGAGGGGAACGGCATCAGCCCGGGCGTCCGGTCGCAGGCCCAGTGGATCGACAACCTCAAGCAGGGTTGCCAGCTGTGTCACCAGCTCGGGAACCAGATCATCTCGATCGTCGCTTCTCGTCCACGGCGGAGGCGTGGGATCATCGCGTCACGTTCGGCCAGCGCGGCGCCCGGATGAGCTCGGTAATGAGCTCCATGGGACGGGAGCGGGCAGTGCGGCAATTCTCGGACTGGACCGACCGAATCATGGCCGGTGAGGTTCCGCCCCAGCCCCCCCGACCCCAGGGCCAGGAGCGGAACGTGGTGCTCACCATGTGGGACTGGGGTGACGGCACCTCCTACGTCCACGACGAGGTCGCCTCGGACAAGCGTGACCCCATGGTCAACCCGGATGGCCCCGTGTACGGTGTCTCGATGTCGGACGATCGACTGCTGATCGTGGACCCCAACACGCATGAGACCCGGGACTTGCGCGTGCCTGTGCGGGACCCCGAGACCGAGCCGTACTTCCCTGCCACGCCGGGCTTCGAGCCGTCGGTCTTCTGGGGCGAGGAGATTATCCTGGAGGGCCCCGCCAACGTCCACAATCCCATGATGGACCAGGAGGGACGGGTTTGGCTCACGTCGAGGATCCGCAACACCGGCAACAATCCCGACTGGTGCCGCGAGGGCTCGGCCAATCCATATGCACAGTACTTTCCGCTCAACGCGAGCGGGCGACAGGCCTCGGTCTTCCACCCGGACACCGAGGAATTCACGCTCGTCGACACCTGCTTCGGGACCCACCATCTGCAGTTCGGCGAGGACTCGGAGAATACACTCTACTTCAGCGGCGATACGCGGGTCATCGGCTGGGTGACGACCGACGCTGTTCTGGAGGGCCCCGCGGGTCCGCTGGTGGATCCCATCCGGGACCAGGCGCCGGCGCGCCTCGCCCCCCGGGCCGAGGCGGCCCAGGGTTGGTGCCCAACCGTCGTCGACACGAACGGGGACGGGCGGATCACGAGGCCATGGAACACGGGCAGTGGTCCCAGGGATCCGAGTCGGGACACGCAGTTCACGGGCTTCGCGTATGGGGTCGTCGTGAACCCGGTGGACAACGCCGTCTGGGTCGCACGGACGGGTGGGGTGCCGGGCCGCATTTACCGCCTGGAACTGGGAGACGACCCACCGGAGAGTTGCGCCACCGAGGTCTACGAGCCGCCCTTCGAAAACCCTGATGTGCCCGAGGAGGACTGGGGATTCTCGCCCCGGGGAATCGACATCACCCGGGACGGGATCGTCTGGACGGCTCTCTCCGGAAGCGGCCATCTGGCCAGCTTCGACCGGAGCAAGTGCGCGGTGTTGAACGGGCCCGAGGCCACGGGGCAGCACTGCCCCGAGGGGTGGACCCTCTATCCCGCCCCGGGACCCCGGATGAAGAACGCTCCCACCTCCGCGAGTGCCGATTTTCACTACTACAACTGGGTGGACCAGTTCAACACTCTTGGGCTGGGCGAGAACGTACCGATCGCCAACGGCACCACATCCGATGCCCTGCTGGCCCTGGATGCCGACTCGGGTGATTGGGTCCGGCTACGGGTCCCCTACCCCTTGGGCTTCTACTCCAGAGGGCTCGACGGACGCATCGACGATCCGGATGCCGGCTGGAAGGGACGGGCCGTCTGGGCCGACTTCGGCACGAACATCCCGTGGCACCTGGAGGGCGGGGTGGGCACGACGAGCAAGATCGTCAAGTTCCAGGTCCGGCCAGATCCGCTGGCGTACTGAGACCCCTGTAACATCCTATGCGCGGGCCGGTCGGCGCAAGCCGAACCGTCTTCGGGTCCCTAAGAGCTGGGCAGCCCCTCCCCCAGGAACCGAATCAGCTCCCGGTTGAAGATCTCGGGCGCCTCCAGGTGCGGATTGTGCCCGACGTTGGGAATCAGCACGAGGGCACCAACCGTCGGCTATTGCCTCACGTACTTCGTCAGACCCCCGTCCACAGAGGGCCGGGACCCGGGACCTTCCGCCCCATACACGTTTCCGTCGGCGTCGACCGCAACCCCTTCCCCGGCGGTGTTCCACGGCCGATCCTGATAGGCGTGCCCCGGGATGAACGCGGTGACCCGGTCGGCGTTGGCGCTACCGATTCGGATGCCGGTGACCCAGCCGGGATGGTTCGTCCCGTTCGTTTCGGAGTCGATCGCATAAAGCATGTCGTCGGGGGTCATGAACAGGCCACTGATTCGGCTGAACTCGTAGTACGAGTCGATGTAGTTCCCGTCCTGGTCGAAGATCTGGATCCGGTGGTTGCCCCGGTCGGCCACGAAGAGGCGGCCCTGGGAGTCGAACTCCAGGGCGTGCGGCGTCCGGAACTCGCCGGGAGCGTTCCCGATCCGTCCCCATTCTCTGATGAGCTCGCCGTCGGGGGTGAACTTCAGAATCCGTCCGGTCGCGCCCGGGGGAGGGTTCTGACTCTGCCCGCTGTGCCCGTCCGCGACGAAGATGTCCCCATTCGGTGCCGTGATCACATCGTTCGGCTGGTTGAGCTGCCCGGGGCCGCTTCCCGGCACGCCGGCTTCGCCGAGCCGCATCAGGATCTCGCCGTCAGGGCTGAACTTGATCACCTGGTGACCCTTCGTCCCGGCCTCGTTTCCGGCGAAGTCGGTCACCCAGACGTTGCCGTCGTCATCCACATGGATTCCGTGGGGTGTAACGAACACGCCGGCACCAAAGGCGGCCAACAGCTCGCCTGTGTTCCGGTCGTACTTGAGGATCGGATCGACGAGATTGGTGTCGCACCCGCCGTCGAGGCCCCCACCGCACCGGTCATAGGCCCACACGTGGCCGTCCGGCCCGATATCGGCGCCCGCTGTGGACCCCCATATGCGTGGGCTGGGCAGCTTGCCCCAGTCCGTGATCACGGTCGGATTGGGATTCGGGAGGCCTCTCAGCACCGGGTCGGTGACGTTGTCGGCCGGCGTGCCGGTGGTACCCGGCGGCGGCGCGACCCATCCCGTCCCTTCCCCAGCGGCCGCCATATCATCGGCGACGGCCACTTCATCATCTGCGGGCCCGGCACATCCCACGATCAATGTCAGAGCGATGGCAAAGGGTACTACACGCGACGAATGCTCGGAAAATGACATGGCGCCCTCACTTGGAAATACGACTTTCGACACGCTTTTTGGGGTGCTGAATCGACCCGGAATATAGTGAGTTCGCACCTGAGGCCGCGCAAGACGAGCGGGGGGCCAAACTCCCTCCGGCAAGGGAGGTGTGTGCGCTGGTGGCCGCGTCCCGGCCCACGTGCCTGCGTGCTTGCGAGTCAGGACGGCGCGACCCACGTTGGATAGCGCCCACCCCTCGGGCCCGAGGACTAGCCCAGTGTCGATACTCGAAGCGAACCGCGAGCCGAAACTCGACCGGCGCGCGGCTTTCCAGACCGCGGCGGGCCACCTCGACGCGACGTTCGTGGCGGGCAATCCCAGCTACCGCGACGAGGTCCACCTCGAACACGGTCCGTGGAGGGTCATCCTCGACACCCACGTCATAAATAGCGGCCAGAATCCCATCACGTATACGAGGGCGCGGGCTCTCTACGTAGCCAAGGAGGATTTCACCCTTCGTATCTCCCGGAGGAACATCTTCACGCGGATCAAGGAGCTCTTCGGCTTCTCCGGGCTCCCGATCGGTGATCAGGAATTCGAGCGCAAGTACACGGTCAAGAGTTCCAACGAGCCCCGGGGGCGGTCCCTCATGACGGACCGACGGCTCCGGGAGCTGATCATGGCCCAACCGTCGCTCCGGCTGGAGATCCGGCGGTGTCCGAGGCGGAAGCGGAGAAAGACGGGGGACGGGGTCCGGCTGGTGAGGGTCGGGACCGTGGGGGTGATCACGGAGCCGGACCGTCTGGTCGACTACGTCCTTCTCGTGACCACTACACTGGACCGGCTCTTGAGCATCGGCGGGGCCTTCGAAGAGCCCGTGGCTGGGGGCCGCACGTACGCCCTCCCCCGACGCCCCTGACGCGGCACCTGCTCAATGAGAACGCGCGTCAGAAGTAGGGCCGGTAGGCCGTGGAATCCGGCGTCTCCGTGATCTCCCGCACCATCGGGGCCACCCCCTCCAGAAACTCAGTAGAGGTCGTGAAGAAACCGGCGGTGTGCAGCGTTACCGTGACCGGCCCGTCGGTTTCGTTGAGCCAGTACCAGCCGTGAATCCCCGGAAATGGTGCGATGTAGCTACCGTGTCGGTGGAGCGTCTCCTCGGCGACCTCGAAGAACTCGGCCGTACCCGCCGGCGAAGTGTCGGCTTCGCTGTGCATCTCGGAGCGGACCCAGGAGCTGGCGGTCCACGAATACACCATCACCCGACCGGCCTCGAGCCGATACTTGTATTCGACGAAGCCCCCGGGCTCGAGCTCGAACGTCCGCAAATCCGTACGATAGCTACTCCGGTAGGCGCTGAGGCCGTCGGAGCGCACGGGAATCGGGCCGCTCCCGGGCGCCGAAAGGACGCGCAGCCCCAGGGCCTCACCGATTCCCAGGGGATCGATGTCGTACTCGGCCGGCAGGACCGTCGAGACGAGGACGACGCCGGCCACGAGGAGTGCGACCAGGGTCGCCCAGGCGAGCTTGGCTCTCGAGGGCGGATCGGGAATATTCCGGTCTGACGTCGTCGGATCCGTCACAGCGCCCTCACGACGCGTTCACGAAAAAGCCGACGATCTGATATCCCATGAGCATGAAGCCACCCGCCATGAGTAACGCGTTGGTCACGAACGCATGCCTCAGGAATCCGGCCCGGGTGCGCCAGAAGCCCAGTGCGATGAGGACCCCCGTCAGCGCCAGGATCTGGCCGATCTCCACGCCGACGTTGAAGCTGAGCATGTTCGTGACCAGGCCCACTTGAGAGAGCGACAACTCCTGCAGCGTGGTTGCCAAACCGAAGCCGTGGAAGAGACCGAACGTGAGGACCGCTGCCTTGGTGTTCGGCTGGAAGCCCAGGAAGCGGCGGAAGCCGTCCATGTTGTCGAACGCCTTGTATACCACGGAGAGACCGATGATGGCGTCGACCACGAACGGGTTCGCCTGGATCCCCCATAGGACACCGGCCAGAAGCGTCAGGCTGTGCCCAAGCGTGAACAGACTCACGTAGGCGATCACGTCCTGAAAACGGTACAGGAAGAACAGGACGCCCACGAGAAAGAGCAGGTGGTCGTAGCCGGTGAACATGTGCTTCGCGCCCAGATACATGAACGGCCCGATGGCCGCACCCACGTTGGTCAGGAAGAACGACGCGTCGTCCTGCGCCACGCCGTGGGCCGCAGCCGCGGCGTCGACGTCCCACAGGAAGAGGAGGGCACACAGCAGACCCGTGGACACTCCCCCGCGCCAGGGAATCTTCCTCATCGCCGTCCGGTCTTCATCGTATGGTTCTGCTCATCTGGTTCTGCTCGGCATCGCGGGACACCCTACCTCAACCCTCCGAAGAACGCGCGGATGTCGTCCACGAGCAGTTCGGGCTCC
Source organism: Gemmatimonadota bacterium (assembly GCA_039590375.1). Classification (GTDB taxonomy): domain Bacteria; phylum Gemmatimonadota; class Gemmatimonadetes; order Longimicrobiales; family Gaopeijiaceae; genus UBA822. The sequence goes on from JBDHFN010000118.1 coordinate 6,304, forward strand.
TCGAGCGCCGCGAAGTGGCCGCCACGCGGCATGAGCGTCCAACGGACGATGTTGTACCGCGCCTCGGCCCACCTCCGCGGCGTGAAGTTGATCTCCTTCGGAAAGACCGCGGCGGCCGTCGGCACGTCGATGTACCCCACCGGACGAGTCGGGGGTGTGTTCCCCGACTCGTAGTAGATGCGGCTCGAAGACGTAATCGTCCCCGTCACCCAGTAGAGCGTGATGTTCGTGAGCATCTCGTCCTTGGTGAACGCGCTCTCGACATTGCCGTCGTTGTCGCTCCAGCCGTGGAATTTCTCGACGATCCATGCGGCCAGCCCGGCGGGGGAGTCGTTGAGGCCATAACCGAGGGTCTGGGGCTTGGTGCCTTGGATCGCTTGGTAGCCACGACCGTCTGAAAAAGACTCCGCGCGCTCGCGTCTGCGCTCCAACTCCTCGGCGGTGACCCCCTCATTCGGGTCGGCGCTGCCCGGCGGCGGCCCGGCGGTCATGAAGTTGGAGTGCAGCCCGATGAGGCGGTCGCCGTAGTTCCCCGCCAGGGCACGGCTGATGATGGCGCCCCAGTCGCCGCCCTGCGCGCCGTAGCGGTCGTACCCGAGCCGCTCCATCAACCCGGCCAGCACATCCGCCATCCGCTCCGGGTTGTATCCCCTCTCCGTGGGTTTGCCCGAGAATCCGTACCCGGGCAGCGACGGAATAACGAGATGGAACGCGTCCTCGGGGTCGCCGCCGTAGGCCACCGGATCGGTCAACGGACCGATGATCTTGGTGAACTCCACGAACGAACCGGGCCATCCGTGCGTCAGGAGCAGTGGGGTCGCATCCTCCTCGGGGGAGCGCTGGTGGATGAAGTGGACGTCCACCCCGTCGATGACGGTCTTGAAGTGATCGAACTCGTTGAGCATCCGCTCCTGGGCACGCCAATCGAACCCGTCCTGCCAGTAGGCCAGGAGCTCCTCCAGATATGCCCGATTCGTCCCATAGTCCCACGCCGTTCCGGGAATCTGATCGGGAAGACGGGTGCGGGCCAAACGGTCGCTGAGATCCGTCAGTACGTCACCGGCGATCTCGATGGTGAACGGCCGGATGGCCTCGGCGTCCGGGCGCTCCGCTGATGACGCCGCGGTAGCCGCGTCGGTGGACTCTGCGGACGGATCGGCAGTGCAGGCCGCCATCGCCAGGATCATGAGTCCGCTCAACGCGCACGCTCTGGCCCTTCGGGGATCAAACATGCCGGACAAGATGCTCCCGACTCGTGCGAAGCTGCAAGCAGCGCCGGCGACTCGGTGGCCCGGTGGGTCGGTTACAGGATCCCGAGCCCCGAGCTGAACCGACCCCGCCGGAGAAAATTCACGACCTCTTCAGCGACTTCCCGGCGATTCATGATGAACGTGTGCGTCGCTGACACCACCAGGAAGTCCGCACCCTCGACCCTGGCCCGTTCGACGCTGACTTTGCCATCATCCGGTCCCGGAATGAGCCACGAACCCAACGGGTTTATGCTCCGATCGCCGGTGACGATGCCCAGAGCGAACCGTACCGGTCCAAGCTGGCTCGAGATGCCCGTGGAGTCCGTCCCGAGCTGCGCGGCGGCGGGACCCAACAGGGACTCGAGCAGCGGAGAGGCGGCGAATGCGTCCACCAACTCGCTCCCCTGGCTCGGGGGACTCAACATCACGACACGCCCCTGATGCGCTTCCGGCTGCTGGCTGAGGTAACTCCGAACCAGCACTCCCCCCATCGAGTGGGTGACGAAATGCACCTCCCCCGCCTCGTGATCACAGCAGCGCTCCACTTCCGCCTGAAGCCGATCGACCAGGGCCTCCATCGGCTCGGCATTCGATGGATAGCCGAAGCTGACCACCCTGAAGCCGGCACTCTCGAGCCGCGATTCGAGAATCGTCATCGAGACGGGCGTACGGCCCAGGCCGTGCACGACGATGACGGAGTCGGCCCCATCCGGGGGCGGTGACGAGCAACCCGACAAGAGCGACAGAAGCGCGCAGGTCGTCGTTACCAGAAGGCTTTTTCCCATCATCGGTGCGACCCAACCGGTTTGCGGTCCAACTGTATGGCCCCTTCCTTACCCCAATGCATGGGTAAGTGCTTCAAGGCTCTC
>JBDHFN010000119.1:0-7572 GCA_039590375.1 Gemmatimonadota bacterium
ACCGGCGACGAGCACGAGCCTCACGAGAAACTGGGACTCGAACGCCGAAGAGAAGGCCGCGGCTGTGGGAAGATCCTCTTCGACAATGCTCGGCCAGGGCGCCGTCATGCCTGCGCCGAGGATGATCGCCATATAGAAGACCGTCGAGCCGATGATGGCGAGGACCACGTACAGGCCGAGGCGATGGAGCGGCGAGTTTTCCCGACGCTCTTCGGCGGCTTGGGGAATCGTGTCGAAGCCGACGTACCAGAAGGGAACCGTTACGAAGACGGCGAGGATGCCTGCCAAACCGCCACTGCCGAATGCGGCGTCCCCGAAATAGGGGGTGAGGTTGCCGACCTCGCCGCTGGCAATGCCCGAGACGACGAAGAGCCCAGCACAGAGCAGGAAGAGGGACGTCAGAACGATTTGCACGCGAGAGGCGATGCCTACTCCGAAATAATTGATGGCCGTGATGAAACCGGTGAAGACGAACGCCAGCAGCAGGTGCGAGGCGTAAACCGTCGATCCCGCGATTTCATAGAGCGGGAAGACGTCGATCTGTGGGAACAGGAAAGAGAGGACCAGCCCCACGGAAATGGCCTCGAACGCCGAGACGGACAGGTAGCCGAAGGCCAGGAACCATCCGATGACAAAAGCCTTGGAGGTGCCGTACGCTTTGTAGGCGTATGCGACCTCTCCACCCGTCACCGGTAGCATGGGTGTGACCTCTGCGTAGCAGAGGCCGATGACGAGCATCAGGGTGCCGCCCGCCGCGAACGCCACGATCGCTCCGACGGGGCCGGCCTGCTCGAACCAACTGCCCAGGGCGGTGATCCAACCGACGCCGATCATCGAGCCGAACGCCAAGGCAAAGAAGCCGAATCCGCTGATCTCGCGCTTCAGCTGCGGGCGTACGATGGACAATTCTGTGGGATCGCTCAGCATGGGCCCCGGCTGTATCGAGCGCCGAACGTCTAGCGCTCGAACACCACCCTACCACCGAGGATGGTCTTCTCGACCACCACGTCCAGGATGCGCTCCGGATCGATCGTCAGGAGGTCTTCGGACAGAACGATCATGTCCGCCAACTTGCCCGGCTCCAGCGTCCCCTTGATGTCCTCCTCGAAGGTGATGTAGGCCCCGTTACGCGTGTAACCGCGGATCGCCTCCTCCATCGTGAGGCGCTCGTCGGGTCCGAATACGGCCCCAGATTCTCCCTTGCGAGTGACGGCGGCGTAGATCCCCACCAACGGCCCGATCGGGAGAATGTCACTGCTGAGCGCCACAAATACGCCGTGGTCCATGGGGCTGCGCAGCGGATTATTGTGGGCGGCGTGTTCCTCGTCGAGGTATTCGACGTACCGTCCCTCCAGCGTGTAGGTGAAGTTGGCCTGCTGCGTGATCAGGATGTTGTGTTCGGCCATCAGGTCCATCACCTCGGGCGGCGGACGGACTGTGAAGTGATTGAGGTAATGGCGGTGGTTCTCGCGAGGCGAAGCCTCGAGAGCGTCGGCAAATTCCTCGACCACCTGCTGGATGGCCGCATCGCCGATGGCGTGGAACCCCATTTGCCACCCCATCTCGTGCGCCTGCTGGATGATCGTACGCAGCTCTTCACGGGGCCGCATCAGCTCTCCGCGGTAACCGGGCTGGCTCCGGTAAGGATCGATCGTATAGGCGGTGGGTCCGGTAAACCCGCCGTCCACGAAGACCTTGACCGCCCCGACCCGAAGGCGTTCGTCACCATCACCGGTCTTCTTGCCAAAGGCGGTCATTTCTTCGGGTCCGCCCCAGCGAATCTGAACATTGGCGCGCGGAAGCTCCTCACCGCGCTCGCGGTAGACGAGATCCCACTCATCGTAACCGCGAGTCGAAACGCCCGCCTGAGCCAGGCTGGTGATGCCGAGTTCCAGCAGCTCCCGAAGATTCTCAATGAAGCTGGGACGCGTCTCCTCCCGCGTGGCCCGTGGCACCAGGCGCCCGACAATTCCCTGGCGTTCGCGGATGATCCCATTCAGCTCACCCTGCTCGTCCTTCTCGAAGATCCCGCCCTCCGGGTCCGGGGTGTCCCTCGTGATCTCCGCCAGCTCGAACGCCAAGCTGTTCACCACGGCGCTGTGCGCGCCTGCCCGAGTCAGCGTGACCGGATTTCGGGGAGCCGCTTCGTCCAAATCGGCCCGCGTTGGTCTCCGCTGCTCGGCCAGGGCGTCCTCAGACCAGCCATAGCCCGTGATCCACTCCCCCTCGCCGAGGAGTTCGGCCCTGGCACGGACCTGCTGCTGTAGCTGCACGATCGACGTGGTTTCGGTGAGATCGACTTCGCGGATGGGGCTTCCGTCGATGTGTATGTGCGTATCGTTGAATCCCGGGAGCACGGTCTTACCCTCGAGATCGATCGTCTCCTGCGCGACGTACCTCGCGACCAGATCATTCCCACCGACCTCGATGATTCTGCCATCTCGCACGGCCACGGCTTGCTGGATCGAAAACGCGTCGTCCACGGTCACGATCTTACCGTTGTGGAGCACCAGATCCGCAGGTTGCGGCTCCGCGCAGGCGCCGAGCGACACGAGTACGAGGCCCAGAATCAGCCTGTTCGAAATCTCGGGCACTTGATCCTCTCTTCTCATATATGAATGAGGAACTCGTATGGTCTGTATCGTGGCGCGATTTCGTACCCTCGACACAATGCCCCCCGGGGGGCCGGCTCACAAGTGTCGGCGCTCCTCGCCGCCGCATACGACGCGCAGCGTCCGTCGCATACGACCAAAACGTCCATGCCCCTCACCCTGTCGCCTTGCCCAGCTTCTTGGCCAGCTCGTTCAGACCGCTGGAAAACATTTCGACGATCGAGTCGACATTCTCGATCGAGAGGACGAGCGGGGGCGAAAAACCGAGGGAATCGAACATGGGCCTGCAGATCAAACCCTCTTCCATGAGGAGCTCGTGAAGCTGCCGAGCGACGGCCAGGGATGGATCGAACGGCGCCTTCGCCTGCTTGTCCTCGACCAACTCGATTCCGGCCATGAGGCCAACACCCCGCACCTCTCCCACGAGCGGATGATCGGAAAAGGCGTCGCGCAGACTCCTCTGGAGGTAAGAGCCCACCTCGGCCGCATGCTCGACCAGCCCCTCACCCTCGATGATATCGAGGTTGGCGAGAGCAGCCGCGGCTGCCACGGGATGGCCCGAGTAGGTGTATCCGTGCGCAAAGGGTCCATATTGCGAAGACCCTTGCCGTAAGACCTCCCAGACCCGGTCGGAGATCAAGCAGGCCGACATCGGCACGTAACCACTCGTAAGGCCCTTGGCCGTACTCATGAGATCGGGCTCGAGTCCATAGAAGTCCGAGCCCCACCATTCCCCCAGTCGCCCGAACCCGCAGATCACTTCATCGGCGATGAACAGGATGTCGTACTTCCGTAAAATCGGGACGATGGCCTGGAAATAACCCTCAGGGGGTGGGATCACCCCCGCCGCGCCCTGGATCGGTTCGGCGATGAAGGCAGCGACGGTCTCGGGTCCGTTGCGAAGAATGCACTCCTCGAGGTTGCTCGCGAGTAGATCCGAGTACTCGAGTTCGGTCAGACCTTCCGGAGCGTGCCGCCAGTAGTGGGGCGCGTCCACATGGATGAACCGGTCGAGAGGAAGATCGAACCCGTCATGCATGTGCGGCATACCGCTCAGGCTGGCTCCGGCCAGCGTCGAGCCGTGATACGCGCGCTGGCGCGCAATGATCTTCTTCTTTTCGGGCTTCCCCAAAACGTTGTGATAATACCAGACGATCTTGACCTGGGTATCGTTCGTATCCGAGCCGGAACTTCCGAAAAAGACCTTGCTCATGTGGCCCGGCGCCAAAGACATGAGCCGGTCCGCCAAGCGCGCGACCGGTTCGTTGGTCATCGACATGAATGTGTGGTAGTAGGGCAGCCGGCGAGCTTGGTCCGAAATAGCATCGACGATCGTGTGTCTTCCGTACCCGGCATTCACGCACCAAAGGCCGGCCATCGCGTCCACGTACTGTTTTCCCGCGTTATCCCGCACGTGCACGCCATCGCCCTCGACCATGAGCTTTGGCAGCGACTCCGTGTGCGCCGCAGCCGACGTAAAAGGATGCAGATGAGTCTCGCGATCGACTTCCTGGGCTTCGGCGGTTCGCGTGTGCGTCTTGGCCATCGAAATGCATCCCCTCGATGAATCGTGCGTGATCGGCGTCTCTTTTACGCGCAACAATACGTCGGCGATTTGCTGATTGGAAATCCCGATGGTCGTCACTGCACCGCGGCGGCCGTCGTGGGGCAGGGAGGGCCCGGATGGAGGCGAGGGCGGGTCACCCGCCTGTTCAGTCGAATACCTTGGACCTAAAATGCTCTCTTGAGGAGCCCGGTAAGGGCGGACCGAGCAGGAACCGTAAAGGAGTCACACGACCATGCGCTTGACGGTAATGACGACCGCAGCAGTAATGATGGCTTCGCCACTGTTTGCACAGACGTCCAACGACCCGTTTCCGAACCCGATCCCGGCGACCCAGGGTGTGATCCGCGTCGACTTCGTGGAGTTCGCCTCGATCCCGGACATCGATGGAGAGCCCGCGCGCATGATGCGACTGGTCGACGAGCCGGGCACGGGCCGCATCTTCGTCAACGACATGCGTGGTCCGATCTACAGTGTCAGCTACGACGGCCGGAGGGTCACCGAGTACGTCGACATCGACGATCCCAGATGGGAGGTCGCGGTCCAAGCCCGAAGCCGCGAAACCGGTTTCCAGAGCTTCGCCTTCCATCCCCAGTTCGGTCAGGCCGGCACGGAGGGTTACGGCAAGTTCTACACGTGGACGGACAGCAGAAACACCGATCCGGCGCCCGACTTCACTCCCAGCGGCGGCGGCGATACGCATGACACGGTCCTTCTCGAATGGACCGCCAGCGACCCCAGCGGCAACCGTTACGACGGACGGCCTCCACGGGAACTGCTACGGATTCAGCAACCCTTCGGCAACCACAACGGCGGTCAGATCGGCTTCAGTCCGCTTCCGTCACCCGGTGACGCCGACTTCGGTATGCTCTACGTCTCCGTCGCGGACGGCGGCAGCGGCGGCGACCCGCTCAACCATGCCCAGAACCTCGGATCGATCTTCGGGAAGCTCCTGCGTATCGATCCGTCCGGCTCGAACAGTGCCAATGGCGAGTACGGGATTCCCGCCGACAACCCGTTCGTGGGAGACGCAGGCACGCTCGGCGAGATCTATGCTTATGGTGTGCGCAACGCGCAGCGCTTCGCGTGGGATCCGGTGAACGGCAACATGTTTCTCGCGGACATTGGCCAGAACATCGTGGAGAAGCTCACTCTGGTGACATCCGGAGCCAACCTCGGGTGGAACGACTGGGAGGGGAGCTTCCGGTTCATCAGCCGAAGCGAGGTCAGTCTCGTCAACCAGCGCGGGGATCCCTCCGTCACGTATCCGGTGGCCGAGTATGGGCAACTGGATCCGCTGCTTCAGTCCCAATCCGCCGCCGCCGGCCTTCACGTGTACCGGGACGACGCGATCCCTCAACTGGCGAACCTCGTTCTGTTCTCGGACCAGCCGAGCGGAGAGATCTTCTATATCCAGGCCGACAATCTTCCGAACGGCGGGCAGGACGCCATCCGTCGGATCCTGCTCAACGACGGCGGCCAGGCGAAGACACTACTTCAAGTCATTCAAGAAAAAAACGCGGAACAAGGCAGGTCGCCCGCTTCACGCGTGGATCTGCGCTTCGGCCCGGGACCGGGCGATCAGGTCTTCCTACTCAACAAGTACGACGGAATCGTTCGGTTGCTCGTCCCCTGAGAGCCGGGACGGGGTGAGGGAGCGGGGGCCGTCGGCCCCGCCACAAGTCTTCTAGGGAAGCGGGGAAGGAGAGGGTACGAGCTCGTACCGATAAGCGGTGGCTCGCCCTGAGAAGGAGACCTCGAACCGAGAGCTCGCTCCAGCAGCGGGAGCCGCGATCGTGAGAGGCTCCGTGCCCTGGGTGCCGTCGGCACCGTAGAACGTGAACCGGAGGCGTACCTCACTCCCGGGCTCCGCCGCGTTTCCGATCACCCGCCCCTGGAGACTCGTCTCCGTCTCCGACGGCCGGAATTGGAGTCCGTCCAGGTAGACCGGGGAGGATTCGGTTCTGTTCAACCCCGCAGCCGCGGATTGCTCGTCCCCCAGTTCCAGGTGCGCCCGCGCCGCGATCAGGCCGGAGCTCTCCCCGAGGGGATCTACCTCGGCCAATCGATCGCCAACAGCCGCCAGCGTCTCCCACGACTCGGCCGCGAACAGGGAATTCGCGTAGTTGAACCACGCGTCGCGCGAGTCGGGCTGGACGTCTGTCAGGCGCTCGAACGCCTCGGCCGCCGCCACGTAGTCCGCCGCACGATACAGAGCCACGCCGACGTTGAAGAGCTCTCTTGCCTCCAAACCCCTCTCGGAGAGAAGCCCCGTATAGATCGCCGCGGCCTCGCTGTCGTTCCCCAATCCATGGAGCGTGGCGGCCAGATCACCCCGCAGCCCGATATTCGTCGGTTCGGCTTCGAGATGGCGCCGGAGCAGGGGCTCGGCCTCGGCGAAACGTTCCCTGAACAGGAGAAGCTGAATGAGGCTTTGCTCGCTGCGTATCTTCAGATCCTCGCGCATCTGAAGCTCCTCTTCGGGGAGCACGCGAGTGACGGGACTCTGCTCCAGACCCGCGATCACCCTCCGATAGGCCTCGATCGCGTCATCCCAACGGCCCTCGCCGTTGAACAGCGTCGCCAGATTCAGAGACGCGTCCGGACGGAGACCCCACATCATTCCCGCCTGCTCCCAGGCTTCGATGGTGCCGTCGACGTCCCCCTCTCCATACGCCGCGATTCCCGCGTTGAACAGCTCGATCCACGCTGCCTCGCGCTCCGGCTCGATATTGAGTTCATACGCCGGGTAGATCCGCTGCGCCTCGCTGAGCATCGCGTCCGCTTGGATGTACTCCTGGAGTCGCAGATGTGCCAGACCCGCCAGCATATAATGAATCGGATTCTCCGGGTCGGCCTCCATGCCCAGATTCGCGAGTTCCAGCGCACGGCCGACGAGCCCCTGCGTTAGATAAAGCGCCGCCGTCTGCGAGAACCGTGTGGCGACAGGCACCGTGCCGGTTTCATAGACGATCCCCGTCGGCGAGACGACAGGTCCGACAGGCCCGGATGGCCCCGAGGCGCATCCGCCCAGGACGAAGAGGGCGACGCAAGAGAGAGCGCTTCTGACGTGTAGGTGTCGGCGAGGCTCAGGCATGACGAACGAGGGGTCGGCTTCCCGCATCAGAATCGGCCGGGAGAAGAAGGAGTGCTGGCCGGGGGCCTACCAAGGGAACGGAACGGAGAAGATCACGGACATCGATACGCGGACGCCCTGATCTCGGGCGGGCCGGAATGATGCGACCTCGTTGAACAGGGCGAGGGCCATCTCGTCCATCTCCTGCCGCCCACTGGATCGGCTGATTTCGGCCCACTCGACCGAGCCCCATTCGTCGATCCAAACCGCTACGTCGACCAGTCCTTCGGCTTCCGAATCCCCAGTATCAGCGAATCCGT
>JBDHFN010000120.1:0-7537 GCA_039590375.1 Gemmatimonadota bacterium
GTTCTTTGACAGGAACCGTGACCATTCCCTACTCTCAGCCATTCTCGAGAGTCGAAAGTACGCGTTGGAGTCGGACCTCGACGGCCCACCGTCCCCGGCCCTCCTCGTTAAGGGAGCCTCACGGAGGTTGAAGCTCGTGCACCGTATCGCCTGGGGTGGGGTATGCCTCGCCCTGATCATCCCTCTCGGCTCCTGCGGCGACGATAGCGCCGACCGAGAGATCGCCTCGGTCGACGATGGCGCCGACGTTCAGATCACGCCCTTTGTCGGAGCCGGTGTGCAGCTCGAGTTCGCGGGGACCGTCATCCACGTCGATCCGTGGAGTAGGGTCGACTACGGCAGTGCGAAGCCCGCCGACCTCATACTCATCACCGATACGCCTGCGGATCACCTCGACCCCGACCTGATCGCGCAGCTACGTAAGCCCGGGGCCCCGGTCGTGCTTCCCTCCACTCCGGAAGCCGCGCGGGACGATGGTTCGCGCGAGCGGCTTCTCAGGGTCCCCGGGGGCATCGTCATGAACAACGGTGACAGGATGAGCTTGGCGGGCGTGCCGGTGGAGGCCGTTCCGATGTACGACATCATCCCGGGCGATCCGTTCCACGCGAGGGGCGAGGGCAATGGGTACGTCATCACGTTCGGTGGCAAACGTATCTATCTGTCCGGTGTCACCGAATGCGTTCCAGAGATACAGACGCTCGAGAACATCGATATTGCGTTCATGCCGATGAACCTCCCCAATGGCAGGATGGTGCCGCTCGCCGCCGCCGAATGTGTGAAGATCATCAGGCCCGCCGTGGTCTACCCGTATCACTACCGGGAGAGACCGATCGATGAATTCGTCGGGGCCCTGAGCGGCGAGCCGGACATAGAGGTGCGCGTGCGGGACTGGTATCCCTCCCAGTAACAGGCTGCCCGCCGGCTCGATACGGCACGGGCTGCTGCTAAGGTCCCCGCCCAGCCAGGGCTACCGTCACGAATCGCCTCAGGATCTCCTCGGTCTCGCTCGTTTCCGGCGTCGCGGCTGAGAACTCCTCGACCGTATGGTGCCCGGTGAGCGGCAGATAGGACGGATATTGGGTGATTCGCGCGATGATGCCCTCGCGATCCAGTTCAGGATGAAACTGGGTGCAGTAGACGGGCTTGTCATTGAAGCAGAAGGCTTCATTCTCCACGGTGTCGCTAGAGGCCAGGAGCGTAGCTCCCTCAGGGAGCCGGGTCACAATATCTTCATGGCCGATGTGGACGCGGAAGCGATCCCCGAGAGGTCCGAACACCGGGTCCTCCTTGCCCTCGGGCGTCAGCTCGAGCCAAAGCGTCCCGACCTCCGCCCGGCTCCGGTCCGTGACCACCTCGCCTCCCAGGGCTCTGGCCATGGCTTGAAAACCCCAGCAGGAGGCGAACGTCGGCTTGGATGTGTCATGTAGCCGACGCATGGTCTCGAGGGCCGCCGGAAGCCACGGACCGCCCTTGGCGACGGAGTAATCACCGCTGCCACCGAGGAGGACTATGTCGGCTTCACCCAGTTCGCGCTGGGAGGGCACCCCGCTCAGGAGGTCGAAGACCCGAATCCGATCCGGATCGCAGCGAAACGAGCGGGCAAAGGACTGAATTTCGTGCTCCCGCATCGGGTCGTCCGGATTGCGGACCTGAAGGAGAAGGAAGCTGGGGTGGCGCGTCATGGATTGGGGCTACTCCGGGTCTCGGCCTCGGTCGTCAACAAGGGTAGGGTCGTGGGGACGGCGGTGGAATAGAAGGGGGGCGTGCCCGCGAAGAGCACGCCCCCCCCTGGTCTGATGCGGCAGTGCTTAGTGGCCTTGTACGACCTGATTCCGCAGGACGCCTACTCCCTCGATCTCCACCTCGTAAACGTCACCCGGCTGCATCGCGCGGGTGGCGCCCATGGTGCCGGACCAGATCAGATCGCCCGGCTCGAGCGTGAAGTACTGCGATATGTAGCTGACCATGTGGTGCATGTTGAAGATCAGATCGGCGCTGTTCTCCGCCTGGCGTACCTCACCGTTCAGGCGTCCCTCGATCTGGAGGTTGGTGTAGTCCAAGCCTGCCACCAGGACCGGGCCCACGGCGTTGAACGTCCGGCTGCCCTTGGCACGGACCCACTGGATGTCGCCGGCCTGCCAGGAGCGCTCGCTGACGTCGTTCCCGGCCGCTACGCCGAAAATATGGGCGGGGGCCTCTTCTGGGGTCACGTTCACGGCACGCCTGCCGATCACCACCACCATCTCTGCTTCGTAGTGAAGATTCTGAGATTCCGCAGGCCGCACGATGTTCTCGCCGGGACCGATGATCGAGCTCGCGGGCACGGTGAACAGGCCGGGATACTCGGCCGGCTCGCCAGTGATGTGGCTGCGGAAATTAAAGGCGGTCATGAAGACCAGGGTCGGATCGACCGGCGCCTTCATCGTCACGGCGGACTCCGTAGTCGTCCGCCCCGTTCGGACGCCCCCGAGGTAGGGAGCGTCGCTGAGTTGGCGAATGGTGGAGCCGTCCAACTCGCCCCACGAGATGTCTCCAGCTTGCTCGTAGCGCACATATCTCGTCTGGGCGTCGGCCGCATCGGCAATCACCGCCGTCGCGATGACACCTAGAATGAGCAAAGTCGAAAAACCCTTCATGAAAAAGACCTCCTGTGGGGAACGCCATGGCTTGTCCCGCCCGCGTCCGGAAGGATTATCGGGGAGGACGAAATTCGAACGCTACCGTAGGTCGCGGGTTCAGGGCCGTCAAGGTGAGGCGCGCCTTACCGGACCTCCGGCCCACCCACGCGATTGTCCCGCACGAATCGGTCCCTGGCAGGCATGACCACTGCTGGCAGGGTCTCCGCGTTCATAACCGCGTCCTCGGGGATGATCTCATTGAGGAAGAGGATATACGCGGAGACCGCGTACACCTCATCGGGCGTGAGCGACCCGGGGGATATGAGCGGCATCGCGCGGTTCACGTAGTCGAATAGTGTCGTGGCGTAGGGCCAGTAATTGCCGACCGTCTTGCGAATGCCTCGGGTTTCGCCGAAGGGAAATCCCTCGCGGGGCTCGCGTCCCACGAGTTGATCGTTGGGGCCCTCCTGCCCGGTGGCGCCGTGGCATATCGCGCATTTCGCATCGTAGACGGCCTTGCCCTCGGCGACCGAGCCGCTCCCCGGAGGAGCGTCCGCTCCGTCCGGGCCGAGGTCGATGTTCAACACCGCGATCTCGGCGGGGTCGGCGCCCCGGCCGATAGCGAAGGAGCCCGGCCATTCCGCGGCAGCCGTCACCGGGACACCCGTCACCACCGCCCCGGTCTCTCGGTTCGGCGTGTCCGGCGCGCACGCGTGCAACGCCAGGGTCGTCACCGCCAAGAGGCCAGAAACGCCCGCACCCGGGCCTCGCCGGCTCACTGTCCTTCACCCTGTGCGAAGAACACCCGCCCGTCGGCTTCGACCCTCCACGGCCGGATCGTGTTGTAGTGGTAAGAGGTGCCTTCACCTCGAGCCGCGATCAGTGTTTCCAGATCCGGCTGCACGTAGCCGGTCTCGTCGATCGCACGGCTCATGAGAAGCGCCTCTCCGCCGTCCCAGTTCCAGACGTGACGGAAGCGCGTGGCACACTTGGGGAGCACCGGATCCTGAAGTTGGGCGGGCACCCACGTGCTTCCCCCGTCCGTGGACACCTCCACGCGGGTGATGCGCCCGCGCCCGCTCCACGCGATACCTCTGATTTCCCACCATCCCCGCTCCGGAAGTATGAACGGGAAGGCGGGGAACGTGATGGTCGACTTCGCGTCCATCACCAAGCTGAATTGTCGCGCCGTCCCGTCGGCCAAGGGGTCCGTGTACTTGGAGGTCTCTTCGCGCGTCATCGAGGGCCGGTCGGACGCCTCGAGGCGGCGGATCCACTTGACCTGGGCGTTGCCCTCCCAGCCCGGAAGCAGCAGCCGCGCGGGATAGCCCTGCTCCGGACGGATCGCCTCGCCGTTTTGCCCGTAGGCGATCATGGCGTCGTCGAGAGCCTTTTCTGCCGGAATGCTGCGCGACATGACCGCCGCATCCCCACCCTCGGCGAGCAACCAACTCGCCTCCGGCCTGAGACCCACTTCACGCAAGAGAGTGGTCAGAGCCACGCCGGTCCATTCGCTCGTGCTGAACAGTCCGTCGATCTGGCCGGGCGCGCGTTCACGAGGGGCGTTGCGGTTGTACGCGGCCCCGCCGTTTCCGGAGCACTCCAGAAAGCAAATCCGAGATTCGGCGGGGAACCGCTTCAGGTCGTCGAGCGTGAACGTCATCGGCCGATCCACCATCCCGTGGATCAAGAGCTCGTAACGGTCCGGATCGATGGCCGGAACGCCGGCGTGGTGCCTCTCGAAGTGGAGATCGGCTGGAGTGATGATGCCCCGGAGCTGCTCGATCGGGGTCCTGGAGGCCGCCGTCGTCGCGGGGTTGCCCATACCGCGGCGCGGCTGCTCCGACGGTGCCCTTTGGCCGACCACGCTGGTGGGCCCTCCGAGCATCTTCGTCGGATCCACCTGTGCGGTTTGCAGGTTGGCCGCCGTCTCCTCCACTGTGAGCGCGTCGGCCTGGGTCTTTAGGAGACCCCCGGCGATCAGCCCCCCCGTGGCTCCCAACATCGCCCGTCTCGAGATGTTGCCCATCGGCCCACTCCTGGTTTCGGTAGCCCCTGACTGAGGGGACACAACCTCTGTCCTGCACCATGCCGTTCGCAAGCCGTGGTTCGGGGGACGGGGCCGATTGACACCCTGCTGGGCTGAGTCTAAGGTGTTGTGTATGCTGCGGATGAGAGGGTGCAAAAGCGATCGTTTCAACGCGGGTCTGGCCGTATGGATCGTGGCTCTGGGCGCGATCATCCCGTCGCTGGATCGCGAGCTGCTGGGGTCGGAGACCGCGATCGCCTCTGGGCACCACGAGGCGTGCGCGCACCCCCACCATGACCACACCCTCTGTTTCCAGTTCGGCAAACAGGGCTGGTCCACGGACTCGCCGATTCCGTTGCAGGCGTTTCCGCCCACGACGGGAGAGGCCGTCTCGATCATCCACGATGTCCCCGTCGAATTCCGCCGCATCGTCCGCACGAAATCCCGAGCTCCGCCACCCACCTCCTGAGAAGGCCCTTCGCGTCACCGAGGGCCGATCTTTCACGTTGCGCGAGCGATTCGGGGGATGACCCCGGGGTCGCTCCAGTGCCGTCCCGCTCGTGTTGTCCGGTTGAGTACTCCGGGCGACATGGATTCTCAGGAGTACGATGCGAAAAACTCTACCCGGAGGCCTTGGCGCTTTCGCTCTGATGGGGGCTCTCGTAATGGGCCCCGGCGATGCGCGGGGGCAGGACGTGCCGTCGGCACGGCTCGATTCTCTGCTGGCCGAGCTCGAGCTGTTGCGGGTACGGTTCGACAGCCTCGAGGCCGTCGTCGCCGGTGGCTCGGCGGGTCAGGCGGTGGGGGATCAGGCCGACACGACGGACGCGCTCGCCCGGCTCAGGGCCGCGGCCCGGGCGGCAGCGGGTGACGCCGCGGACACGACGGCCCAGGCGCAGGGCACCCAGGAGTTCGTCGGCCGCGCACGCTCTCTACAGTCGCTGAACCCGGAGATCAGCCTGAATGGGGACGTCTATGCGTCCATCCAGAGTGAGACCCCTCGTCGCGAGAACTTCATTCCTCGCGAGTTCGAGGTGTCGTTCATCTCGGCGCTGGACCCCTACACCCGGGCCAGGGTCTTCCTTTCCGCCGAGGAGGAGGGGGGCCGGATCGAGGTGTTCCCCGATGGAGGAGAAGAGACCGAGGAGGGAGGCATCGCGGTGGAGGAGGGGTACGTCGAGTGGGTGGCGTTGCCGGGCGGTCTGGGCATCAAGGTCGGGCGTATCTTCCAGCAGTTCGGACAGCTCAACCGATGGCACTCGCATGCGCTTCAGTTCCAAAGCCGGTCCCTCCCGCACCTCGCCTTCATAGGAGAGGAGTCCTTGGCCCAGGACGGTGCCTCGGTTCACTGGCTGCTCCCCACCGGGGGCTCGGGTGCGTATGAGGCCACGGTGGAGGTCACCCGGAGTCGCAATGAGATCCTGTTCGGGGAGTCGCACAGGCTCAGCTACCTCGGCCATCTGAACGGGTTCTGGGAGTTGTCCGAGTCCACCGATCTGGATTTGGGCTTGAGTGCTCTTTTCGGAGACCATCAGGATCTTGCCGGACGTCGCGGGAACCGCCTGTTCGGCGCCGAAATGTCGTTCAACTGGGCTCCACCGGAGCGATCGCTTTACCGCGGAGTCAACGTTCGAGCCGGAGTCATGCTCTCGGATCCCGGTGCCGTTGCAGGGCTCGCAGAGCCGGACGCGGCGTTGGGTGTATGGTCACTCGCCGAAGTCAAACTCTCTCGCCAATGGACTGCGGGCGGGCGATACGAGTGGGTGGAGAATCCGGAGGATCCCACCGAGTCGGCATGGCTTGCCTCGCCGGCCCTGACCTACTGGCAGAGCGAGTACGTACGGCTGAGAGCGGAGTACGATGTCCTGGGGAATCCTGGAAACACCACGGGGCAGTTCACGCTTCGAATCACGTTCGCAATGGGTCCGCACAAACACGAAACGTATTGAGGGGGATGACACTATGCTGAGAACCATCGCGGCGATCACGGCTCTGGGATTGTTGGCGGGAGAGGCGTCCGCGCAAGCGGATCCCGTCCGGGTCGTTACGACGCTCCCGGTCTATGCGGACCTCGTCGAGAAGATCGGAGGCGCCGAGGTCGAGGTGAGCGCCATCGCGGCACCGAATGAGGACGCGCACTTCGTGCGCCCGAAGCCGAGCTTCGCGCTTTCGATCCGACGGGCGGACCTGTTCATTACGACGGGGCTCGACCTCGAGATCTGGGCGCCGACCGTGCTCGACCGAGCCGGAAACGCCGACGTGGCGGAAGGGGGAAGGGGATACGTGACGGCCTATACGGGGATCGAGCTGCTCGACATCCCGGTAGCGGCCGACCGGAGCGGAGGTGACGTGCATGTTTTCGGTAACCCCCACCTCACCACCGACCCCCTCCGAGCCCTCCAGGTGGCGCGCAACATCACCGTGGGTCTCGGGAGGGTCGCGCCGGATCGGACGGGTGTCTGGAACGCGGGGCTGGCCAGCCTGGCCTCGGACATCCATCGCCGGCTGTTCGGAGATCGACTAGTGGAGCTGCTGGGTGGGGACCTGCTCGAACAGCTCGCGCTCCAAGGGAGCCTTCACACCTTCCTGGAAGCCGAAGAGTTCGAGGGCCGTCGGCTCATCTCGGAGCTGGGTGGCTGGTTGGGAGCGGCGGAGGCGTTCCGAGGCCGTGATATCATCTGCTACCACAAGAACTGGGCGTACTTGGAGGATCGGTTCGGTGTGCGCTGCGCCGAGTTCGTCGAAGCGAAGCCCGGAATCCCTCCCACTCCGGGACACGTGGCGTCCCTTCTCGCGAAGATGACGAGCGAGGGCATCACCGTGATCCTCGCCGCCGCCTACTACGACGAACGGAAGGTCGAGACGGTCGCCGAACGTGGGATGGCCCGCT
>JBDHFN010000121.1:0-7517 GCA_039590375.1 Gemmatimonadota bacterium
AGATCGCGGACCTTCTGGTGCTGGAGGCCGATCCCACCGAAGACGTCCGGGCGTTCCGGGGCCTCACGCACGTGATGCGGGCGGGCGTGCTGCGGGAGCAGCGCGAGCTGGCCTGGTAGTAGGGGGCTGCCTGCACGCTTCCATCATCCTTGCCTGCATGGTCACTCCGCGGAATAGTCTGTGTGTGGCTCCCCCCCACGACTCCACCTTCTGAATAGTGGCTCCGCGGCTCTGTCTCACGCCGTAACGCTCCGGCTCGCTCCGAGGTGCCCATGGAATTCGAGAAGCACGCCTTCATCAGTTACGCACACCTGGACAACCCGGACCTCGACGACCAGGAGCGCGGTTGGGTGACCCGGTTCCATGACCTCCTGGAAGCGCAGCTCGCCACACGACTGGGTCGGGACGTCAATATCTGGAGGGACGATCGCCTGCGCGGCAACGACATGTTCGCCGAGGAGATCCTGAGTCAGTTCCCTCGCACTGCGTTGCTGGTCTCTGTGCTCACACCCCGGTATGTGCAGTCCATCTGGTGCACGAGGGAAGTGAAGGCATTCGTGGAGGCCGCCGAACGGACGGGTGGGCTCGCGCTCGGGCGCAAGTCCCGGATTCTCAAGGTGATCAAGCTGCCGGTCGAGTCCGAAGGGGAGCTGCAGCCGCTGCTGGAGCGAATGCTGGGCTACGAGTTCTACGCGCTGGACGAGGACGACACGCCGCTCGAGCTCGATCCCGTGTACGGTCCCGAGTACGAGCAGGCCTACCATCGCAAGGTCGCCAAGCTGGCCCAGGACATGGCCACAGCCCTCAAGGAGTCCGAGACCTCTGCGGTCGGGCCCGAGGACGCGTCCGCGCCGACGGTCTACCTCGCGGAGTGCAGCTACGACCGCTGGGATGACCGGGAGCGTTTGGCCAGCGAGTTGGAGGGCCACGGCATTCGCGTCACCCCCGAACACCGACTGCCGATTGAAGAGGCGGAGTTCGTTGCAGAGGCTCGGGACGGTCTCTCCCAGGCCCAGCTTTCGATCCACCTCATCGGCGAGCTCTACGGCGCCGTTCCCACCGGTCCAAGCCAGGAATCGATGGTGGAGCTCCAGAACGAGCTTGCGGCAGCCGCTGTCGAAGAGACGGGACTCGAGCGCATCGTTTGGATGCCGAGCGACACCCGCAGCGACGAGCCACGGCAACGGGAGTTCCTTCGACGCCTTCGCGAGGAGGTCGCTAGTCAGCGGGGAGCCGATATCGTCACCGGTGACATCGAAGAGCTCAAGACCGTCGTCCACGAGACGTTGGACCGGCTCCGGGCCGTGAAGGCAACGACGCCTTCCACCGAGGAAGGCGCGGATGGCCGTTCGCCCCAGGTCTACGTTATCTGCACCGAGGCGGACCGCATGGTCGCCGTGCCTCTGCTCAAGGCTCTGAGCGAACAAGGCGTCAAGGGCAAGCTGCCGATCTTCACCGGCGATGCCGCCGCCGTACGGGTCGCGCGCCGCAAGCTGCTCGAGGAGGCGGACGGGGTAATCCTCTTCTATGGCGCCGGCGACGAAGCGTGGCGTTTTAGCCAGGAGCAGGAGATCGAGCGGCGGGCCGCGATGGGCGATCTGCCTCCGCTCCGGGCGACGCGCACGCTCCTCGCGCCACCGAGGACGCCGGACAAGGAGGTGCTGACGGCCTTGGGCGAGCCCGGCTTGATCGACGCCACGGAGGGCATTCCCGACGAGGCTGTCGCGGAGCTGGTCGCGGCCGTGCGCACCGTTGCCCCGGGCGAGCAGTGAGCGCCAAGAACCCCTTCCCCGGCCTCCGGCCATTCGGGAAGGGCGAGGAGCACCTCTTCTTCGGACGAGAGGCGGAAGTCGATTCGATGATCGACGTGCTGGCCGCGCAACGGTTCCTCGCGGTGGTTGGCGCGTCGGGCAGCGGAAAGTCCTCCCTGGTGGAGGTGGGTCTGAGACCCGCCCTGCATCAGGGTCTCATGACGTCGGCCGGACCGCTCTGGCAGGAGATCAAGTTCAGCCCCGGCGGTACCCCGATCCGGGAGTTGGCCCGAGCGCTCACCCGGGGCGGGAGGCTCTTTCCCCATCTGGAAGGGAAGGGGTATTCCGCCGAAGCGGCCATGGAGGCCAATCTTCGCCTGTCGAAGCGCGGGCTCATGGAAGCCCTTTCACAGGCGGATCTCGCGCCCGGCCAGAACGTCCTGATCTTCGTGGACCAGTTCGAGGAGCTCTTCCGCTACGCCTCGGGCGAGTCCGGCACCGATTCCCACGCCTCTCGTCAGGACGCGGCAGCCTTCGTCAACCTGCTGCTGGAGATTCCACGCCATTCAGGCCACAGGGTTTACGTCGTACTCACCATGCGGTCGGACTTCCTGGGGGACTGCGCTCGGTTTCAGGGGCTCCCCGAGGCGGTGAACCGCGGACAGTACCTGGTGCCTCGTATGACCCGCGAGGAGCGAAGGGCGGCCATTGTCGGACCGGCGCGCATCGGCGGTGCGGAAGTGTCTCCCGTTCTCCTCACGCGCCTTCTCAATGACGTGGGGGACGATCCCGACCAGCTGTCGATCCTACAGCACGCGCTGAACCGGACCTGGGTCCGTTGGGAGGCAGAGGGTGCCGAGGGTCCGCTGACCCTGAAACAGTATACGAACGCAGGCACGATGGCCGAGGCGCTGGACCAACACGCCGAGGAGGCGTACGCGGCGCTCGGCAGCCCGGAGCTCGAGGCGTTGTGCCAGAGGATCTTCCGGGCACTCACGGACAAGGCGACCGACCCCCGAGGGGTCCGCCGCCCCACGCGGTTCGCGGAGCTGTGCGAGATCGTGGGGGCAACGCCGGCAGGGGTCCGAAAGGTGCTGGACACGTTCCGGACTGCAGACCGTCCCTTCCTCCTGCCGGCGCTGACCGCCGAGCCGGCAGACCCCGGTGGGCTCGTCGACGATTCGGTCCTCGACGACGATGCGGTCGTGGACATCTCCCACGAGAGCCTGCTGCGGGTCTGGAAGCAGCTTCAGCGCTGGTCCGATGAAGAGGCGAAGAGCGCGCACCTCTATCGCGACCTCGCGCACGCCGCCGCGGAGCGCCGGAGCTACTGGCGGGATCCCGAGCTTCAGATGGCCCTGGACTGGTGGGAGAGACAAGAGCCGACGCGGGCGTGGGCCCAACGCTATGGGTCTGGCTTCGAGGCCGCGAGCGGATTCCTCGAGGCCAGTGAGGCTGACCGACGCCGGGGCCGGCGAAACCGCTGGCTCATGGTCGCAGCCATCGTGGCGCTGATCGGCCTGGTGGGGGGACAGCAGTACCTGGCGGTAGTGGAGAGGGCAAGAGATGAAGTGGAGAGGGCGGAAGAGCGCGCCAACATGCAAGAAGACATCAATCGAGATCTGAACGAGCACATCCAGGTTCTCACCGAGAGCATTCCCTTTCTCGCGGACACGGTACAGGACCTGGTGCTCGTCAACGAGACGCTCCAGTTCGACATCCTGAAGCGGAGCGAGCACAACCGGGACCTCACTCGAGAGATCACAGATCTTCAGATCGACATCGATTCGCTGTCCGCCAACGCCGAGCGGCAGGAGCGGGACACCGCAGACGTCGTCGAGCGGATGGCGGCATTGAGGCGGGAGAAGGAGGGGTGGGAGCAGCGCCTCCCGGGCTTGATCGCCGCGCGCGACAGCCTTCAGGGTTCGTTCGACGGTATTCTGGCCGTGAACGACAGCTTGCGCCGCGAGCTATTACTTGTGCGAGAGGGGGTGCTGATTGTCGCCTTGGATCCGATCGAGCACATCAGGACGGTGCTTCTCCCTGGACTGGCCGACACGCTGGCACAGGGGTGGCCGGAGGGGGACTCGGCAGCCTACCATCTTGATCTTTCAGAGCTTCCGTCCAGGCCGGATCTCCTGACCGAGCTTGCCGGCCTACTGGTTCAGACCCAAACGCTCGAGGCCGTCGTCGAGATGCTGAGTAGCCAGAACCAGGAGCTCAGCGTGGAGTTGGCGGGCCTGGAGGACGAGCGTTCCCTCCTCGAGGCCGCCAAGGATGGGCACACCAACGATCGGGCGGCTGTGCTCAGCCGTCTGGATGCGCTCGCAGATCGACTGAGGGATCTCCGGGCCGAGCGTTCCCTCCTCGAGGACGAGGTCGCGGCGCTCGAACGTCAGGTGGCCAGCACGGAAGCTGCCATCGACGTCTTGAACGCCGGGATCGCAGACCTGATGTCCGAGCAGCGCGTGCTGACGGACGCGCTCGCGCAGGACGAGGTGGGGCGCTAGAGAGTCTGGCCCGGGCCCAGCGCGCGTTGATCGAGGACCCCGAGTGGATGGCGTCCTTCGACTCGGCTGGCTTCCGCCTCAGCGGCGCGAACCAGGCCGGACCGTTGGCTGAGCCTCAGCCCCCCGTCCCCGACTCCAGGATCATGAGCTTCTGCCAGATCTTGCTGGAGAGGCCGGTGGTGAGCGTCTCGACCTCGTTCACCGACGCCAGCACCACGCTGTCGTCGAAGCGCTGGACGTACAGCGCGGCGATCTTGCCCGTCAGCGACAGCGCCTCGGAGCAGTAGTCGAGGTACCGGGACAACGCGTTCCGATCGAAGCCGCGCTCGGGCGACGTCGGCGTGTCGACGATCACGCGCAGGACGTGCTGCGGGTCCTTGGTGAGCTGGTGCATGTCGATGATGTGGGCGATGGACCTGAGCTCGGAGATCGCGGCCAGGATCCGGCGCCGCTTGAGACGACGCTCGATGGAGACGAGGAAGAAGACGGCGAGGCCGATCAGGACCAGGTCGTTGATCCCGGCCTCCAGGGTCTGGACGAACTCCGGTAGGGTGAACCCGTCCTCGGGTGTGCTCAATGCGAAGATGGTCACGGCGAGACCCGCCACGATGAGCGTGATGAGCGCCCCGCTCGCGAGCCGGAGGGCGAGCATGGGCCGGGTCAGGACGTCGGTCGCGTCCCGGGCCTTCTCGGAGAGTCCGACCAGCTCGCCGCACACCTCCGACAGGCCGGAGTCGGGAAAGCGCTCGGTGATCCGCAGGTGCAGTGTCGACACCGTTGCGGTCAGCTTCTGGGGGTCCAGGGACTGGTAGGGCATGGGTCAACCATGCGCCTCAGGTGCACCTCCGTAAAGCCCCGCTCCCAATACGGCCTGGGGCGCACGCCGGTCAGCCGTCCGCAGGCTCCCCGGGGATCGGACCGACCAAGGCGGCCAAGGCGTTTCGGTAGCGTGCCGCCTTCGCGATCTCTCCCCGGCGCTCATGGAACCGGGCGGCGCGCTCGAGCCGCTTCGCCAATGCTGCGACCTCCGGCTTTGCTGCCGCAGATGCTCGAGTCGAGTGAGTCCTTGCGTCGCTCGACGGCGCAACATCCTCCCGACTCCCGGATCCGTCTCTGGCCGAGGCCGTGGCCAGGGTCTCGCGAAGCTGTTCGACGAACGCCGCTACTTCCGGCTCCTTCGGGATGTCGAGCTCCTCCGCCAGACGGCGCTGGAAGAGGTGGGCGTACGCGAGTGCGCCTGAACCGTCGCCGGATGCCGCCATCGCTCGCATCAGCCGAACCGCCGCCGTGGTGCTGAACGGCTGCGCGGCGGTGAGCAGGCGCCACCAACCCACGGCCTCGCCATACCGGTTGCGATCCTCGGCGGCTTCGGCGAGCGCCCTCACCGAGCGTCCCCAGAGCGTGGCGAGGGCGGCCCGCTCGCGCTCGGCCCATCGCTCGAGTGCGTCAGCTCCGGATACGTGAAAGCCATCCAGAAAGGGGCCGGCATAATGCGCGACCGCCGCGTCCAGATCGGTCCGAGACAGGGCGGAGCGGAAGTCATCCAGATCCACCAGAACGAGATCTCGGTTCAACACCAACGAGTCTCCGAAGGCACGGATCAAGTCGTGGCCCAGCTCGTGGCGCAGGACGTATACGCAGTCCGCCAGGTGTCGCCGCGCCCGTCGTGCGTCGTCTTCGGGCCACAGCAGAGCGATCAACTTGTCCCTGCTGACAGGGTCCGGCGACCAACCGAGAACCGAGAGGAGAGCGAGCCGACGCGGCTGCGCGACGCGCCCGTTCAGCGGCCCGTAGGCGCCCTCGATCGACAGGCCGCCGAGGACTCTCAGACGAAAGATCCCGGATCGGTTGCTCTCGGAAGACGACATTGGACGAGAATCTGCCGACACCCACTTCCTACTGTCGCGTTCGGACTCGGACGCGGCGAAAGGATGGCGCCAGCTCACTCCTTTGGTTGCGCTCGCAGAGGCGATCCCGGTACCGCCGCAGGCGGACGAAGCCGGTCTTCACCTCGAGCTGTGCATGGTGGACGGCGCAATCAGCCCCGAGACGATACGAGCCCGAGATAGAAGGGCCGGTGAGCCTCGAACCGCGGGAGTGGGAGCTGTCCATTCGCCGCCGAGTGCCGAATCCACAGAGGAGCGATCCAGTTCCAGACCAGAAGGGCCATGACTCCGGCATCGGACTGGGGTGGCCCCTCGGTCAACCCGCTGAGTCTCGAAGACCTCCAGAAAAGGAGCTCCGCATGTCCACGAAGCACGCATCACTCGTCCTGGCTGCCTCCCTCGCGGCGGCGGTCGGATGTCAGGACAGCACGGTCGCACCGGCCGCCAGTGAACTGTCCCCGTCGTTCGCAGCCGGTGGGGCGGTCGTCACCCAGACGGTGGCCATCACGGGGATCGGCGGATCGGTTGACCTGTCCGGCTCGGCCACGCTGACTCGGAACGCCGGGGGCGTCTGGCTACAGGGGAGCTCGCCCGAGCTGGTCGACGGGCACGCCTACACTGTTTGGGCCGCGACCTTCGACAACCCGAGTGGATGCGTGGATGGTTGTGGCGGCGACGATCTGGGCCGGCCCGGCGCCCAGGCAACGGTGTCCAACTTCGGGGGCTTCGTGGCGGATGCATCCGGAGACTTCGAGCTGCACCTCGATCGGCACGACGGCAGCCGCCAAACGCTGGCCGGATTGGGGCGATCGGGGGTGGACAACCCCATGCGGGCAGAGATCCACATCATCTTCCGCAGCCATGGTGAGGCCGAGACCGATGCGGCCGACCTGGCCCAGCAGACCAGCCAGGTAGCCGCATTCTGCAACCTGCCGGTGCTCGGCTGTGACGATCACGGTCTGGCCATCTTCCTTCCGCCGGGGGCTCCCGGCCAAGGCTGAATCTGCCCAGAAAGAGCGGGCGGTTACGGGTCCCGTGACCGCCCGCTCTCTTCTCGAGGGTCCCGCCCCGCGGTCACGACGCCCGGCGCCCATTCGCGATCCCCTCGCGACGGCCCAAGACCAAGAGCCGCCCTTGGCACCGATGGTCTGGCGCCCACCCCCCCGTCGCCCCCACCCTGACCATCAAACCGCTCAGCCTCTTGGAGGGACAACGAGCATCCGTTCGAGCGCCCTGGATGCGGAATGCGAACGGCCGCTCGTCCCTCATCGCTCGACGGAGTTTGCCATGCGAAAGACGCAAGTCCGGGAGATCCTCTTCCTGGTCGTGTTCTGGGTGGTGTCCGCCGCGTTCATCGTCACCTATGAGGC
>JBDHFN010000122.1:0-7478 GCA_039590375.1 Gemmatimonadota bacterium
GGTCTACGTGCACAGCTTCCCGGTGATCACAGGACGGCACAGCGTCTCACCGGGACTGGGCGCCGACCCGGTCTGGAGCCCGGACGGCAGCACACTCTACTACCGAAGCGGCTCACAGTTCATGGCGGTGGACGTCGCGACCGAGCCCGACTTCGCCGTCCTGTCCGCCCCCGAAGTGCTCTTCGACCGACCCGAGCACGCGAGCTACCAAAACCCCGGCCCGCAACGCACCTGGGACATCCACCCGGACGGCTCGCGATTCGTCATGGTGAAGTCCGGAGATGGCGCCGCGGGTACGGACGATCGTTTTTCCGACGTGTATCTGGTCACGAACTGGTTCGAAGAGCTTCGCGAGCGCATGGGCAATTAAGCTACTCCAATCCCAGCGCCAACGCCCCATCTCTGTTCCGCCAAGTCGAGGTCTAGGGCGGTGGGGCTCCTGACCGACCGTCTGGTAGGGGCGCCCGGCGGGGGGATGGGGTGGGGGGAGCCCCGGACAGCAGGGAGGGAAGGAGCCCCACCGCCCTACGACCGAGAGTATTGACGGAACCCCCCATCCCCCCGATTTTCCTAGACCCCAGTTGTACGGGGCCCCAGACAAGACGGAAGCGAGCCGACGCAACTACGGCTCCACCTTTCGGTTCCAGATCAGCTCTTGGAAACCGCCGGGTCCAGGACAAGGAAAGCCAGCAGGCATCGCCTGCGGCTCCCATGCCCTTGTGACCCGGAGAGTTCCGGGTTTTTTTGTCGATAGATGCCAGAAATCAGGAGGTAGCGCTGGGTGCAACTCGTAAAAGGAGAGGGCCATTAGCACCGAAAAAGTTCGCATAAACGAGCAGATACGGATCAGCCCGGTTCGTCTCATCGACGATGAGGGTGGGCAGGTTGGTATCGTCTCGATCGAAGAGGCTCGCGACCTCGCCGACGACCGTGGTTTGGATCTAGTCGAGGTGGCGCCCGAGGCTCGGCCACCCGTGGTCAAACTCATGGACTACGGGAAGTACAAGTACGAGGCGCAACGGGCCGCTCGAGAGGCGAAGAAGAAGCAGCACCACGTTCAGGTCAAAGAGGTGAAGTTCCGACCCGGGATCGAGGACCACGATTACGACTTCAAGACCCGCCACGCTCGACGGTTCTTGGAAGAGGGAAACAAGGTCAAGTTGACCATGATGTTTCGGGGAAGGCAGGTGACGCACCCCGAGCTGGGACGGGACGTGCTCCTTCGCGTCACGGAGGATCTCAAGGACCTGAGCATGGTCGAATCCCGCCCGAGCTTCGAGGGCCGCGTCATGTCGATGGTTCTTGCGCCACTAAAGTAGATGTAGCCAAAGGCCCCACGGGCCCCAGGAGCACGATATGCCGAAAATGAAGACCAACCGGGGCGCGGCGAAGCGTATGCGGCGGACCGGTACGGGGAAAATCAAGAGGATGCGCGCCTACAAGAGCCACATCCTCAACAAGAAATCCACGAAGAGAAAGCGCCGTTTGCGCTCGTCGACGCTGGTCAGCCGGGCGGACATGGGACGCATGAAGCGACTCCTTCCAGGGTCCTAGGCGAAAGGAGATACTTCGATGCCGAGAACAACGTCATCGCCCGCTCGCAACAAGCGGAAGAAGAAAATTTTCAAGGCGGCCAAGGGGTATTTCGGCGGCCGTAAGAATCTCTATCGGACGGCGAAGGACGCCGTCGAGAAGGGTTGGGAGCACGCCTATCGGGACCGGAAGAAGAAGAAGCGCACCTTCCGTCGTCTGTGGATCACGCGGATCAACGCCGCGGCCCGGGAGAACGAGTTGTCCTACTCCAAATTCATGAACGGCCTCAAGCAGGCCGGCGTGGAGCTGGACCGTAAGGCCTTGGCCGACTTGGCGGTCCATAGTCCGGAGGCCTTCAGTGCGTTGGCGGACCGGGCCAAGGCGGGGCTCGGGGTCGGCTGACGCTCCGTGTCGCCGGGGTCCATGAGCCATCAGAACTCCCTGATTCAAACACTCCAGGATCTGGAGACCGAGGCGCTGTCCGCCATTGAGGCGGCGCCCGAGGGAGAGACGCTCGAGGAGTTGCGGATCTCCTTTCTTGGCCGCAAAGAAGGCCGCATCTCAGGAATCCTCAGGGGTCTCGGTGAGCTTTCCCCCGATGAGCGGCCGCCCGTGGGCGCCGAGGCGAATCGGGTCAAGGAGGTGCTTCAGGAGGCCCTGAGAGCCCGTGAAGCCGAGGTGGCCCCCGCGGGCGCACAGGCCGGCGCACAGACCGAGGACCTGACCCTTCCCGCGCGGCACCGATGGGAGGGGGGCGTCCATCCGGTCAATCGGGTCATCGACGATATCTGGAGTATCTTCCGGTCCATGGGATTCGTACGCGCCCGCGGCCCCGAGGCGGACAGCGAGTGGTACAACTTCCTGGCCTTGAACACCCCGCTCGACCACCCCGCCGCGGACGAGCAGGACACGCTCTACCTGAAGGACTCCCTTCTGCTCCGCAGCCACACTTCGCCCGTGCAGGTCCGGACCATGGAGAAGCATGAGCCGCCCATCCGCATCCTCGCTCCGGGGATGGTCTACCGGAGGGACAGCTATGACGCCACGCACACGCCGGCCTTCGCGCAGATCGAGGGGCTGGTCGTGGACGAGGGGATCACCTTCATCGACTTCAAGGCCACTCTGGCCGAATTCGCCCGCCGATTCTGGGGGCCGGGGACCAAGGTGCGTTTTCGTCCCTCGTTCTTCCCGTTCACGGAACCGAGCGCCGAGGTGGACGTCAAGCGGATGATCACCAGGAAGGACGGAACCCGGATCGAGTCCGACTGGATAGAGATCATGGGGGCGGGCATGGTGGACCCCAACGTGTTGGATAACGTCGGCTATGACTCGGAGCGCTACACGGGCTTCGCCTTCGGCATGGGCCCGGCCCGCATCGCCATGCTCAAGTACGGCGTGCCAGACTTGCGCATCTTCTTCCAGAACGACGTCCGCTTCCTCTCGCAGTTCACGACGGGAAGCGGGCCGTGAACATCTCCTACGACTGGCTCAAGTCCCTCGCGCCGGGCCTGAGTGAGAGCCCCGACGAGTTGGCGGAACGCCTCGCCCTCCTCGGGGCGCCCGTCGAGGAGATCGCCCCCGTGGCGGCCGGTCTCGAGGACGTCATCATCGGGAGGGTGAAGACGGTGCGGGGCCATCCCAACGCGGATCGCCTGTCGTTGTGCGAGGTCGACAACGGCGAGGAGGTGGTCCAGGTCGTGTGCGGTGCCCCGGTCATCGAGGAGGGTGGATTCTATCCGTTCGCGCCCGTCGGCGTGACGCTTCCCGGGGGACTCGAGCTCAAGAAGGCCAAGATTCGGGGCGAGTATTCCAACGGGATGCTCTGCTCGGAGAAGGAGCTCGGGTTGGGCCGGGACCAATCGGGCATCATGCTTCTGTCCGGCGACGTCTCGGCGGGCCAGTCACTGGTCGAGGCGCTCGGCCTCGACGACGTCCGCATGGACGTGGAGGTCACCCCGAATCGGGGGGATTGGCTCTCGCACGTAGGAATCGCCAGGGAGGTGGCTCCGGGTGGGGTCGCCGGAGTGGCTCCGGCACCGGTGCCCGGAGCGGGCCCGCTCGACCTGGAGGTGAAGAGCGGCGAGCGCGAGGTGTCCCACAGCGGTGTGACCATCCGCATCGACGAGCCCGAGCAGTGCCATCGCTTCCTCGGCGTGATCATTCGCGGCGTGAAGGTGGCGCCTTCGCCCCAGTGGATGGCCTCTCGGCTGCGGGCGGTCGGCCAGCAGACCATCAACAACGTGGTCGACGCGACCAACTTCGTCATGTTGGAGATGGGCAACCCCATGCACGCCTATGACTTGGGCAAACTGGAGGGGTCCACCCTGATCGTGCGCAGAGCCGCCGACGGTGAGACCATGCAGACGCTCGACGGACTGGAGCACGAGTTCGACGGCGAGATGCTGCTGATTGGCGACACCGCGGTGTCGCACGACATTGCGGGCATCATGGGTGGCATGCACTCCTCGGTCACGGCGGATACGACCGACATTCTGCTGGAGTGCGCGCTCTTCGACCCGAAGTCGATCCGCCGTACCCGGCGTGCGCTGGGGATCTCCACGGACGCGAGCTATCGGTTCGAGCGGGGCGTGGATCCGGAGGGGCACCTTCCCGCGGTCTTGCGAGCGCTGGAGGTCATCCTCGCCACGGCCGGCGGCGAGGTCGATGGTCCCATCCTGGAGGTTCTGCCGCGGCCCTGGGAGGCCTCGGCGCTGAAGCTTCGGCCGGCCAGGGTGGAGCACGTGCTCGGCGTCCGGTTCGATGACGCTGAACTGGGGGCCCTGCTGACGCCGCTCGGGTTCACGGTGCAGAACGGGACTGGAGGGGCGGAGGGCGACGGCGAGTTGCGCGTGATCGTTCCCGGATTTCGCAGCTACGACGTGACGCGCGAGATCGACCTGATCGAAGAGGTCACCCGCGCACACGGATACGACCGCTTTCCCGAGGACCTCGTGGCGGCCCGACCCACCACCGTCGAGGACCACCCACTCTTCCAGCTCGAGGACCGTCTCCGGACCGTGCTCGCTGGCGAGGGACTGTTCGAGGCGACCAATCCGGCGTTCGCCCCAGAACATGAAGGAGAAGTAGAGCTTAGCAACCCTATCTCAATGGAAGAAAGTAGGTTACGATCAGCGTTGATTCCCGGTTTGATCCGTAACCTCGAGTACAATTTCGCCCGGGGGGCGAGGGACGTGCGACTCTTCGAACTCGGTACCGTATTCCACGCCGACGGCGCCGGGGAGCCGCCCCGGGAGGATCTCCACGTCGCTTTGGTCGTCACCGGACGCAGGGACCCAGAGCACTGGTCGGACGGTGGAGAAGCGATCGACTTCTCGGATGTGAAGGGCCTCGCTGAGACCATTCTCGCGGAGTCGGGGTGGGCCGACGCGACGGTGAGCGTGTCCGGCGCCGGAGACTCACCGCGAGAGCTGTTCGTGCCCTCATGGTCCGTAGCCCTGACGGCTGGCGACGGCGCCCGGATAGGGGCAGCGGGACAGCTTCGAGCCGAGCGAGTCGACGCACCCGCTTGGGCCGGCGGCGTCTGGGCCATGGAGCTGACGCTCCCGGAGGAACCGGTGGAAAGGGCCACGCCCCACTACCAGCCACTCTCTCCGTTTCCAGGCGTGGATCGTGACCTGGCGCTGCTCGTTCCCTATGATGTCCCCACCGCGGCGGTGTCCGACGAAATTCGGGGCGTCGGCGGCGAGCTTCTGGAGCGGGTTACGGTGTTCGATCTTTACCGGGGAGACGGAGTGGATGAGGCACATCGCTCGTTGGCGTTTCGTCTTCGGCTCCAGGCCTGGGATCGTACGTTGACGGACAAGGAAGTGGATCGGGTGGTGGAGAAGGTCGTGAAACGCCTCCGGGAGGGTTTGGGTGTCGAGCAGCGTCTCTAAGAAGAGCGTCGCGTCGGACGACGTGTCGGCGGACCAGGCCGTGGAACGGCTGGAGGACGCCGTGAACGCCGCGCTCGACCGGGTCGGCCAGTTGCAGGACGAGATGGTCCGCATGCGCACGGAGGGTCAGGCGCTGGAGGGTCTGCTCAAGGGCGTGACTTCCGGCAAGGAGGGCCCACGCGAACTCATCGAGAAGCTCAGCATTCTCGAGGAGGAGAACAGCGACCTTCGAAGCCGCCTCGACGAGGGGCGCGCGGGAGTGGAGCGACTGCTGGCGCGGGTCAAATTTCTGGAGGAGGGGCCGTGACGGACGACAAGAGAGAGTCGGTGACCGTCAGGATCGCCGGCGAAGAGCATACGATTCGCTCGAGCGCCGAGCCGGAGTACACGGAGCGATGCGCGGCGTATCTGGATGGGCGATTCCGCCAAATCAAGAAGCAGGTCGGGGTTATGGAGCCCCATAAGGTTGCCATCCTGGCCGCGCTTTCGATTACGGATGAGCTTTTTCAGGCACAGGATACGCAGGAACTGAGCGGCTCCCAGATGGCGGATCGGGTGAACGCACTCGCCGCCCGCTTAGAGGACGCGGTTTCCGGCGGCTGATCCATCGCTCCTTGCGTCCGCGGGAGCCCCAATTCTATTGTCACACACGAAAACATACGCTCACCGTTCGGACGCCTGTCTTTTCGCGTCCGATTTTGGAGCCAATAAATGGATCCGCTGGTTAATGGACTGGCGGTGGCTGTGGCGTTGCTCTTCGGGGCCGTGGCATATGTCGGACGCGGTTTGGTGGAGCGATCGCGTCAAAAAAAAGCTGTAGCAGCCGCCGCGGATGAGGCTTCCAGGATCTTGGCCCGTGCTGGGGAAGAGGCGGACAATCTCCGCACTTCGCGGGTGCTCGAGGGCAAAGAGGAGGTCATCCGGCTTCGAGAAGCTTGGGAACGGGAAGAAGCCAAGCATCGCGAGGAAGTCGACAGGGCCGAGGAACGGCTAGCGGAGCGCTCGACCGCCCTCGACCGCCGCTTCGACAACCTCAACGACCGGGAGTCCGCCCAGGAGAAGCGCGCGAAGGAGTTGGAGGCCGGCACCGAGGAGCTCGCCTCCCAGACCCGGGATCTCGAGCAGGAGCGAGAGCGGGTCCGCGAGAGACTCGAGTCCCTTGCGGGAATGTCCCGATCCGACGCCAAGAAGGAGCTCCTGGAAGATTTGCAGGACGAGGCCCGGGCCGAAGCCGCCAATACGCTCCGCGAGGTCAAGGAAGAGGCCCAACGGACGGCCGACCGCGAGGCCAAGAAGATTCTCGGGTTGGCCATCCAGCGCATGGCGGCCGACCAGACGGCCGAGATGACCGTTTCGGTCGTTCAGCTCCCCTCGGACGAGATGAAGGGACGGATCATCGGCCGAGAGGGTCGTAATATCCGCGCCTTCGAGCAGGCCACGGGAATCGACGTCATCATCGACGACACGCCCGAGGCCGTGGTCCTCTCCGGCTTCGACCCGGTACGCCGCGAGGTGGCGCGCATCGCCCTCGGTCGGCTGATCGAGGACGGGCGCATCCATCCGGGCCGCATCGAGGAGGTTGTCGGCAAGAGCCGTCAGGAAGTCGAGGAGTCCATGGTCCAAGCGGCCGAGGAGGTTCTGTACGAGCTCGGTATCCACAACGTACACGCAGAGATCGTCAAGACTCTGGGACGACTGAAGTTTCGGACGTCCTATGGCCAGAATCAGCTCCAGCACTCCAAGGAAGTGGCTCAGTTGGCCGGGAGCATGGCCGCCGAGATGGGTCTCGACGTCCAGGAAACGAAACGTGCCGCCGTGCTTCACGACGTCGGCAAGGGGCTCACGCACGAACAGGAGGGCACGCACGTCGAGCTCGGGTATCGCCTGTGCAAGAAGCACAAGGAGACCGAGATCGTGCTCAACGCCATCAAGGCCCATCACGATGAGGAGCCCCACTACTTCCCGGAGACCTTCCTGGTCACGGCCGGGGACGCAATCTCGGGCTCACGTCCCGGGGCGCGGCGAGAGATGTTCGAGGGCTACGTCAAG
>JBDHFN010000123.1:0-8425 GCA_039590375.1 Gemmatimonadota bacterium
GGACCTTTGCCAACACCGGCAACGATGTGGACGCCGATCTCACCGGCACCCTCGCTGCCGCAGCCAGTCGGTTCTTCTGGATCCGCGTCCAGGTCAACTAACCACTCAGCATGGATTTCCGTAACCTCCGTCGTTGCCTCAGGCAGGCCTCCCTGGACCCCCGGGTCCAGGGAGTCGCCTCCTGGGTGCGTTGGATCGCCGTTTGGGCGCTCCTTCTCGGCGGAGCCGCACGATTGGGCGCCGTCGGCACACCCGCCGGCACCCTGATTACCGCGAACGCGTCCGTGTCGTACTCCTTCGGGAACGGCACGACGGGGAACGGAGTGTCTCCCGATGTCTTGGTCATGGTCGGCCAGGTCGCCGGTGTGGACGTCGCTCCTCCCCGCTCGAACCTCGCACCCTCCGGGTCGAGCGCCCTTTTCTCTCACACTCTCACCAACACCGGGAACGGCCCCGACACATTCGTCCTCACGGCCGTGTCTCTCGACGGTTGGCCGATTCGTACCGTGCTGGACGTCAACGGCAACGGCACTGAAGACGCGGGCGACACGCCCATCGTAGGACCTCTCCCCCTCAACGCCGATGCGTCCGCTCAAATCCTGGTCGTCCTGGACATCCCCGCGGGGACTCCAGTCGCTGCTCCGCGGTCCGTCGCAACCCTGATGGCCACATCGCAGTTCGACCCCGGTGTCACGGACACGCTGACCGACGATCTGGAGATCACTCCAGCGGTCCCGACACTGACACTTTCCAAGGCAGTGGACGCCGCTTCGGCGGTGGCCGGGGACATCCTGACCTACACGATCACGTACCAAGCGTCGGCACTCGGCTCGAACGACCTCACGATCCAGGACACCATTCCGGCAGGACTGACCTACGAGGCCGGTACGCTGCAATTGAGTGCCGGAGCTCTCACGGACGCCTCCGGAGACGACGAGGGCTACTACGACCCGACGGCGGGCGCCATTGTCGTCACGATCCCCTTCGCCAGTATCCAGCCGGTGGACAGCGTCTCCTTCCAGGTACGCGTCCTTCCGCTGCGCACGACTACAATGATGCAGAACGTGGCCGTGTCCTCTTCCGGGCCCCTCGCCGGTGTCTCCAACGTTTCGCAGACGCTCATCGCGGGCCCCGACCTCACGCTGGAGAAGACGCTGCTTCAGGGGCCCAACCCCGCCCGCTCCGGTGACGATCTCGTTTACCGCGTCCGGCTGACGAACGACGCCAGCGGCGGACTCGCCGAGAACGCGATCGTCACGGACACGGTCCCAGCGGGACTGGACATCGTCGACGCAGGACCGGGCGCCACCGTGAACGGAAACGTCGTCACGTGGGCCTTCGGCGACGTCGACCCCGCCAGCCAGGTGGAGGCGGTGCTCCAAGTCCGGGTCGCGCCCGTCCTGGTGGACACCCTCACGGTGGTCAACGTGGTCGACCTCTCCATAAGTGGAGAGCCCCACATGTCCGCCTCCGCCCCTGCCG
The DNA here is from genome assembly GCA_039590375.1 of Gemmatimonadota bacterium. Classification (GTDB taxonomy): domain Bacteria; phylum Gemmatimonadota; class Gemmatimonadetes; order Longimicrobiales; family Gaopeijiaceae; genus UBA822. The sequence continues at coordinate 1,483 of JBDHFN010000123.1, forward strand.
TCCTTCTCTTGGGCACCGCGGGGGACATCCTGGCACTGGATCTCCAGGCAGAGACCCTGGAAGCCCAACTCGGCGAGCCCGTCTACGTCAACTATATGGTGGAGAACCAGAGCGCCATGGCCGTCGACGATGTCGAAGTGCGTTTCGACATCCCCAGCGGCCTGGCCTGGTCCGAGGCATTCCCCGCGGTGGACTCGGTGCAGACCCAGCCCGGGCAGGTCACTCTATATCTCGGGTCCCTCGCCCCAGGAGGCACAATAGAAGGCCGTGCGGCCTTCGCGCTGGTGTCCGCCATGCCGGGCACGCTGATCATCACTGGAATGGCGTACGGCCACGTCGACACCGCCGTGAGCCCGGCCCCGTTGGTTGCCGCCCTGGTGAGTGGAACGGCATCGGTGGGATCCACGGCTGCGCTCTCCCACGGACCTTCCCAAATAGATGTCCAATCGGCCCTGCAGCAGATCTTCGTGGGAATCCGGGCTGGCACGCCGCTCGAGACGCGAGCGGTCATCGGTAAGGTCTGGATCGACGAAAACGAAAACGGCCGCCAGGACAACGGTGAGCTCGGGGTGCAGGGAGTATCCGTCTGGACCGAAGCCGGGGACGTGGCCTCCACGGACAGCGAAGGGAAGCTGTCGTTCCGGAACGTGCGGCCAGGATCCCACACGTTCCGTGTCGATCGCTCGACCCTTCCCCTGGCGCTGCGGGTGAACCCCGAGGGCGACCAGGGATTCGCGTCGCTCCATATGAATGGATGGGCTTCGGGTCGGGTCTCCTTCGGGCTGATCCCTCGCGGCGCCAGACTGGTGGACTTCCAGGTCCGGAACGTGGACGACGTCGGTGGCGGCGAGCTTTCAATCGCGAGGCTCGTGAGCTCTCAGGTCGAGACCGAAGACGCGACCGCCGAGATCTCCACGCCCGACGGGACCACCGCTCTCGACCGTGCCGTTCAGGGCGAGCTCGTTCTGGAGCCCAGTCGGGCCGGTTGGCCCGAGGTGGTCTATCCCCTCCCGGAGGGTTGGCTTCCGATGCCCGGCGCCACCCGCGTCGGCAACCGGCCCGTCGCCGACCCCGAGATTCGCCGTGACCGGGACGGCTCGGCCTGGATGGTCTGGACGCTGGAGGGCCTCCGCGAGCCTCTCCACCTGACCCTGGAGCCGGAGGGAGCGGTCCGGAGTGCAGAGCCTGTGACGCTCCCGCCCGTCCGCTCCGACGATGAGCGGGCGCAGGACGCCCAGGCAGGATTCATCAATGGCCCCGGAATCGCGTTCATCGCGCCCATCGACGGCTCCGTGCTGGCCAGTGACCGGCTCTACGTCGGCGCCATGGGCGAGCCCGGAACCCCGGTCACACTCTTCTCGGGTGATTCCATCCTGGCGGAGGACGTGATCCGGGGGGACGGTCAGGTGGACTTCATCGGCGTCGGGCTGGAGCGTGGGACCAACACCCTCCGGGTGCGGATGCGCAACTCCTGGAACGCCGAGCGGTGGGACAGCCTCCAGGTCCACGTGACAGGCGCCCCCGCGTCCTTCGCGCCGGTGGCCGACACGATCATCCTCCCAGCGGACGGTCTCACTATAAAGGAGACGCGGGTCCGTGTCCTGGACGCCTGGGGCGTCCCCGTGGTCAACAGCCCGTTCGTCACCGTGTCCACTCGCGAGGCCGAAGTGGTCGACACCGACGTGGATGCCTCATCGGTCGGCTTGCAGCTTCGGACGGGCTCCGACGGATGGCTGACCCTCCGGATCCGCGCCGCCTCCGAGACCCTCGTGCGGGTCGTGACCCTCCAGGCGGGCGACGCTGTCGGACAAGTCGCGCTCCAACACGTCCCGAAGCCGGGCGACCTCATGGTGACCAGCATGGGACAGTTCGGCCTGGGCGCCGCGCCGGACGACTTCGGCACCGTCACAGTGCGCGGGCGCTTGGGCGCCGAGACCGGTGTGACGCTCTCCTATGACAGCCGCACTCTGGATCGTGGGCGCGACGCGTACGGCAGGACGATCAGCCCTCTGGACGACGCCCAGTATCCCATCCTCGGCGACGCCTCGGTGCGCCGCAGCGAGGCGAGTTCCCGGCCGGGCCTCTCCGCCCGCATCGAGCGTGGAACCGACTGGATCGCCGCCGGTGAGCTCGCGAACATGGGATTCGCCACGAACCTGACGCTGGCACGGTACCGCCGGGCGCTCCCCGGTGTGGCGGGCAACGTCCGCACGGGCCCCGTGGTCTGGAGTGGGTTCGGGGCCATGACGTCGCAGAGTCTCGGCCAGATCCAGATCCGCGGTGCCAGCGTCTCGGGCCCCTACGACGTGGGCGCGCGCATCGTGCCGGGCACGGAGCGGGTCACCATAGAGACTCGCGATCTGGAAAACGCGGAACGCATCCTCCGGGTCGAGAACCTCGGGCGCCTCACGGACTACCAGATCGACTATGTCACGGGCACCCTGCTCCTCAAGAGCCCGGTCCCCTCCACGGACCTGAACAACAACCCGGTCTTCATCGTCGTGACCTACGAGTCCGACGGGGGCGGCAAGTCGAAGTCCGTCTGGGGTCTGCGCGCCGAGACGGACTTCGGGATTCCGCTGGGGCTGTCGGTCGTGCAGGACAGGGCTCAGGGCCAGACCTTCGAACTGTTCGGCGCCGACGTACGCCTTCGGGGGCCGAATGGGTCCGAGCTGACGGGTGAAGTCGCGTACTCCGAGAATCCCGACTCGGCCGGATTGGCCGTGCTCATGTCGGGCCAGGGCAACCTGTTGGGCGGCGCCGTCGGGCTGACCGGCCAGTGGATGCACGTGGCCGACGAATTCAACAACCCATCGAACGTCGGGGTGCTCGCCGTCGACGAGTTCCAGGTAGGGACCCAGCTGCGGGTCCCCGGCAGCGAGCTCCGCGTGAGCCACGGACGCCAGAACTTCACCGCGAGCGGAATCGAGCGGCGCACCACGGAGGCGCAGGTCGTCAGCTCCCCCGTCATGGGTGTCTCGCTGAGCGCGGGCTACACCGACCAGGTCATCGCCAACCAGGGTGTGCTCGGTGGCGCGTCTCGGGCCGGACGCCTTGAACTGGCATATCAGCCCTCCTCGAGCGTACGGCTGTGGACCGAAGCCCAGAACTCCTTCCTCGATGATAGAGACGCGGGCCTGGGCGACTTCATCGGTGGCGGTGCGTCTCTGGGCTTGTTCTCGAAGCTCTCGCTGGAGGCGCGCCATCTGCAGGTGAGGAGCAAGCGCAACGGCAACTACGCCCTCACCCGCTTCGGCTTGAAGTCGCTTCTACGGGAGGGGACTCAGGCTTGGGGTTCATATGAGCTCGCGGGTGGCGTCGACCGGCAGACCAACGCCGCAGTCGTGGGCCTCAACCAGCGCGTGCACCTTGGCGAGTCCTGGGCCGTCAACGCCATGATGGAGCGCCGTGTGGGCCTCGAGCAGGCCGCGGTCTCCGATCCGCTCCGGGCGGCCCCCTTCACTCAGCAGGAAGAAGACTTCTGGTCGGCCGCGCTGACCGCCGAGTTCATCCCCCAGGATGGTCCCTACAGCGCCAGCGGACACGTCGAGCGGAGGAGCGGTGCGATCCGCTCGAGCAGCCTGGCAAACGTAGCGGCCGACGTCACGTTCAACCGTAGCCTGGCGATCCTCGCACGCGGGACCTACAACCGCGTCAAGGACAGGGACACCGGTCTGCCGACCGAGACCGCCATTTCCGGCCTCTGGGGTCTGGCCCTGCGACCGGCCGGCAACGACGCGTTGAACGCGCTCGTGAAGCTGGAGTGGCGGCAGGACGAGAACAGGCCCCAGCAGAACGTATTTGGGGCGATGGGCTTCGAGTCCCGCCTGATCGGCGCTGCCGAAATCATCTGGAGCCCGTTGGCGGGTGTCGAGCTGGGAGGCAGGTACGCGGTACGAAGCACCCACTTCGCCGTCGGTGCCGCGGCCCCCCTCGATTCCCGTGCTCATTACCTGGGCTCCAGGCTGAACCTCCAGCTCATGCCGTGGGTGGGCGTGGGCGGAGAGGGCAGACTCCTGATGGAAGGGACGACCGGTGAGATGCGGTGGGACGTTGCCCCGGTCTTGACCGTCACTCCTTTGAAGGCCTTCGAGATCGCCAGCGGATATCGCCTGGGCGACCTGCGCGACCCCGATTTCGCGTCCAACGGCGGCCGCGGCTGGTTCGTCACCATGCAGGTTCGGGTTACCGAGAGCGTCCTCAGCCCGATCATCGACTACTGGCGGAACCGGATGCGCTCGACGATGGCGAGGCGGCAGTAGGATGAGCACGCGTACCTCGAGGGCCAGGTTCCGGCCGGCAAATTGTTCCGTTTCGAAGCGATCTGCCCACAGCAGAGCCGTTTTCGATGTTCTGGGCACATTTTGCCGATTTCGTCCTTCCGGGTTCGTTGGCGTGACGGATCGAGTCACCGCACCCGGTCGATGCAGTTTCTTTTTTGTTTTCTGTAATTTGTTGTCAATAGACAGTTTAGATGAGTTATCCACATATGGAATTCGGGCGTTGGCGCAGTGGCAGGCTCGAAACCCCACATGGCCCGCACCTTGCGAACATAGAGGTAGATGACATGCACATACACACGCGCGCGCGTACGCAGGCGAACCCGCATGAGGCGGGCCGAGCCGCAAGAGAACACAGACGGGAGAACAGGGAGATGAGACCCCAAACGACCAAGATATCCCGAGTCCTCGGGATTCTGACGCTTGCGGCAGCGGTCGGCTGGTTGCAGCCCTCAGAGGCTCACGGCCAGACGGCCGAAGGCACCGTCATCGTCAACACCGCCACCGTCTCCTTCACCGACGCGAACGGCAACGTCTACTCGTCGGTCAACGACAACGTCTCGGTGACCGTCGGCTTCAGCGCCGGCATCGACGTGGTAGCGGCCCAGGCCACCGCCACACCGGCGTCGCCCAGCACGCTCAACACGCTGGTCTTCAACGTCGACAACATCGGCAACGGCACCGACAGCGTGAGCGTCTCCGAGACCAACTCGGACGCGACCGTCCTGACGGTGACCAAGTACACCTACAGCGCCACGGACTACGCGACGCTGGCCCTGCTGAACGCCGCCCTCGCGGCGGCCGCCATTCCGGCGGGGGGTACCGCAGCCATCACGGTCGAGTACTCGATCGCCTCCGGTAAGGGCGGTAATCCGTCGACCTACACGCTGACCGCCACTTCGCGTCGTGACGGCTCGGCGACCGACAACGACAACACCGTCGTCACCCCGGGGCTCACCGGTACCGTCGCCACGACGCCGGACGGCAGCCAGAGCCTTACCCGGCTGCCCAGTAACGGCACGAACTACACGTTCACGTTCACCGTTACGAACAACCAGAACGGGATCGACGACTTCAACCTGGTCGCCTCGAGCCCCGGCTCGGCGGTCATCACCATCGTGTCGGTCAACGGCGTCGGCGGTGCCAGCACCACGATCAACAACCTCGCGGCTTCGGCTTCGCAGGATATCGACGTGATCTACTCCGTGGCCGACGTGGCCGCCGGAACCCCAGACACGCTCTACCTCGATGCCACCTCCGTAGCCAACGGTGCGACCACCGACCAGGGCTTCGCCGACCTGACGGTCATCAAGGCGAGCCTGAGCGTCACGAAGGAAGCCTATCGTGATAACCAGACCACGCTCCTCGGCGGCGGCGACACCGTGCTGCCGGGTGAGTTCATCCAGTACAAAGTCACCGTCACCAACGGTGGAACGGCCGCGGCGTCCAGTGTGCATGTGGACGACATCTTACCCGTGGAGCTGACCTACCAATCGGCGGCCGGGGACTTGGCCGGCTGGACCTTTGCCAACACCGGCAACGATGTGGACGCCGATCTCACCGGCACCCTCGCTGCCGCAGCCAGTCGGTTCTTCTGGATCCGCGTCCAGGTCAACTAACCACTCAGCATGGGCCCAGGCAGGCTTTCCTGGACCCTCGGGTCCGGGGGAGCCTGCCTCGGTGCGTCGCTAGTAGTCGCCCTCTTCATCCTCGCACTTGTCCCCGGGACCTCGGCAGCGCAGGTCACGGTCGCAGACACCTCTACCGCCCTGGTTGCTACCGCTGAGACCTCCAAGACCGTCTCGCACACGACATCAGGCGCCAACCGCCTGATGATCGTGGGCATTTCCATCAACAACAACACTTCGTCGGACGCTGTCGACTCGGTCACGTATAACGGTGTACCCCTGGATACGATCGGAACGGTGACAAACACCAATGATGCCAGGGTAGAGATGTGGAGGCTCATCGCACCACCCACCGGCACGCACGATGTCGTCGTCAAATTCAACCAAGGGCTTTCCGACGCCGCCGTCATTGCCGTCATCACGTTCACGGGAGTTCATCAAACAACATCGTTCGGGACGTTCGCCTCCACGATCGGCACTTCCCTCACGGCGTCTGTCGATGTGCCCTCGGCAGTGGGTGAGCTGGTACTCGATGTGGTATCGGCTGAGACGCCGACTACGTTGACGGCCGGCGCTGGACAGACTGAACGCTGGAACAAGATCGCTCCAGCAGCGTGGGATGAATTCGGTGCCGGGAGCACCGAGCCGGGCGCACCCACGGTCACGATGTCGTGGGCGCTCGGTACTTCGGACCACTGGGCCACCGCCGGGGTCTCGATCAAACCGGCTGCGGCGGACGTCACGGCGCCGGATGCCGTCGCGGACCTCGCCACCGGAACGGTGACGTCGTCGAGCATCGACCTGTCGTGGACCGCACCCGGCGACGACGGAGCCACCGGGACGGCGACCACCTATGACGTCCGCTACTCCACGAGCGCGATCAACGACGGCAACTGGGCCTCCGCCACGCAGGCGAGCGGAGAGCCCTCGCCACAGGTCGCGGGCAGCAGCGAGTCGTTCACGGTCACGGGACTCTTGTCCTCCACGACGTACTACTTCGCGATCAAGACCTCGGACGAAGTCCCGAACGAGAGC
>JBDHFN010000124.1:0-7385 GCA_039590375.1 Gemmatimonadota bacterium
TGGATTCGACGATCATCGCCGCCGTTGCCAGCTCGCTCGTACGCGAGCCACTGCAGACCTTCACGGCCAGCTTCGAGGGATCTCCCACGTACGACGAGGCTGCTTTCGCACGGCTGGTCTCCCAGCGACTCGGGACGGTGCACAATGAGGTTCACGTCGGTCCGGACTGCATCGAGCAGCTCGACATGCTGGTGGATGCGCACGACGGACCCTTCGGGGACTCCTCCGCCCTGCCCACCCGCGCCGTGACCCAACTCGCCCGTGAGAATGTGACCGTGGCGCTGTCGGGTGAGGGATCGGACGATCTCTTCTGCGGCTACCTGCGGTTTCGCGCCATGGAAATGGCGGCGAGGGTGCCCGGATGGGCAGCGGCCGCCGGAAGGAAGGTTCTGTCGTCCCTGCCCCATGACCGCCACCACCGTGGTTCGAGAAGGCGAATGCTGCGGTTCTTCGAGGCCGCGGGCCTTTCCGAAGAAGAACGGTGGATTCATTGGGTGGGCTTCTTCGTAGCGGATCTGGGGCGGGTCATGAAACGCGACGCTGGGCCGCTGCCCGACCTCACACCGAGCATCCATAAGGCAATGAATGGGCGACGTAATGTGCTCGCCCGGTCTCTTTCCGCGAACTTCGGCACCTACCTGGTCGATGATCTCCTGGTCAAGGCGGACCGCATGAGCATGTCCAACAGCCTGGAGCTCCGCGTACCGTTCCTGGACACGGACCTGGTCGAGTACGCTGCGGGCCTTCCACCCCGAGTCCTCCGCCGGAGAGGGACACTCAAGTACGTTCTGCGGAAGGCCTTCTCCGACGTCGTGCCCCGAGCGGTGCTGGACCGGGGGAAACAGGGTTTTGCCGTGCCCCTCCCAGAATGGTTTCGCGGCCCCTGGCGTGGGGTTCTGCATGAACGCGTGCTCACGGCCGACGCCAAGCTCTGGGAATGGCTGGATCGGGACTACGTGACCGGCCGGACGGAGGAGCACATGGGGGGCAAGATCGACTACTCGCAGCAGCTCTGGGCCTTGCTCACTCTTGAAACATGGTTGCAGGGGGCCAAACGCTGATTGGATCTTGCCTCGTCTGCGCCACACGTTGCGCTTTTTCATGGCCGCACGAGTCCCCCCCGAGTCGGTCGGTGACGCGGGTGTCGAAATCACGGATGTCCAAGGATCGCGCCTGACGTGAACCCGCCTGGCCCTATTCTCCTGCTCCTGGTCGGGAGCCTGGCCCTGGTTACCACGGTGACGCTCACGCCCGTCGTTCGGGCTGCGGCACTCAGGTGGACCCGCCTATCCGCGGTGTCGCCGGCGCGATGGCACCGGAGGCCGACACCCAGCTTCGGTGGCATAGCCATCTTCGTGGGCTTCGCGGTGGCGCTGGTGGCCCAGATGCTCCTGTCCGGGGGGGATCTGTCCATTCGCGAGGTTTCGTCGTATGCGGTGGTTCCTCTGACGCATCGGGACGGGCTACTCATCGCCGCCGTCATGATCTTCGCGCTCGGCCTCGTCGACGATCTCGTCCAGTTGAGACCCAGCACCAAGCTGGTCGGCCAGCTGGCGGCGGCCTCGATGCTACTCATAAGCGGCGTCGGCGTCTGGCTCACCGGGTCTTATCTGGTCGACGTAACGGTGTCGCTCTTCTGGTTTATCGGTATCACGAACGCGCTCAACCTGCTGGACAACATGGACGGTCTGGCGGGTGGGGTGGGCGCCATCGCCGCCTCGTTCATGGGCGTCAATTTTCTCTTGGCTGGTGATGTCGCTCTGGCGGGTGTCGCCTTCGCATTCGCGGGTGCGCTGGTCGGATTCCTGGTCCACAACTACCCACCCGCCCGCATCTTCATGGGGGACAGCGGCTCGCTCTTCACCGGCCTGGTTCTCGCCGGCCTCGCGCTCTCGCCCGCACCCGGTTTGTCCCGAAGCCTTTTCGCCGTGGTTGCCGTGCCCGCGATCGTGCTCGCGGTCCCGATTCTCGACACGACCTTCGTGACCGTCACGCGCCTGCTGGAGGGCCGGCCGATTTCGGAGGGGGGGAGGGACCACACGTCCCACGGGCTCGTCGCGCTCGGGATATCCGAGGAGCGGGTTGCCTGGCTCGTGTGGGGACTCGCGGTCGGTGGAGGGTTGATCGGCTTGGGCGTTCGCTCCGCGAGCCGGCCCGTGGCGTACGCTGTCGGCGGTGTTCTGCTTATCCTCTTGACGCTCCTCGGCCTTTACTTGTTGTCGTCCCGGATGCGCGAGCTCCGGCGCTGGGAGCGGGCAGACGACAGGGCGAGCGACGCCGGGAAGAGCGACGACGGGGGGACCGACGACCGCAGGATCGACGAGGTCGGGGCTGACGAGGCGCACGGCGCACAGGTATTCAATCGATTGGTCCGCCTCCACCATCGATTTCCGTTGCTCACGGTCCTCATGGACGTCGTCTTGGTGGCCATCGCCTATTTTGGAGCGTATCTGGTCAGGTGGGATACAGAGCAGCTCCCGGCCGAGCTCGCCTATTTCAGGCAGACGCTTGCCATGGTGATCGCCCTTAAGCTGATGGGCTTGGCGGCCGCCGGGGCTTATGCCCCTCGCTTCAGTCACTACAGTCTCGGGGACGTCTGGGGCACGATCCGGGCCAACATTCTTGGAACACTCTTGGCCGCGTCGGTGCTGTTTCTGGTCTTCAGAGTGGGATTGTCCCGGGGCGTACTGATCGTGGACTTCCTGCTATGCGCGACCCTGACCGTTGTGGGACGCGTTTCCTTTCGCTTCTTGGACGACGTGAAGGAAAAATGGTCTTCCGAAGGGGCGCCGGCGGCTTTTGTCGGCCGGATCGAAGATGCCGAGTTGGCTTTTCGAGCCCTGCGCGGGGTGGAGGAGCCGAGGCTTCGGCTGGTCGCGGTTGTCGACTATACCTATGGAGGCCGGCGCGGCGGATTCAAGGGGTACCCGTTGTTCGGGGGCGACGCCGGGATCGAGAGGGCCGTCCGTGAATGTGGGGTGACCGCGGTTGTCGTGATTGATCAGGGAGGGATGGGTGAGGAAGACACGCGGCGGGTGCGCGAGTACTTGAAGTGGGAGGGCGCGGTTGACGTATACGCCATGCGCATCTCAGTGGGACCGGTGCCGGTTGAGGCGGGTGCCGGAAACGAAATCGACGCGGAGACATGATGCCCAACAATCCTTTGGACCACTTCCGCTCGGGCGACCTCACTGTCGGTGTGGTCGGTCTCGGCTATGTAGGACTCCCGCTGTCGGTGCAGATCGCCGGATCGGGTCTCCGAGTCGTGGGCTTCGACGTCGACTCCGAGACCGTGGATGGCATCAACGCTGGAATAAGCCACATCGAGGACGTCACAGGGGAGGAGTTGTCCGCTGTGCTGGCCACGGGACGCCTCGAGGCCACGACCGATATGGCACGGTTGGCCGAGTGCGATGCCATCTCGATTTCGGTGCCGACCCCGCTGTCGAAGACGCGGGATCCGGACGTCTCCTTCGTGATCGCCGCCTCCGAGGCGGTTGCGGCGACGCTCCGCCCGGGGCAGCTCATCGTGCTGGAGTCGACCACGTATCCAGGGACGACGAGGGAGGTTCTTCTCCCCGCGCTGGAACGCAACGGCTTTGCGGTGGGCAAGGACTTCTTCCTGTGCTTCTCCCCCGAGCGGGTGGACCCTGGAAACGAGGTCTGGAAGACCAAGAACACCCCGAAGGTCATCGGAGGTGTGACGCCGAGCTGCACCGAGGCCGGGTTGGCAGTTTACGAACGTTTCATCGACACGATGGTGCCGGTCTCGTCCACCGAGGCGGCGGAGACGGTCAAGATTCTGGAGAATACGTTCCGGGCGGTAAACATCGCTCTGGTGAACGAGGTGGCGCTCATCGCCGATCGCCTCGACGTGGACGTGTGGGAGGTCATCGAGGCGGCGGCCACGAAACCGTTCGGTTTCATGAAGTTCACGCCCGGGCCGGGACTCGGTGGTCACTGCATTCCGGTCGATCCCCAATACTTGGCGTGGAAGATGCGTACGCTCGACTATCGGACCCGTTTCATCGAGCTGGCCTCGGAGATCAACGCCGAGATGCCCGAGTTCGTTGTGGGAAAGGTGAGGGCCGCCCTGAACGCCCGAAAGCGGTCCGTGAACGGCGCACGCGTTCTGGTGCTCGGCGTGGCGTATAAGAAGGACGTCAACGATGTCCGGGAGTCTCCGGCTCTGGACATCATCAGGCTTCTCGTCGCCGATGGTGCCGACGTAGCGTACCACGATCCGTTCGTGCCGGACTTGGACGAGGAGGGAACATCCCTGTCTTCAGTCCCCCTGACCGATCGAGCCCTCAGCGAGGCCGATGTGGTGGTGATCGTGACGGACCACACGGACATCGACTATGCGCGGGTTCTCGAGCAGGCGGTCGTGCTGGTGGACGCTCGGCACGTGACCGCGGCTCTCCTGGACGAGAGCGGCGCTCGGGCAGGTGCGTGGATCGTTAAGGGTGGGCCGGAGTGAGGTGAGCGATCACCCGGTTCTGGTTCACCGTCTCATAGCGCGGCTCAACACGGGCGGACCGGCCATGCATGTGGTCCACCTGGCCGAAGCCCTCGATTCCACTCGCTTCCGCACGCGCCTGATCACTGGGCGCATCACCGAGGACGAGGGTGACATGACCTACTACGCCAGGGAACGTGGCGTAGCGGTCACCGAGATCGCGGGCATGTCCCGGCTGCTTTCCCCGTTGCGGGACCTGCGTTCGTTTCTGACACTCTTTCGGCTTTTTCGTCGTGAGCGGCCCGCGATCGTACACACCCACACCGCCAAGGCGGGGACGGTGGGGCGCTTGGCGGCGATGGCCGCTGGTGTTCCCGTGATCATCCACACGTTCCACGGACACGTCCTGGGGGGTCTCTACTTCTCCCGCTTCAAGACACGATTTTTTCTGGGAATCGAGCGGCGATTGGCGAGGGCCACCCACAGGCTGGTCGTCCTGACGCAAGATCAGGCCCGTGAGATGGCCGAGGATCTCCGCGTTGCTCCTCCGGATCGGTTCGCGGTGATTCCGTTGGGGCTGAACCTCCAGCCCTTCGCGGACACCGATCGGGCCGCAGCCCGCTCTCGACTGCGAGCGGAGCTGGGGATCGAGGAGGACCGTCCTGTCGTCGGCATCGTGGGGCGCATGGTGCCCGTGAAGAATCACGAACTGCTGTTCGATGCCATGGCGCTGCTCCAGAAACGCATGGAGTCGGCTCCGCATCTGATCGTGGTGGGGTCGGGAGAGCGGGAGCGCGCCCTCCGAGCCCACGTCACCGCCAAGGGTCTCGACGGCGTCGTGCATTGGCTCGGCTGGAGGGACGACCTGCCGCAGGTCTTTCCCGCTTTCGACGTGACGGCGCTCACCTCGTTCGATGAGGGTACGCCGGTTTCACTGATCGAGTCTCTTGCGAGTGGAACACCGGTAGTTTCGCTCGCGGTCGGGGGCGTGTCGGAGATTCTCGAGCGGGGCGAATTGGGGCGCCTTGTGGATTCGGCCTCGGTCGATGAGGTTGCCGACGCGATCGAGGGCGTCTTGGCATCTCCTCCGTCGATTGAGGAGACAGAACGGACGCAGGGGCTGGTTCTCGAACGGTTTTCGATTCGGCGGCTGGCCGGGGACATCGAGCGTCTGTACGAGGATGCGCTCAGGCGTACTGGCGTCGCGATTCAGACGGAAGAACTCACTAGTGAATGATATGGATAACGGCATCGATAGTGATGCCATGGCTAGAGGTGTCGATGGTGCCTGGAGTCGATGGTTACAGGAGTCGATGGTTACAGGAGTCGATGGTTGCAGGAAGCGATGGTTGCAGGAAGCGATGGTTACAGGAAGCGATGGTTACAGGAAGCGATGGTTACGGGAATGGTACTGATGGCTTACGGGGAGACTGGGTGTGACCAGAATTGATGATCTAGCCAGGATCCACGAAGCGATCGTGGCCGCCGCGGAAGCGATTCGGCCGTTCACGTCGGGCGCTGTCGATTTCGAGATCAAGGCTGAACGGGGCGATCCCTTGACCGCGGCGGATGAAGCGGCCGATCGTGTACTTCGGGAGGTACTCCCCGCCCGAGGAGAGGGATGGCTCTCGGAGGAATCGATCGACGACCCCGTGCGTCTGGGGTGCCGCCGGGTTTGGGTGGTGGACCCGATCGACGGGACACGCGAGTTCATCGACGGGATCCCCGAGTGGTGCATTTCTGTCGGCCTGGTCGAGGACGGTCTGCCGGTTGCGGGCGGGATCTACAATCCGGCCACCGAGGAATTGGTGATCGGCTCGCTGGAGACAGGTGTGGAATACCAGGGCCATGCCTCGTCGGTGACCGGGCTCCCCGACCTCGACGGTGCCGTGATCCTGGCTAGCCGGAGCGAGATCAGAAGGGGTGAGTGGGAAGGGCTCGACGAGGCGCCGTGCGAGATTCGGCCCTGCGGCTCCGTCGCCCTCAAGATGGCCCTCGTCGCGGCGGGAAAGGTGGACGGAACCTGGACGCTCGTTCCGAAGAGTGAGTGGGACGTCGCGGCGGGTACTGCTCTGGTCCGGGCGGCGGGCGGGTCGGTGATCCACGCCGATGGGACCGAGCCCGCATTCAATCAGCCGGTGCCGCGCTATCCGAATCTGTTGGCCGCCGGTGTGGGGGTCCTCAGCGATTTTCGGGGCAACTGGATGAAGGTCTACCCTTGAGAAGCCTGTCTCGAGGCGCTGTCTCGAGGCCCTTGCCTGAGGTCCTGTCTTGAGGCCCTGTCTCGAGCGCTCTGGCTTGAGGCCCCGGTCTTGAGGATCTTGGTCACGGGCGCGGGCGGTTTGTTGGGCAACGCCGTGGTGCGTACCGCGGGCGAGAAGGGCCACGACGTCCGGGCCTACGCCCGATCGAGTCTCGACGTTACCGACCCGGGCGAGGTGGAGCGACGCCTGAGGGCTGAAATGCCGGAAGTCGTGGTGCACTGCGCCGCATACACGGCGGTGGATCGGGCCGAGGAGGAGGTGGATCAAGCCATGAACGTCAACCGTGACGGGACGCGGAACGTGGCGATGGCCGCAGCCCAGGTCGGTGCGACCGTTGTGTATCCGAGCACGGACTATGTCTTCAATGGGCGTGCGGACACTCCATACGGTCCCGACGCCGAAACGAGTCCCGTCAACGCATACGGAGTGAGCAAGTTGGCCGGTGAGCAGGTGTTGGCGGTTTCCGGGTGCAGCTGGATGGTGGTTCGGACGAGTTGGCTGTACGGGCCTGGAGGTCGTGACTTCGTGGATGTCGTCCTCGAACAGGGGGAGCGTCGCAGTGCGATGACCGTGGTAGACGACCAGGTGGGTTGCCCGACGTGGACTGGCAGTCTGGCTCCTGGAATCGTCGATTTGGGGGAAGCGGGTGTGAAGGGTACGTT
>JBDHFN010000125.1:0-7376 GCA_039590375.1 Gemmatimonadota bacterium
CACCGGGAGGGGCACAACGCCGTCCTTGCCGATCTCGTCCGTCCAGTACAGGACCCCGCTATCCGAGCGAGTGCGATTTCTGCGCAGCGGGCTCCCGCACGCGTGGTGGTGACCGGAAATGAGGTCGTCGGCGCCCAGTTGGACCTTCGGGTTCGCGAGATCGGGGGCAATTGCTCGGCGGCGAGCACGGATACGATCACAGCCGAATTGCGCGCGAAAACCGCAGGATCGATGTGGTGGGTCGATGTGGACAATCCGCCGGGCGGATTCCTCGACAGCGATCTCGAGGACATGGGCACGTTCTTCGACGACGTCATCTTGGCCTCTGAGGTAACCGAATTCGGGGACGCGGGCGACCTCGACGGGAACTCCCGTGTGGCCATCCTCCTTACCCAGGTGATCAATGCGGACACGAGCTCCACGGGCCAGTTGCTCGGATTCGTGAACCCCTGCGATTTCTTCCCGCGGGATGATCCAAGCGAGCTGGTCGCCAGTAACGAGGGCGAGTTTTTCTACGCCATCGCACCCGATCCTACGGGTGCAGTGGGTGACACGTTGAGCACGGCGGACTTGAAGGAGCTCCTACCGGTAATCATCGCCCATGAGTACACGCACATCATTCAGTTCAGTCGCAGGGCCGCTTCCCCCAGCGCTTTCGACTTCATGGCGTCGTTCGTGGCTGAGGGCCAGGCGACGCTTGCCGAAGAGATCGTCGGCCACACCGTACTCGGAAACGACACGGGGCAGAATCTCAGCGCTGACGTGGCGTTCGATTTTGGCGAGACCCAGGTATATCCGTGGTACATTGCCCCGTTCTTCGATCTTGTCTTCTACTTCGGCTTTCCGGGATCGCTCACGGACCCGCGGATTGGAGGTACGCCGCAAGAGTGTACCTGGATCGACGCCGACGTCGAACATCCCTGCGGTGGCCGTCCGCTTTGGTACGGAGTGACTTGGTCCTTCCTCCGATGGGCCTCCGACGTGTACGGTGCCGAGCTGGGCGGGGAGCCCGCCTTCCAAAAGGCCCTGATCGACGGAGATTTGTCCGGTTTCGACAACCTCGAAGAGGCGCTGGCCGGACTCGGAGAGGGCACGCTCGAAGATCATCTCGCCCGGTGGGCCGCCACTTTGTACATGGACGGTCGCCCCGGGGCGAGCCCTGAGAACTCCCTGTCCAGCTGGGACTTACTCGACGTTGAACAAGCGGTGGTGGAGTCGGCATGGCTGCACCCGACCGAGCACGGGTTCACCGATTTTTCCGAGACCCTTACGCTCCGAGACCCCTCGACGGCGTTCTTCCTCGTCGGCGGCTTCGGCGCGACTTCCCACACCCTGCGAATCGCCGGCGCGTCGGGTGGCGACCTGGGGTCGAACGTCCAGGTTTGGCTGGTCCGAACTCGGTAAGCGGGGATTCTCCGAACCATCCAGCCAAGCGGATTATCCCTCCAGGCGGGACCATCCGCCCAGGTGGACGATCCGTCCAGCCAGCCAGGCGGGACCATCCATTCAGGCGGGCTATCCGTCCGGCGTGAAGTCCGTGCCCCCGGCGCCCTGGTACCGGTACCGAATGGTCGTGCAGCCGGCTTGGGCGGTGGGGCAGTAATAGCTCAGGATCTGGAACGCCGCATACCGACCATCGGCGGTTCGGACCGCGAAAATATTCGGTTTCGGGCTCAGGACGTGACTGGTCCAGCTGTACTCGTACCACTCCGCCGTCGCCGCGTTACTCACCTCGCGGCCGGGTGTGTTCCCCACGTATCCACTCGTCGGAACGGTCGTCAGCGAGTCGAGCGAGGTGACGCCGAGAGCGAGAATCCCTCCCTGCCCCGCGAAGTCCGGCCCCCCGTTCGCGAGGATCGTGAATCTCTGGAACGCCAAGTCCCATCCCCGAGGTCCAGGGGACTCGACCACCGAGCCCGTTGAAAAATCGAAGAGCCTGGGTTCCGTGGCTCTCCCGTCCACCGTATAGACCAAGGGCCCGACGAGCCGGTCTCCAACCTCCTGGGGATCCACCGCGGACACCGGGTAAAACGTCAGCGGCGTGGGCCTCCGCAGGCTCGACGCGACGAATATCACGGCCACGATCAACAGGAGTCCAATGATGGCGATCGCCGTCCTGGACGGGCGCATCGACGACTCGGTGCGGGCTCCGCCATCGCTCGGGTGATGGTTTGCGTCGTCGTGTGTGGTCATGTGGGCTCTTTCACCGGTCGGGTCGTGAAGTCTACATGAACGAGGCGCCCGTACAAGCTCGAGCGCCAGTCGTGCCGTTCGGCCGGTCGGCTCCAATTGCTGAGCGCTGCCGTCCGCGCCAAGTTTCGACTGAGAATCACCTAACCCGCGGCGAGGCGAATTCTTTTGGCGCGAAGGCTCAATCCATGATATCAAGGTGAAGCCTGCCCCCCGATCCAGTCGAAGGGCTCGTCGGCTGGCGCTCATGGTCGCTTCAGGCCTTTGGGTCTTCGCCTGCTCCCCCGACGGGATGCCGAATGGGGCGGCGGAAGGCCCCGCTGCCCAGGCCACCGCTGCGTCCCAGGCCACCGCTGCGTCCCAGGCCCCCGGCACGTCCCAGCCGCCCTCTACGTTCCAGTCCCCCGCCCCGGACCCCCCTCCGACGCGTTGGATGGGGTTGATCGGGGAGTACGGACCCGACGACGACATCTGGTTGATCCTGGAGGAGGAGTCGCGTCTCAACGTGAGGCGCGGGGAGATGGCCTACCCGCTGGAGGAGGCCTCGCCGGACGAGTTCCTCGATCGTCCCGCGGGCGCCGAGGTGGCGGAGCGCCTCCTGTTCACGCGCGGAGGCGATGGTCGCGCAGAGGGTTTTCAGCTCGGCGGAGCCCGCTTTGCGAGGAGGGAAATCGGCACCGTTGGCGGGGAGACCTTCCGGATCGAGCCCGTTCGGGACGTCGAGGAGCTTCGGGTCGAGGCGCTCGCCGCGACGCCTCCGGTGGAGGATGGAGTCTTTCGAGAGTCCGCGTTGGTGGACCTCGCGTCCTTGGATCCGACGATCAAGCTCGACATCCGCTACGCCAGCACGAACAACTTCATGAACGCGGTCTTCTACGAGGATTCCCGGGCCTTCCTTCAACGCCCTGGTGCCGAGGCCGTGGCACGGGCCCACCGAGCGCTGGCACCCTATGGGTACGGGCTCCTGATCCACGACGGATACCGTCCCTGGTATGTGACCAAGATGTTTTGGGACGCGACGCCCGCGCATCAACGCGAGTTCGTCGCGAATCCGGCGGCTGGGTCGAGGCACAACCGAGGGGCGGCCGTCGATCTCTCGCTCTATGATCTCCTGACCGGAGAGCCCGTCGAGATGCCCGGCTCATACGACGAGTTCTCCCACCGCTCGTACTCGGACTACGCGGGTGGAACGGCGAGACAGCGGTGGCACCGCGACCTGTTACGGCAGGTGATGGAAGCCGAGGGATTCACCGTGAATCCCGGTGAATGGTGGCATTTCGACCACCGTGATTGGCGTGAGTACGGCATTCAGAACGAAGTCTTCAGCGAGATCGGCGCCACCACACCGGCCTAGCGCCTCGGCCCTCACGCTGGCTCGTCGACTTCCGGGAACACCAGACTAGTTGTGCGCGGCATACCGGTCGTGGGGCCAGCCTAGTTGTGCGCGAAGGACAGCGCCACGCTTGCCGCTTTGAACTCGCCCGCTGAGTTCTTCTCCACGAGGTAGCCACCCGAGAGGTGTACCGGACCCATCTCCAGGCCGAAGCCCCCGGCGAAGTGTATGGCCCCACCCGAGACGCGTGACACACCTCCGCGCAGCGGCAGAAACGGAATCACCCGAAATTCAACACCCATCCCGATGTGTGATCCTTCTGCGGTGACGAGCGCCTCGCCGGAGTCGTGCCGAAAATCCGCCGTCACGGCGATCCGCTCCGTGGCACGATAGGCGACGCCCAGGTTGAGAACGGGCTCGAAACCTTGTGCCAAGACTTCGCTCTGGAGCGTTGCGGGCGCGCTGGCCACGGGGAGCGGGTCGAAGTCGGTCGTCACCGATGCGTTGTCGGCCAAGACTTCCCCCGGCCGGAAGGCGAAGGCGTCGAGATTCCACTGGAACGTGTGAAAGACGTTCTGCACCGCGGCGCTGATGGCCCACGTCGAGCCCTCCCAGGCCACGCCGACATCCAGGCCTATTCCAGTGCCGTTGTTCACGTTGAAACTGTCCGGCAGGATGGACGGAAGGGCAAGGTCGATCCCGATCGGATTGGCCGTAATCATGCTGCCGTCGTCACGGGTCGCGACCACGGCGTGGCCCATCGTGTATTTCAGAGTGGCTCCGGCGGCCAGGCTTCCACCCTTGGTTTCAGGCAGCGGAATCCCCAGTGCGAGCGCCGCGGTCGTCGCACCCCACCCATCGCTGCCCGTGCCGGTCATCGTCATGTCTCGTGTCGTGCCCGTGCGGCCTGCGTTGCCGAACAGGGCCAGCTCGAAAGCGTCAGGACCCAGCGAGGCACTCGCCTGTCCGACGGTCGAGATTTGTAGGCCGACAGGCCCTACGCTGAGCGCGAAAGCGGTCGCGGCAGCGCCGGCTCGTGCCGCGAGACCGCCCTCGGCGATAACGGAATTCAGCCACGCCTCCTTCGTCGCGGTGGGAAGCGCCTGTCCCGCGAACGCGTCGATCTCGGCTAAGCTGACGGCGTTCAGCCCCACTCGGGCCTGCACTGGGAGTAACGCCAACGAGAAGCCGGGGTTGCCGGGCATGCCGAGTCCGGCCGGATTCGAGGCGATGGCGGTGAATCCCCGGGCCAGTGCGGTATAGTTGTTCGCAGTCGCCAGCGTGGCCGTGCTCGCCGACGGGAGTTGGCCGGACGCCGCACCAGGGAATGACACGGCCCCGACGGCTACAGACAAGATTATCGCGGCCATCACTTGTTTCGACGTCGTCACTCCGCACATCGCTCCGCACCTCCGATTAAGTTGCTTCATCCTCCGAGCTCCAGCGTGACGTCGAGGCTGGCTTCGATCGACGTCTCTTGAGTCGGAGTAACGGTCGCTGGCACTCCCGGCGACGTGACGGTACCAGACCCGCGGAAGAACACGCCCGTCTGGCCGAGGAAGGACTGAAGTTCGGCAGCCGTGTACGAAAGCGTCGTTTGGGTCGTGGGCCCACTGCCGATGTTCAGGTTTCGCTGAAGCGTCGTGATACCGGGGCCGCCGATCTCCAGCACGACGTCGATCGCCACGCCGAATGGGTTCTGGACGTCCAGGATGAGTCCGCCCGTCTGAATGTCGGCCACCAGATCGGCGTCGATGTCGGCCACGTCGAGCACGGTCTGGTTGATATTGACCGCGAGACCGTCCACGTCGATGGTCGCGGACGAGACGAGGATCGAGCCCACGGTCGCCGTGATATCGAGGCCCGCGTTGACATCGATCAGAACGTTGGTGTCACCCAAAGGAGAATCGAGATCGATCACCGTCAGGATCGTGGGAGTGACGGTGCCGGGCGCCAGGGCGATCGGGATCGTCGTGAGACTGGAAGTCGGCAAGGCATCGGTGGCCCCATCCAGCACTACTTGACCAAGAACCCGACCGGCGACGCTTCCGTCGTAGACCGTCATGGTCATCGTGCCCGGGCTGGCGACGGCCGGACGAATGGGATCGAAGCCGAGGTTGTTTTGAATGGCCAGAGAAATCGATCCGCTCACCAACTCCACCGAGGCGACATCGGTCGGAAGGGTGCCGCTCTCATTATAGGAGATGTTGAACGCCGGCTTGGGTACGGTGAGTCCATTGAGCGGGCCACACGCCGCACACAACCCACCGAGCGTTTGGGCCAGCACGAACGGGGCCACATCCACCTGAAAATTCGGGCCCGCGACGGCCACATTCGTCGGAAGGAGCTCGACAACGGAAATCGACTTGTCCTCGATGGGGACGACCCATCGTACGTCGAAAATCGGAAGGTCTGTCGGGACGTTGCAGCCGGAGAGGGCACCAACGACGAGAAAGAGACCTGCGCGTTGCAGGGGCGTACGAAGGCGTGACCGGGCGCGAGACCGCATGAACGACACCTTGGATTTGTTGTTGAGAAAGAACCGATACGGCGTGATTACTGAGGCATTCTCAACTTAACAACGGGGCGTAGTCGGCTGCGAGGATTATTTGGGCCGATGCCTGGGAGGGCCGGAGGACGACCCTCGGCTTGCGCCTACCGACCCGCGCGTTGGATGTTGACCTCCGTGTGACCCCGGTGTGCGTTAGGTCCGACCCGTCTCTTCAGGATGGGGCGGCCGTAAGGAGGAACGATGATGAGACAGGGAACGCGGTGCTCGCGTGTGGCGGCACTGCTATTGATCAGTGGGTTGACCGCGTGCGGTGCCGAGATCGAGACCGCGACCGAGGCTTCGGCCTATCCGGCCATGACCACCGTGGACGACTACCGCCGCGCCATGGACGAACTGTCGAACTGGGGTCGTTGGGGACCGGATGACGAGCTGGGCGCATCGAACCTCATCACGCCGGCCAAGCGGAGGGCAGCGGCCGCGCTCGTGACCGAGGGGCTCAGCGTTTCGCTGGCACACGACATCGTACAGGAAAGGGCGCTCGACGCCACCACGATTCTGGACCGGGAGGTGATGGGGGTCAGCGCGACGGGCGCCTCCGACCGGTATCAGTACACCGGGACCTATCACGGCGTCATCCATAGCCACCTCGATGCGGTCGACTGCCACATCATGTACGAGGGCAAGGGCTATAACGGTGTGGCGATGGAGGACATCGAGGCGACGGGAGGCTGCCCGCAGGGCAGCATCAACGCGCTGAAGGACGGCATCGTAACGCGCGGCATCCTGTTCGACGCGACGCTGCTTCCGGGCAACGCCACTCCCGAAGGGTGGGTCGAGCCCGGGACCGCCATCCGCGCCGCGGACCTCGAGGCCCTGGAGGAGATCGAGGGCGTGAGGGTCGAGCCGGGTGACGTGATCCTGCTCTACACCGGTCGCTGGAAGCGGCGTGCCGCGTTGGGGCCGTGGCCGACCTCGGACGGTGTGGCGGGCTATCACGCCGATGTCGCCTACTTCATGAAGGAGCGGGGCGTGTCGTTCATCGGCCACGACATGTGGAACGACGTCTACCCCCACGAGTTCTCGGACGACGAGCGCCTCCCCTTGCACCGGCTCGCGCTGGTATCGCTTGGGGTGGGAATCTTCGACAACCTCGACTTCGAACGGGTGGCGGAGGAGGCCAGGCGTCTCGGCAGGTACGAGTTCCTGTTTACGGCGGCGCCGCTGAGAATCGAAGAAGGGATGGGCTCACCCATCAATCCGATCGCGACGTTCTAGGCGGTAGCTAGATGTAGGGCGACTGGGCCCCCATCTGCATCCAGTTCGTGCCGTCGTAGTAGAAGC
>JBDHFN010000126.1:0-7318 GCA_039590375.1 Gemmatimonadota bacterium
CCTTCGGGCTGGTGGATCGGCGATCCGGATCTCGTCGTGAAGTTCTCGGAGCCCGTGCATGTGGCCGACGAGGTGCAGGACTGGCAGCCGACTTTCCATATGACGGTCCTCGAGGGTGACCACGCCGAGCCGAGGTGGGTCTCGAAGGCCGAGCTTCGCCCGGGTGGCCCCTGGGTTCACCACATCGTTTCCAGCCATATGGGGGTAGGCGTCCCCGGCCGGGGGCCGTTTACCTATCCGGAGGGGTGGGGAGTTCTCCTTCCCGAGGACCCCTACATCACCGTCAACATGCACTACCACAAGGAGCCGGGACCGGGTAGCAGCGTCGAGGACCTGACTCAGGCGGGATTCGTCTTCTACGAGCCCGGCGATGTGATCGACTACGTGGTCGATACGGACCTGAACTTCACGCGTGAATTCCTGATTCCGGCGGGTGACCCGAACTACGAGGTGAAGCACCAGCGTCAGTTCGAGGAGGACACCTATCTTCTTTCCATGGGCCCGCACATGCATTACCGCGGGAAGGCCGTGAAGTACGAGCTCGAGTACCCGGACGGCAAGATGGAAACCCTGCTCTGGGTGCCCGACTACGACTTCAACTGGCAATTCCTGTACGAGTATCAGGAGCCGCTCCTCGTTCCGGCCGGCTCCAAGCTCCACATGACCTGGTGGTTCGACAATTCCGTGGACAATCCGTACAACCCCGATCCGACCGTGGACGTCGCGTACGGCGCGGCGACCACGGATGAGATGGCCAACGCCCGGATCTATTTCGCTCCCGTGACGAAGCAGGGCATCGTCGTGGGTGAGGAGATCCCCGAAGATCTCCTCGCGCAGGCACGCCGGCGGGAAGCGCAACGCAGGGAGCGGGCCGAGGCGCAGGCGGAGGCCCAGAACAGACGTTAAGGAGGCACCCATGATTCAGTCCGTGATCGGACGTACAGCGATGGTCTTTGGTCTCGCGGTGGTCATGAGCTTCGCGGGGGTCTCCTGCGGTGGCGCGGGCTCAGGCTCGCAGGACGTCGCGCAGATGGTGAATGGCGCGGAGCAGTTTCTCATGTCTTTGTCCGACGAAGAGCGAGCACGCGCGACGTTCGGCTTCGAATCGGACGAGAGAGAGCGATTCCACTTCGTTCCGCCCGAGACGTTCGAGCGCCATGGTCTTCCGCTCGAGGACATGAGCGCCGTGCAGAGGGAGCGGGCCCATGACCTGCTCAGGACCGGCGTCAGTCAGAGCGGATACATGACGGCCACCCAGATCATCGAGCTCGAGGCGATTCTCGAGGCGCTGGAGGGCGGCGAGGCATTTTCGCGTGACCCGGACCTGTACTTCGTCTCAGTGTTCGGAACACCCTCGACCGAGGGGACTTGGGCGTGGAGATTCGAGGGGCACCACCTCTCGCTGCACTTCACGATCGTCGACGGGAGCGTCACCGTCAGTACGCCCACCTTCTTGGCCGCGAGCCCCGCTGAGGTCATGGACGGACCCCGCGCGGGGCTGCGCCCACTAGGCGCCCTCGAGGACGCGGGCCGATCACTGCTCGCTTCCCTGGACGCGTCGCAACGGGCGGTCGCAATCATCGAAGAGGTCGCACCGACGAACATCGTACGGGGTGTGGAGCTTGCGCCCGATCCGCTCTCCCCGGTGGGCATCGTGGGCTCGCAGCTCACCCCGGCGCAGCAGGATATCCTGATGGACGTGATCGAGTTCTATACGTCGGTCATGGCCGATGACATCGCGACGGCCCGACTCGCGAAAATCGAAGAGGACGGCATCGAGAACATCACGTTCGCCTGGGCCGGCGGTACCGAGTACGGCGACGTGTCGTACTTCCGGGTGCAGGGACCCAGCTTCTTGATCGAGTTCGATCACACGCAGCGCGACCCGAATCACATCCACTCGGGATGGCGTGACTTCGAGGGAGACTTCGGTCGCGACGTGTTGAGGGATCATCTGGCGATGCTGGAGCACTAGGGAGGCAATATGATGGGGCGAGGATCCAAACGGCCGGTCCACGGCGCTCGCGCCGTCTCCTTCGCCCTGGCCGTCGTCGGCCTCCTTGCGCTTCCCGGTTTCTTTGCGCTTCCGGGGTTTCCTGGGCTTCCTGGCGTCGTCTCCGCCGCCAGCGCCCAGGAAGTGCCGCCGCTGGTTACGGAGGCCCAATACGAGCGGTGGCGGGTGGAGCTGTCGAACTGGGGCCGGTGGGGACCGGACGACGAGCTCGGCACCCTCAACCTGATCACTCCCGCGAAGCGTCTGGCGGCCACCGCCCTGGTGCGGGAGGGGATTACCGTGTCGCTAGCGTCGACGGCACAGACGGAACGGACCATCGACAACCCCTGTCCGCTCGAATGGGAGATGGCGAACGCCAGCAGGGGCGGCGCCACGGATCGCATCGCCTATCGGTGCATTCACGGACCCGGCACAACGCACATCGACGGGTTCGCCCATCGCTTCTTCGACGGCCGGATGTGGAACGGGTACCCCGTCGACGATCTGGTCACGATGGAAGACGGTGCGTTGAAGAACGACATCCTGACGCTGAAGCACGGCATCGTGACGCGCGGCGTCCTGTACGACATCCCCCGGCTGAAGGGCGTGCCTTACCTGGAGCCGGGTACACGCATCACCGTCGAGGATCTCGAGGCGTGGGAAGCGCGGACCGGTGCCAGGGTCGGTCCAGGCGATGCGTTCCTTCTGCGATGGGGCCGCTGGGCTCGGCAAGAGGCGATAGGGCCGTTCGATACCGGGGCGGAAGCGGCGGGACTGGACAACACGGTCATCCCCTGGCTGAAGGCTCGCGACGTCGCGCTCATCGGATGGGAGACGCCGGGCTACATGCCACGGCCTCCCGGCGAGCTACCTCGGCTGGCCTTGCACGACTTCGCGTTGACCATGCTCGGCATTCACCTACTCGACCGCGCGGATCTCGATGCGTTGAGTGAGGTCGCAGCGGCCCAGGGGCGGTGGGAGTTCATGTTGACACTCGCTCCGATGCCGATCCCCAATGGCACCGGCTCCCCAGTGAACCCGATCGCCATCTTCTGAGGCGCCCTCGTCTGACCGAAGGCTGTTACTACCTCGTCCGACCAAACGCTCTTGCTGCGCTCCCGGGCTCCGGCCCTCCTATTTTACCGTTGTTTCCTTCGCAGCGGGCACAGCTGTGGCGACCGTCTCCTGACGAAACTCGTCCCTCGGGGCCGCAGGCATCGGACGCCAGCCCGCCTCTTGAACGGCCGCCTGCGCAGCCGCGAGGCGCGCAACCGGGACCCGGAACGGTGAGCAACTCACGTAGTTCAGGCCAGCGTTGTGGCAGAACTCCACCGACCGGGGGTCGCCCCCGTGCTCGCCACAGATCCCAATCTCGAGATCCGGACGAACGCCTCGCCCGAGTTCGACCGCCATCCGCATGATCTTTCCCACACCATCCACGTCGAGGGTCGCGAACGGGTTATCGGGGATAACGTCGTGCTCCATGTAGTGAAGGAGGAATCCCGACTCCGCATCGTCACGTGAGATCCCGAAGACGGTCTGGGTCAGATCGTTCGTTCCGAACGAAAAGAACTCGGCCGTCCCTGCGATCTCGTCCGCGGTCAGGGCCGCCCGCGGAATCTCGATCATCGTCCCGAGCTTATACGGGATCTCCCGCTCCTCTTCAGCCATCACCTCGTGCGCCTCGGCGTCCACGACTCGACGCTGGGTCCGAAGCTCGTTGACGTGTGAGACCAACGGGATCATGACCTCGAGCTTGACGTCGACGCCGTCCCGCATACAGTGCGCCGCCGCTTGAAAGAGCGCACGCGCCTGCATGCGGGTGATTTCCGGGAGCAGCATTCCGAGACGGACGCCTCGCGTGCCCAGCATGGGGTTCGCTTCGAGAAGATCCTCGGTCCGCGCGAGGAAGTCCTGCTTTTCTCTGATCTCCACCAGCGTGTCGTCGATTTCGCGGAGTGTGTCCAGGTGCTGGAGTCTGACCTTGAGCTCCGCCAACTCGCGGAGGAGCTCCTGATGATCCGGGAGGAACTCGTGGAGCGGCGGGTCCAGGAGTCGGACCACGACCGGCAATCCGTCCATCGCCCGGAAGAGCCCGGCGAAATCGCCTCGTTGGAGCGGGAGGAGCCGGTCGAGAGCATCCTCGCGCTCTATATGGTTCCGGGCCATGATCATTTCCCGCATTACCGGGAGCCGATCCTCCTCGAAGAACATGTGCTCCGTGCGGCAGAGCCCGATCCCCTGCGCCCCCAGCGCGCGGGCACGGATCGCGTCCTCAGGGTAATCCGCATTCGCCCAGACCTCGATAGTCCGAAACTCGTCCGCCCAACTCATCAGCTTGTTGAGTCCGGGATCATCGATGTCCGGGACAACGGTCGGCAGCGTACCGAGATAGACCTCTCCGAGCATCCCATCGATGGAGACCTCGGTACCCTCGCGGATCGTCACATCTCCGACCCGCGCCTCGCGATGGTCCAGGTCGATCTCGAGGTCCTCGATTCCCACGACGGCCGGTTTTCCAAACTGGCGCGCGACCAGCGCCGCGTGGCTGGTCCTTCCCCCCCGGCTGGTCACGATACCATTCGCGGCGAGCATCCCGTGAACGTCGTCGGGCCTGGTCTCGGGCCGAACCATGATCACGTCCTTCCCGTCCTCCCTGGCCCATCTTTCCGCCGTGTCCGCATCGAAAGCCACGACCCCTACGGCCGCTCCGGGCGACACGTTCAGACCGGTGGCAAACACCTGAGCCTGACTTCTGGCCTCCTCATCGAACTGAGGATGGAGATAGGAATCCACCTGCTCGGGGCTGACCCGGAGCACTGCCTCCTCGCGGCCGAGAAGCTTCTCCTTGACCATGTCTACGGCGATCCGGACCTCGGCCTTCGCCGTGCGCTTGCCGTTGCGGGTCTGCAGAAGCCAAAGCGTTCCGCTCTCGACCGTGAATTCGAGGTCCTGCATATTCCTGTAGTGGCGTTCGAGCTTGTCCGCGATCTCACAGAGCTGTTCGTGGGCTTCGGGGAACCGCTCTGACATTACGCTGATGTCGAGGGTCTTCCGAGTCCCGGCCACGACGTCCTCCCCCTGGGCGTTCACCAGGAAGTCCCCGTGCAGGCCCGGCTCCCCGGTGGAGGGGTTGCGGCTCATCACGACCCCGGTGCCGGAGGTCTCGCCCATATTGCCGAAGACCATCGTCTGGATGTTCACCGCGGTGCCGAGATCGTGCGGGATGTGCGACGCGTTCCGGTAATCGACGGCTCGCCTGGTATTCCAGGACTCGAATACGGCCTCGGTGGCGGCCTGGAGCTGTTCCAACGGATTGTTCGGGAAGGGCGCCCGGGTGTGTATCTTGACCAGCTCCCTGAAGCGCTGCGTGATGGCCATCCAGTCTTCCGCTCCGAGCTCCGGATCGGTGGCGACCCCGGCCGCTTCCCGACTGTGGTCCAGGACTTCTTCGAAGATGTCGTTTTCCATCCCGCGAACCACGGTGCCGAACATCTGGATCAAGCGTCTATAGGAGTCGTACACGAAGCGTGCGTCACCCGTGAGCTCCACCATCCCCCGGGCCACCTCGTCGTTCATTCCCAGGTTCAGAATCGTGTCCATCATCCCGGGCATCGAGAACTTCGCTCCGGATCTACAGGACACGAGCAGGGGTTTGTCCGGATTGCCGAATTCCTTGCCGGTGTCGGCCTCGATGCGGCGCAAAGCCTCGATCTGCTGTTCCCAGATGTCCGCCGGAAAACCACCTTCCTCGGCGAGGTAGGCGATGCACGCCTCGGTCGTCACCGTGAAGCCGGGGGGCACGGGGACCTCAATCCGCGACATCTCTGCCAGATTGGCCCCTTTTCCTCCGAGCAGCCCACGGACCGACTCCCAATCACCCGCATAGGATTCCGCGGCTTCGAGCTCGGTGAACAGATACACCCACTTCCGGTCCATTTCGCCTCCGTAACGGACAATCAAGTGGGGATGAGTGGCGCCTCGTGCGTCACGCACCCCCTCGTAAACAATCTGTGATCACTCCAGGATTCCCCAAAGGTAATCCACAATGGGGAGAGGGCCAGGTTCGACCCGACGAGACGCCCTTCTTGAGCTAGCGAGACCCCTCTTTCGAGCTGGTGATGCGCCTTCCTGAGCTAGCGATACGCCTTCGTAAACCCGTTCCGGCCATTCGTTACGGTGAACGAGCCGCCGGAATCTCCCGATACCTTGATCCAGTAGGCTTCACCGTTGTGGACCGGCCGGGGCGGCACTCCCGCTCCCCGTGGATTCGCCAGGGGCGCGATGGGCATGGCGTCCTGCTCCAGGTCGATCGGGTTCGCAATGAACAGGCCCGGCACCGTATACTCCTGCCCGCTCAATTCAGAGAAGTGCAGTTGCCAGAGGTCCTCCAGGCCAGGCGCGGAGTAGAGCACTCGCATCGCCTCCGGCTGGCCCCCTTTGCGCGTCCCGTTGTTCATGATGGCCACGCGAGACTCGATGGCATGAACCAGGACCTCCGCGTTGGAGAGGGGCTGTCCGTGGTGGGAGACGACGAACAGATCGACCGCACCAATGGGATTGTTCGGGCACATGAGCTCGAATTCGGTGTTCACGGTCAAGTCTCCCAGGTGGAGGACGCGGAAGTCGCCAAAACGGAGCAGGATGCCGACCGACTGGGCGTTCTCGCCGTTGTCTTCGGCTTGCGGGACGAATTCGGCGCAGTATCGATTCCGTGCGCCTCCGCCAGGCAGCGACCGTTCGATCACCTGCTTGGCGGATGCAAGCACCGTGATATCGACACCCGCCAGGGGGATGCGCTCTCCCGGAGTAACGACCGTATGTTCGGCATCCCGGTACAACGTTGGATATATCGTGCTGAGGAAATCGGCGGCCGCGGCGCTCGACTCGACGCTCGGTCCATGATCGATGAAATGTCGCACGGGAACCCTACTCGACAGTTCCTGCATCGCTCCGTAATGGTCACCGTGCCAGTGCGTCGTGATCAGGTGGTCGATCTCAGCCACACCCGCGTCCCGCATCGCGTCCATGATGCGACCGGCATCTCGGGCGGCGTTCTGTCCACCGTTCCCGGTGTCGATCAGTAAGGACTCCCCGGGGGGCGAGACGAACAGAGTGGCGCCCCCACCCTCGACGTCGATGAAGTAGATGTTCAGGGCCTCCTGCGCCTGGCCCTTGGTTGGGGGGACGCCCAAGAAGAGGGCGAGCAAGACCGCGGTGACCAAACGCGAGCGGGTCGACGATTCGCGGTTCGGCATTGGAGTTCCTCCCTGGATGGCATACGCAACTCGCGGTGATGTTGGCCGCCGCGGTCGTCGAGACAAA
>JBDHFN010000127.1:0-7249 GCA_039590375.1 Gemmatimonadota bacterium
GTGACCCTGATGCGAGACGGTGAGGGGCTGACGGCCGACTTCGACTTCGGTGGACAGTTCAGCGCCAGCGGGGTCGGCACTCGCGCGGACGATTAGTCGGTTGAACGGCTGATCCCTCGAGACGAGGATCAGCCGTCCTCGCGCAGGTGCTCCTTGATGGAGGCGAGCTCGCGGCGGGCCCACTCCCCGTGCTCCCCGGCGGGCTCGTCTTCCAAATATCGGGCGAGATCGGGAGCCGCTCTCGCTGGATCTCCGAGACGCGTCGAGTAGATCTCATGGATCTCCCGGACGACCAGGGCCCTTCCCAGGGCGCTGAAGCGCGCCACGCTCAACGCTCTGCGTAGGATGTCGACGGCCTCTTCGTGGAGGCCCTCGCGGGTCCGGAGGGCCGCCAGCTGAAGGTAGGCCTCGGGATCTCTCCGGTTCGTCCAAATGGCGTCTTTGTAGATCTCCACCGCACCCTCGGGGTTTCCCCGTCTCTCGAGCGCCTTGGCGTGCGAGTAGTCCGGTACCCTCGGGCCCGACCAACCACGGCCCAGCCCCAGGAGGTTGGCCATGTGGTCGGCGGCCGAGCCAAAGACGAGGTAGTCCATCCCGAGGCTGTAGGCCACGCCGACGCCGATGGCGAGGGCCACCGCCGGGACGACCGGGGCGCCAAGGACACTGGTGAACAGGAAGATGAGACCGCCGACCACGGCTACCTCCCACACCAGCGCCGCCAAGGCACCCAGCCCGAATCGGTCGGCCAGTGCCGCTACGGCCGGGAGCAGCATCTGCTCCAGGTAGAAGAAGAGCCCGAAGCCCGTAGCCCCCACGACGCTCCAAAAGAGCGCCGACCCCTCGCCAATGGCAGGAGCGGAAAAGAAACCCCAAGTCATCCCCGCAAGAAGGATGAAGGGCATGGTCAAAAGGAGCTGACCGCGGCGACGCACCTTGTGGAGCTCGCCCTCTTTCCAGAGGGGACGGAGAGCCAGCTTCTTCAGCCGAGTTACGAGGGCTTTCACAGATCATTCAATACCGGGCGATCACTCCCGAGGCAACGTTTCAAACCCCCATGACGAGAAGTCCGCCCGACGAGAAGCGCACCTACGAGAAGCGCACCTACGAGAAGTCCACTCCGAAGAAGATCACCGCGATCAGGATCGCCGCCACGGCGAGCGGCGCCACGAAGCGCATGAAGAACCGCCAGGCGCCGTAGTGGAACCATCCGGGCGTGTTCTCGTCCACCAGCTCGCCCTCGGTCGCTTCACGGGTCATGAACCATCCGGCGCCCAGCGTGATCACCAGCCCGCCCAGGGGAAGCGCCCAGTTCGAGGCGAAGTGGTCGAGCGTGGCAAAGACACCCGCCTTCCCCTCGAAGAACTCGAAGGTTGAAAGGCCTGGAACCGCGCCGAAGGAGAGAGCCGAGAGCATGGTAAAGACGAAGATGGAGCCGCCGCTCACCAGGGTCGCTTTGGGCCGGGACATATCCCGTTCATCAATGAAATAGCTCACGACGACCTCGAGAAGAGAGATCGTCGATGTGAGCGCGGCCAGGGCCACCAGCAAGTAGAACATTGGCCCGAGGACCACCCCGAAGGGCACGACGTCATAGAACAGCTGCGGCAGAGAAATGAAGAGCATTCCGGCAGTGGACCCGCTCACCTGCTCGGCCATGCCCGGGACCGTGAAGATCACCGAGAACATGATGATCGTGGCAAAGATCGCGATCAGGGTATCGAGGAAAACGATGGCTCCGGCGGCGTTGACCAGCGAACGGTCTTTGGCCACGTAGGAGCCATAGGTGATCATGGCTCCCATCCCGAGCGATAGAGTGAAGAAGGAGTGTCCCAGGGCCTCGAGAACTCCACTCGGCTCCAACTCGGAGAAGTTCGGGCGAAAAATGAAGGCCAGCGCTTCGCCGGAGCCCTCCATGGTCAGGGCGCTACCCACGAGCAGGACCAGAATCACGAACAGGATCGGAAGGGTAACGCGCGCCACGCGCTCGATACCGCTATGCACGCCGAAGTAAACGACCCCCACCGTGGCCGCCATGAACAGGCCCGAGAGGGCGACCTGGAGTCCACCGTTCCCGACGACGTCGACAAAGGCGTCGCCCGACTGCAGCCCGGCTGGGAAACCGCCCATGCTCCATCCGACCGTCCTCACGAAGTACAGGAGAGACCAGCCCGCCACGACCGCGTAGTAGCTGAGGATGATGTAGCCCGCCATGACCCCCCAAGCGCCCACCCACCCCCACCGGGGGCCGATCGCCGCTTTCAACGCTCCCACGGGGCTCTTCTGCGTCTTACGGCCTATCAGGAGCTCGGCCATCATAATGGGCAGGCCCACGCCCAGGATGCAGATGAGGTACAGCAGCACGAATGCCCCGCCGTCGTTCTCCCACGTGATGAAAGGGAATTTCCATAAGTTACCCAGCCCGATGGCACTGCCGGTCGCTGCCAGGATGAAGCCGACGTTGGAACCCCAGTGCTCGCGGGGTTGGTTCATCGCTCATGCTCCGTCGTCAGAAGGCGGACGCAGGAAGACTGCGGTCCGGTATGATCGGGAATTCGGGCCCAACATATCCGCCGCGTCGAACTTCGGACAAGCGAGTGAGTCGAACTTCGGACAAGCGAGTGAGTCGAACTTCGGGCAAGCGAATGAGTAGACTAGTTTTCCCGTCTTCATTGTTGGAGGTACGTTCGGTCCATGACGATGACACGTAAGACCCTCGTGTGGGTGGCCGGCTTGCTCATGGCCGCGCCTCTTTCTGCCCAGGTCGGACCCCAGGGAAGCAGCGTCGTGGAGGTGGGTCTCGCGCTTCGTCAACTCGACGGCGTGAAGCGCGTCCTCATGATCGGCGCCCACCCGGATGACGAGGACTCGAGCCTGCTCGCCACGCTCGCCCGGGGGATGGGCGTCGAGACGGCCTATCTCTCGCTCACTCGCGGGGACGGCGGTCAGAACATCATCGGGCCCGAGCTCGGCGAGGGTCTCGGCATCATTCGTACGGGGGAGCTCGAGGCGGCCCGTGTTCTGGACGGGGGACGCCAGTTCTTCACGCGCGCCTTCGACTATGGCTTCTCCAAGAGCGCCGACGAAGCTTTCGCGCATTGGCCGAGGGAGGAGGTCCTCAGGGACGTCGTCTCGGTTATCCGCACGTACCGTCCGCAGGTGATCATCTCGGTCTGGTCCGGGACACCTCGAGACGGGCACGGGCAGCACCAGGCGAGCGGGATTCTGGCCAACGAAGCGTTCGATGCCGCCGCCGACCCCGAGCGTTTCCCCGATCTACCCGGGGTCGCCGCGGAGCCGTGGGGTGCGGCCAAGCTCTATCACTCGGTCCGGGGTCGTGGCCCCGGATCCGTAGAGGCGCCACTAACGATTCGGACCGGCACGTTCGACCCGTTGCTCGGTCGCTCGTACCACCAACTCGCCATGGAGAGCCGAAGCAAGCACCGCTCGCAGGAGATGGGCGCGGCCCAGGCCCTCGGAGATCGCACGTCGGGCCTCCGCCTGGTGCAGAGCCGCGTCGGTGGGATCAACTCCGACAGGGGTATCTTCGCAGGGGTCGATACCACGTTGGCGGGCCTCGTGGACTGGCTTCCGGAGGAAGACGCGCCTGCGGTCGGGCGAGCGGTCGCGACATATCGGACGGCGATCCAGGAGGCGAGCGAATCCCTCGACGCCATTCAGCCCAGCCGCGCCGCAGCTCCGCTGGCGCGGGCGTACCTGAGTCTGGAGTTCACGTTCGGGCTGATTCGCGGGCTCGGTGATTCCGCCGTGCCGCTCGCGGAGGCGCTCGCGGTCCGCGCCGGACTGGTCCGGTCGGCGCTTCTCAACGCCGCTTCCGTCGTGATCGACGTTCGAGCCGGGGACGATCTCGTGGTGGCGGGCGAGGACGTGAGTCTGGACGTCCAGCTCTGGAACGGTGGGCCCTTCCGCATCGATGGGGTCGTGCTTCGGAGTGCGGGAGGTGAACAGGACGTGGGCCTTCCGGCCGAGTTCGTCGGCGCCGATGGCCAGACGGAAGAGCCTCAGGCCCTGGAGTCCGGCGAGATCGCCCGATGGAGCTACCGCGTTCGGCTCCGGCAGAATCTTGCATCGTCGAGCCTGTACTACCTGGAGGCGCCCCGCGACGGAGACATGTACCAGTGGACTGGGGAGACTGGCTCGGAGGGCCTTCCGAGAAACGCCCGCCCCATGTTGCGGGCGGTCGGGGAGATCGACCTCCACATCCCCGAGGTGGGCGAACCCGTTCACGTGGTGTGGGGTGACGACGCCGAGTTCGTGGGCGTGAACGGGGCGCTCGGGGAGTTTCGCGAGCCGGTTCTCGCTACGCCCGCTATCTCGGTTGCGATCGAGCCGGCCGTGATGGTTTGGCCGGAGGGGTCCGGTGAGCCCCGTCCGGTGACGGTTGTTCTGAAGAACGAAGCAGCTTTGGGGTCGTCGGGCGATCTCGCGCTCGAGGTCCCGGATGCGTGGGGGGTCACGCCTGCGAGTATTCCATTTGACTTTCAGGGCGAGGGGGCAAGCCGCGGATTCAATTTCCAGGTGCGCCCTGTCGGCGCGGTAGACGCGGGCGAGCACTTATTCCGTGCGGTGGCCACGCGGGACGACGGGGTAGACTTCGATCAGCGGGTCGACGTCATCGACTACCCCCATGTGGAGCGGACGCTGTACATACGCCCCGCCGAGGTGCGTGCCGCGGTGTTCCCGGTCCAAATGCGCGACGGTATTCGGGTCGGCTATATCATGGGGTCGGGGGACGAGGGCCTGGAGGCCCTGCGGCAACTCGGTGCCGACGTCGAGGAGGTGGGCCCGGATCGGATCCGCGGGGGGGACTTCTCGGGATACGACGCGCTGGTCCTGGGCGTGCTCGCCTACGAGACCCGTCCGGACGTAGCGGCCGTGAACGACCGTATCCTCGCATTCGCCGAGGCCGGCGGCACGGTGATCGTCCAATACAACAGATACGCGTATCCTGCGGGTGGCTTCGCCCCGTACCCGGTCAGCATGGGGGGCGGGCGCTCGGCGCCGCGAGTCACGGATGAGAATTCTCCGTTCACGATTTTGGACCCTGAGTCTCCGTTGTTCACCTCGCCCAATCGTATCGTCGAAACGGATTTCGAGGGGTGGGTACAGGAGCGCGGTCTCTATTTCTTGGCCGAGTGGGACGACCGCTTCACGCCCGTGGTGGAATTCAATGATCCGGACGAAGATCCGGCGCTTGGGTCGTTGTTGATAGCCCCGGTCGGCCAGGGTTTGTACGCGTACGCTGCCATCGCGTTCTTTCGCCAGCTTCCGGCGGGAGTCCCCGGAGCGCATCGCCTGTTTGCCAATCTGGTGTCGCTGACTGCTGAGGACTGGAACGCGTATCAGGCGCGCCGGTAGGGGGCGAGTGAACAGGAGGCCGTTGCCGGCCTCCTGTTCGTCTTCAACAGCACTACGCCTCCGCGCTCCCGATCTTGCTCAGCGGTATGCCGACGAGCAGCACGACAACGGCACCGATGACGTTCTGCCAGAGGAACTCGATTGTCGTGCCGAAATTGACGAAGCCCACCGTCGCCATCCCGATGATCAGCCCATAAAACGCCCCGCGCGACTTGGCTCCGGGTACCATCGCCAGAAGGAAGACGCCTAAGATCGAGCCGTAGAAGAACGATCCGAAGCGGTTCACGACCTCGATCAGCGAGCCCAGCGTCGCCGCGTACGTGGCGACCACACATGCGAACAACCCCCAAAACGCCGTCGCGCCCTTCGACACGAAGAGGTAGTGTGCGTCGTCGGCCTCGGGCTTGATCCACCGCCTGTAGAAGTCGATGACACTCGCGGTCGACAGCGCGTTGAGCTCGGCGGCGATGCTCGACATCGCCGCCGCGAAGACGCCCGCGATGAAGAGCCCCGCGAGCCCGATCGGAAGCTCGGATAATACGAAGCGCGGGAAGATGTAGTTGGTGTCCCCCGAGGCTTCGCCGGTGACGTCTTCGACCATCGCGAGCGCCTCACGGCGGATCGCCTGGATGTCCGCCTCCCTTGCGACGAATGCCTGCATCGCCGCGGTCGCGTCGTTGCCCGGTGCATCCGCGACCGCCTGCGCCGCCGTCTCCCGAAGCGTAAACGCTTCGGCGTAATCGCTCTGTAGAGCGTCGTACGCGGCGCCTCGCTCGGCGACCACCGCGGCCTCCTGCGCCGGGTTGTAGAGCAGGGGCGGGCGCACGAATTGGTAGTAGACGAAGACCCCGACCCCCACCAGGAGCACGAGCGCCTGTAGCGGGATCTTCCAGTACGCGCTCATGAGTAGCGAACTCTTCGCCTGATCGGCGGACTTGGCTGCGAGATAGCGCTGCACCTGGCTCTGGTCGGTCCCGAAGTACGACAGCATCAGAAACGTCCCGCCGATCACACCCGACCAGAACGTGTAGCGCTCGCTCAGGTCGAACGAGAAGTCGAACACTCTCAGCCTGCCGGTCGCTCCGGCTATCCTGAACGCTTCGTCGGGATTCACGGGCATCTGGATGATGAGCACGATCATGGTTGCGACGAGCGCGATGACGATCAGGGCCATCTGTTTCACGTCGGCCCAAGCGACGGCCTGGACCCCGCCGATCATCGTGTAGATCACCGTGGGGACGCCGATGAGGGCCACCGCCCACACGAGGGGGATCCCGAAGACCGCGCTGAAGACGACCCCCGGAGCGGCCATGATGGCCCCGGCCGAGAGTCCCCGAGAGATCAGAAAGAGGAACGAGGTCAGCGAGCGCGTCCTGGCGTCGAAACGGCGCTCCAGATATTCGTACGCAGTGTACACGCCCGACCCGTGCAGCAACGGCACGATCGTCACGCCGAGGATCACCATCGCGAGCGGGAGACCCAGGTACAGCTGGATGAAGCGCATGCCATCCGTGGCGCCCTGGCCCGGCGTGCCAATCATCGTGACCGCTGAGAGCTGTGTCGCCATCACGGAGAGGCCTACGACCCACCACGACAGGCTCTTGTTGGCGATGAAGTAGCCTGAGACCGTGTCGGTATCCTTCGACTTCCGAATGCCGTCCACGACTACCCAGACCAGGTAGACCACGACGATCAGCCAGTTGATCCAGTGCATTCAGCTCAGCTTGCCCCGAGCGGAGTCTGCCCAGCGGAGGCCCGACGGAGCACCGGTCATGGGAGCACAGGTCACGGTTGGTAGCGGAGCTGCAGCAGCAGGAGCAGGCCGAGCGCGACGACCTGAACGATGATCACTCGGATGAGCGTGGTGCGGAAT
>JBDHFN010000128.1:0-7182 GCA_039590375.1 Gemmatimonadota bacterium
CTGAGGTACAAAGACAACGGGCCGCCCCGACAAGTCGGGACGGCCCGAAGGCTTCGATCAATTCGTCTGATCTAGAGAGCGACGACGTTCTCCGCTGCGGGGCCCTTAGCACCCTGCACCACGTCGAACTCCACCTGGGCTCCCTCAGCGAGGGTCTTGAAGCCCTCCGCCTGAATCGAGTTGTGGTGGACGAAACAATCGCCGCTTCCGTCGTCCGGCGTAATGAAGCCGAAACCCTTTTGGTCGTTAAACCACTTCACTGTTCCCTTGGTACGCATCTATGCGCTCCTTGGTTGTGCGAGTCGGAGCTACGATGACACGTACATCCCGACTGCTTGACATGCGCGGAACCTCCGCGCGGTGTGTGACCGTGCTGGTCACAAAACGAAAAGGCGGCGGTCTCCAAGAACGAGACCCCCGCCCTCAACTAAAGTCTGTGCACCCCTTTCGGGGCTGACATATAACGCTCGCGGGGGCCGCTGACGCTGTCAAGCGGTTAAATGGACTTGGATCTTGTTCAGCTCTGACCCTCCGTATGTGAAACACGGCTCCACCGGTCCTACTCGTCCCAGATATTCGCCAGCGTATACGGGCTGCCTCCCCACGTGAAGAAGTCGCCGGCCACGTAGCGGCGACCCCGATCCAGCGCGGTGATCGCTTCCATGTCTTCATGCGAGAGCAACGCATCGACGGCGGCCAGATTCTGGTCCATACGGGTCGGGTTTACCGACTTGGGAATCACCGCAATGTTCCGACCGATCGCCCAGGCGAGCAGCACCTGGGCGGGCCTGGCTCCGAGGCGGTCCGCGATGGCGCCGACGGTCGGATCGTCGAGTAACACAGGCTCGGCCTCGCCCTTGAGCTCGTCGGGCCGATCCAGCGATCCGAGGGAGGAGTACGCCGTGACATGGACTCCGCGGCTCTGACAGAAGTCGACCAGCTCGGGCTGCTGCAAGTAGGGGTGCAGCTCTATCTGGTTCACCTCGGGCTTCACGTCGGCTGTGTCGAGGAGTGACTTCGTCTTGACCAAGCTGAAGTTTGAGACCCCGAGGTGCCGGCAGAGCCCCATGCGGTGTGCACCCTCCATCCCCTCCCACGTCTCCGAGATCGGGAGCTCGTCGAGCGCGATGTAGTCCGCGCCCGACTCCGGAAAGGCGACGCCCTTGTTGAAGGCGATCGGCCAGTGGATCAGGTAGAGATCCAGATAGTCGAGCCGCAGGGCGGCGAGCGTCCGCTCGAGAGCGGGCTGAACGTCATCGGGCGCGTGCGAGTCGTTCCAGAGCTTGGATGTGATCCACATGTCCTCGCGCTGGACGATACCCTCGTCGAAGCACTCGGCCAGGGCCTGGCCGATCTCCGGTTCGTTGCCGTAGAGAGGAGAGCAGTCGATGTGGCGGTACCCCATGCCGATGGCCGCCTTGACGGCCGCGTAGACGTCGTTTGGCTCAGCCTTCCAGGTACCGAGACCCAGGATGGGCATCTGGTCGCCATTGTCGAATCCGAGCGTCCTCATTGTGTCGTCCTCGGCTCCTTCTGATCTCGTTGGCGCAGGCTGAACGGCAGGATAGACCGTCCAACGGATTCACAATTCTGATCCGCGGCTAAGAATGGTGAGCGTGGGCGAAAAGCGCGAGCTTGCCGCCGCTGGTTATACCGCGGTATTATAGTGGTATGAAAACAGCGATATCACTACCAGATGACCTCTTTGAGTCTGCCGACGCCCTCGCCGAGCGGTTGGGGTTGTCCCGAAGCGAGCTCTACGCGACGGCCGTTGCGGAGTACCTAGCCAAACACCGTGATGAGGACGTGACGGGCAGGCTGAACGATGTCTTCGCCGACGAGCCCAGCGGTATCGACCCGGCGTTACGGGCCGCCCAGGCACGAAGTGTGAGCTCGGCTGAGTGGTAATACAGCGTCGTGAGGTGTGGTGGGTCGATCTCGAGGAACCACGCGGATCCGAGCCTGGCTTTCGCCGCCCGATCCTCGTCGTCCAAGCCGACTCTTTCAATCGCAGCAGACTGCGAACAGTGCTCGGCGTAGTACTAACGTCGAACGCCCGGCTCCTTGACGCCCCTGGTAATGTCCTGCTGCCAGCCCGGAATAGCGGCCTGCCCAAGGACTCGGTGGCCAATGTCACGCAGATCGTGACGCTCGATGAAGCCTATCTGTCGGAGCGAACAGGGCGCTTACCGCCAAAGCTGATGGCCCACGTCGATGCCGGCCTGAAGCTGGTCCTCGATCTACAACCCGACCAAGCGCTCTAACGGATCTGCGATTCTGTTGCGCGGCTAATGTGGTGACCGCAAGCGGAGCGCGCGAGCCTGATGTCTATGACCCCTCTGCGTCCCAGCGGTGTACTTCACGGCGAAAAGACCAATGTGCTAGGCGGGAAGCAGCGCCCGTGGTAGAAGGGCCAAGTGCACAGGGAGGTCGTAATAATGAAGTGGCTGAGACGTATCCGCGGCGCCATCGGGATGGGCCTGACCTGGGCAGCAGCATGGTTCGGCGTGGGCATGATCATGCTGCTGGGGATTCTGCTGGTAACCGGTAGTACCGGCGCCGACGTCCCCTATCCGCTCGGGTTTGGTGCCTTCGGCTTTGTTGCCGGCGTCACATTCTCAGGGGTCCTGGGTCTTGTTGAGGGCCGTCGCCGGTTTGACCAGATGTCCCTTCCACGCTTTGCAGGGTGGGGGGCCGCTGGGGGTTTCTTGCTGTCCGCGATCTTTGTCTTGGCAGTGGCCCTTGCAGGGGACCCCGCTTTCTTGTGGAACCTCGTGGTCTTGGGCCCCATCTTCGCGGTGGCCGGCGCGGGCTCTGCTGCTGGTTCGCTGGCCCTAGCCAGAAGGGCGGAGGACCGAGAATTGCTCGACGCCAGTGCGGACGTGGCCGAGGTGGGGCTTACCGGAGACGAGGCGCAGAAGTTGCTCGGAGGCAGGGGCTGATGTCTCCACGTGGATCCAGCCCGCAGCCTTGGAGAACGTTGCTCGTCTAGTCGGCAGTCTACCTCGGCTTAGGGCAGCGTGACTCATTGCTCCGCCACGTACTACATCGCGCCGCGGCTTTCTCCCGACAGCGCACCACGGCCCTTGGCTTGAGGTTCCCGCTAGCGCCTCCGACACCATCAGACACCTCGTCAAGGAAGCTGCATTGGCTGACAACGAGAGCATTCAGCGGGTGAAGCGGACGGGTACCGCTCTGGCTTTCATTCTCTTCCCTCCCATGCTCCTGATCGGGTTCTTGCTTCACCCCAACATCATGAGCCTCGAGCTCGTTACGGAAGCGGAAGTGTGGGCGGACGAGTTCCGCGGAAATTTCCTGTTCCATTTCGGTCACTTGCTCGTCCTGTTCACCGCACCACTAGCCATGATAGTTGGCGCCCGCTGCATGCAGTTCGCCACGGGGAAAGGCGCGTGGTTGATCTTCAGCGGCGGCGTCCTAGGCATCTTTGGCGCGTTCATTCTCGCTGTGGATAAGGGCGCCTTGACGTTGGTCCTTACCGCGTTTGACACGTTGCCGGACTCTGCGTTCGAGCAGACCTACCCAGCGTTCCAGACTCTACTGGATCGTGCTGGTTGGCTTTGGATAGTCCAGCTGCTCGCGTTGCTACCCTTAGGCTTCATCCTTCAAGCTGTGGGACTCGCGCAGGCTGGAGTCATTAGCAAGGGGCGAGCAGCGCTCATCGCTCTTGGGATGGCGACGCTCTTCGCCGGAGATATCGAGATCATCACTTCGGCGGGTGCCGTGCTCATGTGCGTCGGCTACATCCCGATGGGATTTCGGGAGCTACACGGTAAACTCGCCGCCACCTAACGTCTCTGCGATTCTGCTGCGCGGCTAATGTGGTGACCGCAAACGTAGCGCGCGAGCCCGATGCCTACAGCGACAGCGGCAATCGCTTGTTAGCCCGCAACCTGGTACTCGCTTTGAACGAGGCCGCTGCGGTAATGGCGCGTGGCCACATGAGTCAAAGAGACGTCGTGATCAAGCGGGCCAAAAAGTGGAATCCCCGAGCCGATGAGCACAGGTACGCGAGTTATGATCAGGCGCTGGATGAGCCCGGCCCGAAGGAATTCTTGGATGGTGAAGCCACCGTCGACGTAGACGTGGCCGATACCTTTCGAAGCGAGCTCTGCAGCGATGTCGGCAGGGGCACCCGACATTCGCTCCACCACCGCACCGGCAGGCGGAGAGGGCAGCTCCCGCGAACTCAGGACGAAGACGGGCTTATCACCATAGAACCACTCACCGAACGCAAGCACCGTGTCATATGTCTTCCGCCCCATCAAGAGCGCATCCACTGACGCCAAGAACTCGTCGAAGCCGTGCGGTTCTACGTCGTCCGGCAGGAAGTCGAGTGCGCCGTCTACGCGGGCGATAAAGCCGTCTAGGCTGGTACCGATGAATACGGAGGCCTGCATCACGACGCCTGCGTTGCTGGCTAACGGATTTGCGATTCTGCTGCGCGTCAATCTGTACTCCGCAAGCGCAGCGCGCGAGCCCAGTGTCTACCGCGACGGTCGCGATCGCTTGTTAGACGGCAACGATCGCCCGCCTTCTTCCCCTTAGCTTCGCGACATAGGCCTTCCAGTGGGTCAGCCGCCCGGAAGACTCTCCACGAGCTCGAGCATTCGCCTGAGATGGTCCTGCGTGGGGAGGCGTCCCCGGCCACCGCCGAGGTTGTCCACCATGTGCAGAGGGTCACCGGTCCCCGGCACCGCGACGGTGACCGCCGGTTGCGCGACCACATACTTGAGCATGAACTGCGCCCAGCTGTGCGCGTCGAACTCCGTCGCCCACCCCGGGAGTGGCCGGTCGCCGATCCGCCGCCACATGCGACTGCGGCCGAACGGTAGATACACCATGACGGCGATCCCCTCGTCCTGCGCCAAGGGGAAGATCCGCTCCCCCGCCATGCGGTTGTCGATGGCGTAGTCGATGCCGATGAAGTCGATAGGATACTCGCGCATGACCCTGGCGAGAGCTCCATATTGGCTCTCGCTAGTGGTCGTGATTCCGATGTGGCGGATTCGACCGGATTCCTTGTACTCCTGCAGAATCCCCAACTGGGTGGGCGGATCGCCCATGTTGTGAACCTGGTTCAGATCGATCACCGGGATACGTAGGCGTTCGAACGACCGCTCGATCTGTGCACGGACGTCGTTGGGGTCGGCCGAGTCCCCCCCCCCCGACCGACTACATTCACCTTCGTGGACCAGAAGATGTCGTCGGCGAATCCGTCCTCTTGGGCCCACTGACCCGCGTACGTCTCGGAGCCGCCTCCGCCGTAGCCTGCCGCGCTATCGAAGACCCGCCCCGCGCCCTCGGCACCTTCCGCAAGTGCGTGAAGTACAGCCCGGTGGCCGGCAAACTCTTCCGCACTCGAGTTCATCGAGATCCATCGGCCGCCCAGTCCGATCACAGGGACCTGCTCGCCGCTCGAAGGGATCGCACGGGTCCGGACTGCTCCTGTCTGGAGCGCCTCCAGCAGCCGTGGATTCAGACTGAGCGCCGCGCCGACCCCGGCGTTGATTCGAAGCCACTCGCGTCGAGATATCATCCCGTTCCTCCTCATTCAGCTGCATTGAGAGCATGTCACCAATGGCACGTCCAGAATTCCTGACGCGTACCCCTAGAGCCGATCTGCGTTGCGTCTAACGTCTCTGCGATTCTGGTGCGCGCCTAAGATGCCTTCCGCAAGCGCACGCGCGAGCCTTATGCCTACCGTGACTGCAGCAATCGCTTGTTAGAACGCGCCCGGCAACCTTTACTACAGATGCACTCTTCTCAACAAGACACCCGGGAATCATCACATGCAGCCAATCGGTCCCGTTGAGCCCGATCTCGTGACCATTCCCGCCGGAGACTTTCTCATGGGAAGCGAAACCGGCGCCGATAATGAAAAGCCAGTGCACCGCGTATGGGTGGATGCCTTTGCGATCGCCAGATATCCCGTGACGCGTCGAGACTATGCGGCCTTTCTCGAAGCCACCGGGCATCCGCCAACGAAGTTCTGGGGTGATCCCAGATTTCAGCTCCCGAATCAGCCTGTTGTGGGTCCGAGTTGGTTCGACGCTGTTGCCTACTGCGAGTGGTTGTCCGGGCAGGCCCGCAAACACTACCGTTTGCCCACAGAAGCCGAGAGGGAAAAGGCAGCTCGCGGCGGGTTGGAAGGGTGCGACTATCCCTGGGGCAACGAGCCACCGGAAGACTTGCGCGGAGTGAACCCGCCTCTAGAAGAAGTGGGGACAGAGGGTCCCAACGGCTACGGACTCTACAATATGTCCGTCGGCGTGCACGAGTGGTGCTCGGATCGCTACAGCCCGAACTATTATGAGGCGTCTCCAAACCGCAACCCCGAAGGACCCTCCGGCGGCGACCGTCGTGCAGCACGCGGAGGGGCCTGGCGGCATGCCGTCCGGTACTCCCGCTGCTCGGCGCGAAGCAGCATCGGCCCAGAGAAGACGTTCAACGATTTCGGCTTTCGTTGTGCCCTGACGCTTTGACTGCGGACGAGACGGCTACTGAGGCCACGTATGATCTGGGGGGCGACCCGGGCCCCGAAGTCTGACCATCAGCAGGTGACGACC
The DNA here is from genome assembly GCA_039590375.1 of Gemmatimonadota bacterium. GTDB lineage: Bacteria > Gemmatimonadota > Gemmatimonadetes > Longimicrobiales > Gaopeijiaceae > UBA822. The sequence continues at coordinate 6,588 of JBDHFN010000128.1, forward strand.
TTCCCCCGCTCGTGACCCGTGTATGCGACAATCCTCCATCCGGCGTCCGTATCACCAAGGACATAGGAGACACTGCCTACCGACATGACTTCGCCCCCCTCGTGGTAACGGGTGTTGTAGCCACTCACGATGGCCGCATTCCGATTCAGCACACAGACGTTCTCGACGGTGAAAACCGAGCGGCCCCAGCCTCGCTCCAGAAGCCCGATGAGGGAGCCTTGCCACCGAACGAGCGCTGCTTCTCGTGACGTGCTAGCGACGATCCCGTTCCCCCCAAGCGTCATCCAAGGGATCGCGAACACACGGTCAGGGAGGGCCTCCATGTCCCGCTCCGAGAAAAGCGTGTAGTACGTCTCCATCGCCTCCGTGACCTCGGCCCTAACACGTTCAATATCACCGCCGCTCAAGCCTTGACCGAGAACTTCGCCAGCGCCCGCTCCAATGAGGATGGTGGTGATCAAAAGCAGCCCGCTCACGTGTGTTCTGGTGAATCCCATCATCTCTCTCCTGATCCTGAGGCCCTAGTGCCGAAATGTAGGATACGGGGGCTTCATGAAGGCTGCGGCGGTACAGAAGGTCCCCTCCGCCTAGGCCG
>JBDHFN010000129.1:0-7090 GCA_039590375.1 Gemmatimonadota bacterium
GGGGATATCACCGAAGAGAGAGACGATGGCGGACGATAAGAACCTGACCCCTCGCGACGAGGACTTCGCGGCGTGGTACAACCAACTGGTGCTCCGCTCGGAGCTGGCCGATTACTCCCCGGTCAAGGGGAGTATGGTCATCCGGCCCTGGGGTTACGCGATCTGGGAAAACATGCAGCGGGCGCTGGACGAAATGTTCAAGGCGACGGGGCATGAGAACGCGTACTTCCCGCTCCTGATACCGATGAGCTTCATCGAGAAGGAGAAGGAGCACATCGAGGGGTTCAAGCCGGAGCTCGCGGTCGTAACGCACGCCGGCGGAAAAGAGCTCGAGGAGGCGCTGGTGGTGCGGCCCACCTCCGAGACGGTCATCATGTCGATGTACGCCAAGTGGATCCAGAGCTACCGCGATCTTCCGTTGCTCATAAATCAATGGGCGAACGTCATGCGCTGGGAGCTACGGACACGCCTGTTCCTCCGCACGTCCGAGTTCTTGTGGCAGGAAGGGCATACGGTGCACGCCACGGCCGACGAGGCGGAGGAGCACACGCTGCGGATGCTCGGTGTCTACCGGACGTTCATGGAGGAGTGGATGGGCATGCCGCCGGTCACCGGACTCAAGTCCGATGCCGAGAAGTTCGCCGGCGCGGTTCGCAGCTACTCCTGTGAAGCGATGATGCAGGACAATCGGGCGCTCCAGGCGGGGACCTCACACTTCCTCGGCCAGAACTTCTCCAAGCAGTTCGACCTCACTTTCCAGTCGGAGGAGGGCAAGGAGGAGTACGGGTGGAACACGTCCTGGGGCGTGTCCACGCGCCTGGTGGGCGGGCTGGTGATGACGCACGGCGACGACTCGGGGCTCGTCCTGCCCCCGAAGCTGGCGCCGACCCAGGTGGTCATCGTTCCGATCCTCAAGGGCGACGATGTCGGCCCCGTCATCGAGAAGGCCGAGGCTCTCCGGAGCGCGTTGGCGGATCGAGGCGTGCGTGCCAAAGTCGACGCACGTGACCACTTGAATCCGGGCGCCAAGTACTACGAATGGGAGCGAAAGGGCGTCCCCATCCGCATGGAGGTCGGGCCGAAGGACATGGAGCAGGGGCAGGTGGTTCTGGCAAGGCGTGTGCGTGCGGAGGATGATCCCCGAAAGGAGTTCCTGCCGGAGGCCGAGGCGCTCGAGACGATTCCGGGGCGGCTCGACGCCTTGCAGGCGCAGCTCCTGGAGACCGCTAAGGCCCGCCGGGAAGAAAATTCCCATCGTGGCGTGAAGTCCATCGGCGAACTGGCCGAAATCATGGATGCCTCCGGCGGCTACGTCTACACCGGGTGGAGCGGAGACCCTGCCGTCGAGGACCGCATCAAGGAAGAGACGAAGGCCACCCTCCGGTGCATCCCGGAAGAAGAGTTTCGATCCGCGGAGGCCCCCTCCAAGTGCATCGGGGGCGACGGGGACGCCACCATGGAGGTCGTGTGGGCAAGAGCGTATTGACGCCGATGAGCACCGCATGGCCGTGACGCAGCCCTTTCCGCGCATCGACGGCGAGCTGTGGGCCGGCGAGCGCAGGGTTGCCGATTTGGTCGCCGAGTTCGGGTCGCCGCTGTACGTCTACGACGCAGGCGTGATCGAGGCCGCGTATCGGCGGTTCGAGGCGGCTTTCGCCGGCGTGGATCACCTGCTCGCCTACTCGGTCAAGGCCAACTCCAACATGGAGATCCTCCGGCGGCTCAAGATCCTCGGTGCGGGGGCGGATATCGTCAGCCAGGGAGAGCTCCACCGGTGCCTTGCGGCAGGGTTTTCTCCGAAGGACGTGGTCTTCGCCGGAGTGGGCAAGACCGAAGCGGAGATGCAGGCTGCGCTAGACGCGGGAATTCTCGCGTTCAACGTCGAGAGTGCCGAGGAGCTCGAGGTGCTTGCCCAGGTGGCCGAGCGAGTGGGCAAACGTGCCCCGGTGGCGCTCCGGGTCAATCCGGACATCGTCGCGGATACTCCTCACGAGTACACACGCACCGGGGGCGGGGCCACCAAGTTCGGGATCCCCGTGGATCGCGTCCTGGGCCTGTACCAGTGGGCTGCCGAGCAACCCACGCTCGATATCCGGGGGATCGACGTCCACATCGGCTCGCAGATCCTGGAGTCGGCGCCCTACGAAAGGGCACTCGATCAGGTTCTGGACCTGGTGGGGCAGGTGCGCGCCGAGGGAATCGATCTCGATTTCGTGGACCTCGGAGGCGGGTTCGGCGTGGGCTACGAGAATGAGGACGGGATGTCCATCGAGGACCTGGCGGCCATGGTCGTACCACGGGTGGCCGAGGCAGGACTACGCCTGATCCTGGAGCCCGGCCGGTCTATCGTGGGCGAGGCGGGCATCCTCGTGAGCCAGGTACTTTACGTGAAGCGCTCGGGGCCGAAGATTTTCGTGATCATGGACGGGGGGATGACCGACCTGATACGTCCGAGCCACTACCAGGGATTTCATCGGATCGAGCCGGTGATCTCGCGCGAAGATGCGGCCCACGAAGTCGTGGACGTCGTCGGTCCGATCTGCGAGACCGGTGATTTCCTCGCACGGGACCGGATGCTTCAGATGCCCTCTCACGGCGATCTGCTCGCTCTGCATACGGTGGGCGCCTATGGCTTCGTGATGGCGTCGAACTACAACGCTCGGCCCAAGCCCGCGGAGGTCGTGGTGGACGGTGCCGAGGTTACGCTGGCTCGACGCCGCGAGAGTCTGGACGATTTGCTCCGGGGAGAGACGGTGTGACGCACGATCGCATTCTGATTCTGGATTTCGGCTCCCAGTACACACAGCTCATCGCCCGACGCATCCGCGAAGAGCGGGTGTACTCCGAGATTCACCCCCCGACTCGATCCCTGGACTGGATCCGGGAGTGGTCCCCCAAGGGCATCATCCTGTCGGGTGGCCCGGCCTCGGTCTACGACGAGGGCGTGCCCACCACGGATCCCGAGCTTCTGCACCTGGGCGTTCCGATCCTGGGAATCTGTTACGGGATGCAGATGATCGCGCAGATGGAGGGAAGCGAGGTGGCCGTCGGGCGCCGGGAGTACGGCCGCGCCCAGCTGAACGTGACCGAGCCCGGGGATCTGTTCCACGGATTCCTTCCGGAGGAGTCAACGCAGGTCTGGTGCTCGCACGCCGATCACGTCGATCAGGCGCCCGAGGGCTACCGTGCTCTGGCTTCGACCGAGACGCTGCCGGTGGCGGCGTTTCGGCACGAGGAGCGCCCCGTCTTCGGAGTTCAGTTCCACCCCGAGGTGGCACACACCGTCCGGGGTGAGGAGATCATTTCGAATTTCCTGCTCCGGATCTGCGAGTGCCGCCCCACGTGGACGGCGGGTGCCTTCATAGACGAGACGGTCGCGCGGATCCAATCCACGGTGGGTGACGGAACCGCGATCTGCGGGTTGTCCGGCGGTGTCGACTCGTCCGTGGCCGCCGCCCTGGTGCATCGGGCGATCGGGGACCGGCTGACGTGCATCCACGTCGACAACGGGCTTCTCCGAAAACACGAGCGCGAGGACGTCGAGCGAACGTTCCGCAAGCACATGGGCGTCCATCTCGTGGTCGTCGATGCTACGGACGAGTTCCTCACCGCGCTCGACGGAATCGAAGACCCGGAAGAAAAGCGTAGGCGCATTGGCCACGTGTTCATCGATGTATTCAATCGGGTGGCCGCGGAGGAGGGCACTGGAGCGGGTCATCTCGTTCAGGGGACGCTCTACCCGGACGTCATCGAGTCTTTTTCGACGGGGGGGCCGTCGGAGACGATCAAGACCCATCACAACGTCGGCGGCCTTCCGGAGGATCTGCCGTTCGAGCTCATCGAGCCGCTCCGCGAACTCTTCAAGGACGAGGTCCGCCAGGTCGGCCGCGAGCTCGGTCTGCCGGAGGAGTTCATACGCCGGCACCCGTTCCCCGGGCCCGGGCTGGGCATCCGAGTCCTCGGATCCGTGACCAAGGAGCGACTCGACGTGCTCCGAGAGGCCGACGAGATCTACCTCGACGAGATCAAATCTGCGGGACTCTACGACGAGATCTGGCAGGCCTTCGCGGTCCTTCTCCCCGTCCAGGCCGTGGGCGTGATGGGGGACAATCGCACGTACGAGAACGTGATCGCGCTCCGCGCCGTGACGTCCCGGGACGGGATGACCGCCGACTGGTATCCGTTCCCGCCCGACGTTCTCGGGCGGATTTCATCCCGGATCGGAAATGAGGTCGTGGGGGTGAATCGAGTGTGCTACGACGTATCGTCCAAGCCGCCCGCAACCATCGAGTGGGAGTAGGCGCCGAGTCCGTCACGCCGCAAGTCCGTCACCCCTCCCCACAGCCCACGCCTCTGCGCAGTACGCTGCCCCTCAGTCGGTCACGATTGCGTCGGCCTCGATCTCGATCAGCATGTCTGGATCGATGAGCCGGCTCACTTCGACCATCGTGGTCGTAGGAGGATGATCGCCGAACACCTCCTGATGCGCCCTGCCGAACTCCTCCCAACGCTCGATGTCGGTAACGAACATCCGCGTGCGCACCACGTGGCTGAGCTCGGCCCCCTGCGAGGCGAGCGCCTCTCGGATGATGTCGAGGCAACGCATGGCCTGTTGGTAGCCGTCCCCCACGCCGTGGACGCCTCCCTCCTCGGCGACGGGCGCGGTACCGGTGACGAACACCCGATCCCCGGCCCGCAGCGACCGGCAGTATCCCACCCGTGACTCCCATGGAGCCCCGCTGAAGCTACGGCGAAACTCCGGCATCCCCGGCTCCGATCTGGTCGACCCCCCGGGTCTCCTCGAATTCCTCGGTCTCGTCGTCCTCGGGCTCGTCGGCTCCGTCGGCGTCTTCATCGCGAGCGATTTGTTCGAGACGCTCGGTCATGCGGGTCTCGAGTTCGGACCAAAGTTCACGCATGAACTCGATATCCTCTCCATGTGCATCGACGAAGTCGAGCATGTCCTGCCCGGTGATGTCATGCTCCGACAGAATGCTGTCGCGAATCTCATCCCCGAGGTCGGTCGTTCCCAAGCGCAGGGCCGTGGTGCGAAGGTCCAGGTAGGCCCCGATGAATGCCTCTCGTCCTGCCGTGTCCTCCGGTACATCGGTCGCGCTGCGAACGCAGGACCAGCACAGCGTCATGGCGACCATGAAGACGATAATGGGAGGCCGGTGGCGGGGAGGACGCACCCGGAGAGGACGGGGGCTGCCAATAGTGCTGGGCCGTACAGTCATGTTGGCGCGGTGTGGGTGCGACGGTGAGGGGAACCTCGTGCCGCCCGCGTCGCGCGTCAAGAACGCACCACGGACCGGTTTCCGTATCACCCCAAGGCGGTTCAGCCTTATGTTTCAGCACCGAGACGAGACTGATTCAGGCAGGGGAGAGCCTCATGACAGGTATGCGGAGTCGGGTTCAGAATCTCACGTTCGGACTCATCTTGTTGGCGTCGCCGATGCTGACGGCGACCGGGTGCGCCGTGAACCCGGCCACGGGCCAGCGCCAGCTCATCCTGATGAGCGAGGCCGAGGAAATCCAGATGGGGCGCGAGGCGGACGGGCCGATTACCGAGTCCCTCGGGCTGTACGAGTCGGAGCAACTGCAAGCGACGGTCACCAGCATCGGGAACGAAATGGCTTCCCGTTCGGAGCGTCCCCAGTTGCCCTGGTCGTTCAAGGTAGTGGACGATCCGATGGTGAACGCCTTCGCGCTGCCGGGTGGATTCATCTTCGTGACGAGGGGAATCATGGCCGCCCTCAACTCCGAGGCCGAGCTCGCCGGGGTCCTGGGCCACGAGATCGGGCACGTCACCGCGCGCCACTCCGCCAGCCAGTTGAGCCGCCAGCAGCTCCAGCAAATCGGCCTAGGCGTGGGATCCATTCTGTCCGAGGACGTAGCTTCCGTGGCGGGGGTGCTGTCCGTGGGCCTGGGGCTCCTCAACTTGAGCTACAGCAGAGGGGACGAATCCCAGTCGGACGAGCTCGGGGTGCGGTACATGACGCGGGCCGGGTACGATCCAAACGCTCTGGTGGGCGTCTTTCAGACGCTCGCACTTTCGTCGGGTGGAGAAGGGCGCGTTCCCGGTTGGGCCGCGACCCACCCCGACCCGGCGAACCGCGAGGAGGACATCCGCGAAATCATCGCGGCGGCGGGGCAGGATTATTCGGGATACACGCGCAGGCCGGAGGAGTACCTCCGGAGCCTGGACGGGATGACCTTCGGTCAGGACCCGAGGGAGGGCTTCTTCGAGGAGGAGACCTTCTTTCACCCGGACATGGCGTTCGCTCTCGATTTCCCCCGGGGATGGACCACGGTGAACGAGAAGACCCAGGTGGGGGCATTGTCTCCGGAAGAGAACGCTCTGATCGTTCTCACGGTGGAATCGGGTGAGACCGATGCGCAGAGTGCGCTCTCGACCTTCCTGAGGCAGGATGCGATCCGAGGGAGTGGCTCTCGCGAGACGTCGGTCAACGGCCGCACCGCGTGGGAGGCATCCTTCACGGCCGATACGGAACAGGGTGGACTGCGGGGCGAGGTCCTTTTCGTGGAACACGGGGGATTGGTCTTCCAGCTGCTGGGCTACGCTGTGGCTGATCAATGGCGTTCCCAGGAGAGGGACGTCGTCGGGAGTATCGGAAGCTTCCGTCCCGTGAGCGATCCCGACGTCCTCGGGGTGGAGCCGGCGCGCATCGAAATCGTTCGAGTTCCGTCGAGAATGACGCTCCGCCAGTTCATCGACCGGTTTCCCTCCACGGTGAGCGACGAACAGATCGCCCTGCTGAATCGTCGCACGCTGGACGAATCCGTCGCCGGTGGAAGCCTGTTGAAGCGAGTGGTCGGAGGGCGCCTGCCTTAGTCTCGGGCCAACTCCCGGGCTAACCCCCCCAGCACCGGACCGACCCCCCCCACCGGACCGCCCGCCCGGAGCACCCCCCCCCGGGCCCGGCCAGTCGCGGCCAGGCCTTGGCCCGGATCTTGAGTCTACTAGAGGCATCACGGCCACTCGGAGGCGCCGCTTCAGCCGCTTTGGCGGCGAGGGCTGTCAGGTCGACGGAAGAGGCGCCCCGATGATGCCAAAATGGCAGGATCA